>DLOQ01000143.1:9394-15355 GCA_002479655.1 Lachnospiraceae bacterium UBA7480
CCGCCATGGCATCTGACGAGAATAAAAATCCGCTGTTTGTCAATGCTTCTGTGGATTCAAAGACGGATCAGGAAGCGATATGGAAGGAAGAAGAAAGACGGAGGATAGAGGAAGAAGAAGCTGTCCGAAGAGCAAGGGAAGAATTTAAACGTGCCGAGGAAGAACTCAGGAAGGCAGAGCAGGAAGCGGCGCGTAAGTTTGAGGAAGAGCGCAAAAAGGCGGAAGAGGAACGCAAACGTGCGGAAGAAGAGCGTAAGCGGGCGGAGGAAGAAGCGGCGCGCAAAGCTGAGGAAGAACGCAAAAAGGCAGAAGAAGAAGCAGCGCGCAAGGCGGAAGAAGAACGCAAACGTGCGGAAGAAGAGCGTAAACGTGCGGAAGAGGAAGCGGCGCGTAAGGCTGAGGAAGAACGCAAAAAGGCGGAAGAGGAAGCAGCGCGCAAGGCGGAGGAAGAACGCATCAAAGCAGAAGAGGAGCGCAAGCGGGCGGAAGAAGAAGCGGCGCGCAAGGCTGAGGAAGAACGCATCAAAGCGGAAGAAGAGCGTAAGCGGGCGGAGGAAGAAGCGGCGCGCAAAGCCGAGGAAGAACGCAAAAAGGCGGAAGANNGGAAGAAGAGCGCAGGAAAAAAGAAATTGAAGAGCTGCGTGCCGAAGCAATGGATATGGGTAAAAAGGCTTTAAATAAAGCGAAAAAATCCATAGAAACGGCAAGAACGGATCTTGAGGCGGCATTAGATAAGTTTCATATGTATGACCAGAAGGCCGGTAAGACTGCTGATGGTAAAGAGATGACGGATACACTCTGTGAGATCGAGGAGACACTTGGTATCCTTTATTATCAGGAGAAGTCCTTTAAACTGGCTGCGCCGCTTTTGAAAGATGCAAGCGAGCATGGAAGGAACCGGGCAAAGGTTTATATGGCGGATTGGTGTCTGAGGAGCCGTAAGGAGCTTCCGGAAGATCCGGAGGAACTGAAGAAGAAGCTGGAAGAAGCTTTGGCGGATGAGAGTTTGATGNNAAGAAATATCCGGAAGATCAGCTTCTGGCCAATATGATTCTGGCGCGGATCCATCTTGAGGGCATCGGTGTAAAGAAGGATCAAGCGGAAGCATTTAAGTATTATCTGAGATGTGCGGAGCTTGGTGATGTGGATGCGATGGCGATGGTAGGCAACTGCTATCTGTATGGCGAAGGCGTAAAGAAGGACACCAAGACAGCGTTTACATGGAATGAAAAGGCGGCTAAGGAAGGTAATGAACGGGCGATCCGTAATGTGGCAGTCAGCTATGATTTCGGAACCGGCGTAAAGAAGGATCCGAAACAGGCGATAGAGTGGTATAAAAAATTACTCGAGATCCTGGGCAATGACAGATTTGCAAAATACAGGATTGCGATATGCTTAAGCGACCCTGACCGCGAGTATGGCATCAAGCCGACTCAGGAGATGTATGAGGAAGCGATTTCTTATGCAAAACAGGCGGTCGAAGAAGGGGAGAAAAATGCCAATTATATTCTGGGTTATTGTTACACCTTTGGCAAGGGCGTCAATAAGGATCACGAGCAGGCATACCAGTATTATGCCAAGGCAGCTAATCAGGGACACCAGAAGGCAAAGGAAAAATTAACGAAATTTGTGAAGACAAATATGGGGCATGTTTACAGGTAAAGAAAACAGGAAAAAGGGGGACCGGAGAGGTTTCCCTTTTTTGTGGATTTTTCCGGAAATGTCTTGACTTTTTATAGGAGTTTATTTATAATTAACCCCGTGAGTTTTTGAAATCGTGGCGGGGTGTGGCTCAGTTTGGCNNTTCGAATCTTGTCACTCCGATTGGACTCTGCTGAAGAAGTCTTGTTTGATTGCAAGGCTTCTTTTCGCAGAAAGGCAGAGTCGTTACAGATAAGCTTCCGGCATTTATAAGAAACAGTCCGGATGGGATATATGATGGGGAGCAGGAGACTGCCGGGAATACAGATGGGGGAATGGATAACATGATAAAGAGCATGACCGGATTTGGACGATGCGAGATGGAGGAGGACGGCCGGAAATTTACGGTAGAGATGAAGGCAGTCAATCACCGGTATCTTGATGAGAATATTAAGATGCCGAAAAAGCTTAACTTTTTTGAAGCGTCCATCCGCAATCTGATGAAGGAATACGCCCAGAGAGGCAAGGTAGATATTTTCATTACTTTTGAGGACTATACGGAAGAAAATGTCACCATAAAGTACAATCATGATATTGCGGCGGAGTATCTTTTGTATCTGAAGCAGATGAAAGAGGAATTCGGTCTGGAGGATGACATCCGTGTATCGACGCTTTCCCGTTATCCGGAAGTGTTTACGATGGAGGAACAGCCGATTGATGAAAGCAAGCTCTGGGGACTTCTGGAAAAAACGCTGAGGGGCGCTGCCGAGGCATTTGTGGAAGCCAGACAGCGGGAGGGCGAGAATTTAAAAATTGATCTGATCGGTAAGCTGGACGGGATGCTGAAGGTGGTAGATGAGATCGCGTCGAGATCGCCGGAGATCATCAGCGAATATCAGGAAAAGCTCCGGGTAAAGATAAAAGAGATGCTTTCCGATGTGCAGATTGATGAAGGACGTCTGCTGACAGAGGTTACGATCTTTGCGGACNNCATATCGAGACGATGAAAAAGACGCTGATGGACGGCGGAAGCATAGGCCGCAAGCTTGATTTTATTGCTCAGGAGATGAACCGGGAAGCCAATACGATTCTTTCCAAGGTAAATGATTTGAACCTTTCGACTTACGGGATCGAGTTAAAAACAGAGATTGAGAAGGTACGCGAACAGATTCAGAATATAGAATAGTTGAGGACGCTTGCTTGAGTAAACTGATTCATATTGGATACGGTAATGTTGTAAATGTAGAAAAGATCATTTCGATCGTAAGTCCCGATGCCGCGCCGATCAAGCGTCTGGTGCAGCACGCAAAGGAAAACGGTCTTGCGATCGATGCGACGCAGGGGAGAAAGACCAAAGCAGTGATCGTGATGGAAAATCAGCAGGTGGTTCTTTCCGCGCTCCTGCCGGAGACGATCATGGGCAGGGCACAGGCAGAGGACGGTGAAATAGGTGAGACGTGAAGGGATTCTTGTGGTGATATCAGGATTTGCCGGAACCGGTAAAGGAAGTGTGGTCAAGGGGCTGATGGAGCGGTATGAGCAGTATGCGCTGTCTGTCTCCATGACGACGAGGCAGCCGCGTCCCGGAGAAGAAGAAGGAGTTTCCTATTTCTTTGTCGATAGAGACCGTTTTGAGGAGGAAATAGAAAACGGCGGTCTGATCGAGTATGCTTCTTNNGGAACGCCTAAAAAGTACGTGCAGCAGCAGTTGGATGAGGGCAGGGACGTCATACTGGAGATTGAGATCCAGGGGGCGCTTAAGATCAAAAAACAGTTCCCGTCGGCACTTCTTCTGTTTATCGTACCGCCTTCCGCGGCAGAGCTGAAAAGACGGCTGGTCGGCAGAGGAACGGAGACACCGGAGGTCGTGGAAAAGCGGATGCGCAGAGCGGCGGAGGAAGCAGAGGGAATAGGGCAGTATGATTACGTCATCGTCAATGATTCCCTGGATGACTGCATCCGTGAAACCCATGAAGTGATCAATGCCGCCCGGTTGACGCCGGTACGCAATGAGGCGTTTATCAAAGGCATACGGAACGAATTGGCTGAAATGAGCCGGAAATAAATGATAAGGAGAATGAATTATGTTACACCCATCTTACACAGATCTTATGGCAGTGGTAAACAGTGAGGTTGAGCCGGGAGAAGAGCCGGTCGTTGCAAGCCGTTATTCCATCGTTATGGCGACGGCTAAAAGAGCAAGGCAGATCATCGCGGGCGATGAAGCGCTGGTAAACAGCAAGGGGAAGAAACCTCTGTCCGTGGCGGTGGAAGAACTGAATGAATCAAAGATAAAAATACTTGGTGACGAGGATTGATACAGCTATGATAGCGTGTTCTTTGAATGTGTTCAAGGACGCGCTATTTTTGGATCGCGGTATGGGAGCTTTCTTTTTATGAATGTATTGCTGATTTCTTTGGGATGTGATAAAAATCTGGTTGACAGTGAAATGATGCTGGGCATGCTTACGGATGCGGGGTATCAGATCACGGATGATGAAACCGAAGCGGATATCATCATCGTCAATTCCTGCTGTTTTATCATGGATGCAAAGCAGGAAAGCATTGATACCCTGATCGAGATGGGGGCGTTAAAAGAGAATGGAAGATGTAAGGCATTGATCGTGACCGGCTGTCTGGCACAGCGTTATATAAAGGAGATCCATGAGGAGATCCCGGAGGTGGATGCCGTCATCGGAACGACGGGAGCCGGTCAGCTGATTGCAGTGATTGAAAGTGTTCTTGCAGGCAGCAGTAAGGATGCGGTTATGGGTTTCGATCATGATCTGCTGTATGGTAGGAAACGGATCCTGACGACGGGCGGCTATTATGCGTATCTGAAGATTGCAGAGGGCTGCGATAAGCATTGTACCTATTGTATCATCCCGAAGGTCAGGGGACATTACCGTTCTGTCCCGATGGAGGCGCTTTTGGCAGAAGCGGAAAAACTTGCCGGGCAGGGAGTAAAAGAGCTGATCCTTGTAGCGCAGGAGACGACGGTATATGGGCAGGATCTTTATGGAAAGAAAGCATTATCGGAGCTTCTGAAGGGGCTGTGCAGGATTGACGGGATCGAATGGATACGCCTTATGTATTGTTACCCGGAGGAGATCGATGAGGAACTGATCCGGACGATGAAGGAAGAGAAAAAGATATGCCATTATCTTGATCTGCCGATCCAGCATGCAGATGATCAGATCCTTCAGAGGATGGGACGCAGGACGAACAGAGACAGTCTGAAGAAGACGATAGAAAGACTACGCAGTGAGATCCCGGATATCTGTCTCAGAACAACTTTGATTACCGGATTTCCGGGGGAAACCGTGGAAATGTTTGAAACGCTTGCCGCATTTGTGAATGAGATGGAGTTTGACAGGCTTGGGGTATTTACATACTCCGCAGAGGAAGATACGCCGGCGGCAGAGATGCCGGATCAGATTGCGGAGGAGGAGAAGGAATCCCGCAGGAATGAGATCATGCTGCTGCAGCAGGAGATCGCATTTGAAAAGGCGGAGGCCATGGTCGGTCAGGTGCTTCCCGCTATGGTGGAGGGACGTCTTCCTGATGAGGGGGTTATCGTTGCAAGAACTTATATGGATGCTCCCGGAATAGATGGCAATGTCTTTATTGAGACAGACAGGGATCTTTACAGTGGTACGATGATCAATGTCCGGATCACCGGAAGCAATGAATATGATCTGATTGGAGAATTGGCGGATGAATTTACCTAATAAACTGACGTTATTTCGAGTGATATTGATTCCGTTTTTCTTGTTTTTCTTACTGACGGAATATGGCCGAGCATACAGCAGGTGGATCGCATTGGGAATCTTTGTGGTGGCGAGTCTGACGGATCTTTTGGATGGACAGATCGCGAGGAAATATCATCTGGTCACGAACTTTGGTAAATTTATGGATCCTCTGGCAGATAAGCTTCTGGTATGCAGCGCCATGATTGCGTTCGTTGAACTGGGACAGATGCCGTCATGGGTCGTTATCATTATTATCAGCAGGGAATTTGCAATCAGCGGATTTCGTCTGGTGGCGGCTGACAATGATGTTGTGATCGCGGCAAGCTGGTGGGGAAAGTTTAAGACAGTCTCCCAGATGGTTATGGTCATCCTGATGATCGCGGATATTGAGCAGCTTGCTTTGGTGACGGAGATCGTTATGTGGCTGGCGCTGGCATTGACGCTGATCTCCATGATCGATTATTTTATCAAAAACAGAGGAGTTATGAAGGGATCTTTTTGATTTTGAGACGGCAGGCTGCATAAGCATAATCTGTGCATATGCCGTTGTACGGAAATAAGAAATTCT
>DLOQ01000143.1:15391-29859 GCA_002479655.1 Lachnospiraceae bacterium UBA7480
TTGCCCCTTTTCGGAACATCCTGTTCCGAAATTGCTGGGGGTTGGAAGGAATGTTAAGAATTTCTAATTTCCATCCAATGCATATGCACAGAATTTTGCTTGCGCAGCCTGCCATTTGATTTTTTAAGTACCTTTTGACAGTAAAATTTTGATAATAAAAATGAAAGGATGAGGAAAGAGATATGACTGCAGAAACTATATTTGTCGGAACAGAGCTATTGTTAGGGAATATTGTAAATACGAATGCCGCTTACCTTGCGGAGCAGATGGCGGTATTGGGTTTTCCGATGTATTATCAGACAACGGTAGGGGATAATGCAGAGCGTCTGGAGGGATGTATTCGTCAAGCTTTGGACAGATCAGACCTTGTCATCCTGAGCGGAGGACTGGGGCCGACGCAGGATGATATTACGAAGGAGACTGCGGCGAAGGTGATGGGAAAGGAGCTTCTTCTGAATGAAGAAGCGAAAAAACAGATCGAAGCGTATTTTGCAAAAAAAGGGAAGATGATGGCGGAGAATAATTTAAAGCAGGCGATGATGCCGAAGGATGCCGTTATGCTGGAAAATACCAACGGAACAGCGCCGGGAGTCATTATAGAGGAAAATGGCAAGATCTTAGTGCTGCTTCCCGGACCGCCGGAAGAACTCAGCCTGATGTTTGAACGCTCGGTGATTCCCTATCTGCAGAGCAAGGTGTCGCAGGTGATCTATTCGGCGATGGTAAAGGTATGCGGCGTGAGCGAGAGTGATGTGGCGAAGCAGTTGGATGATCTGATCAGGAGCGCAGGAGAAGTGACGGTAGCTCCTTATGCCAAGATCGGGGAAGTCCATCTTCGCGTGACGGCAAAGGCAGAGGATGAAAAACAGGCGAAAAAGCTGGTTAAGCCTGTGATCAAGGATATCAAGGCAAGACTTGGGGACGCGGTATATACTACGCACGAGGAGGTCAGCTTGGAGCAGAGCGTAGTCGATCTCCTGCTGGCGAATAACCTTACGGTAACAACAGTCGAATCCTGCACCGGTGGGCTTCTGGCAGGGCGTCTGATCAATGTGCCTGGCGTTTCCGAGATCTTTAAAATGGGACATATTACATATTCTAATAAAGCGAAGCGCAAGATCGTCGGTGTCAAGAGAAAAACACTGGAGAAATATGGTGCAGTCAGTGGACAGGTCGTGAGAGAGATGGTAAACGGAGTGCTGCAGCTGACCCGCGCAGATGTTGCAGTCTCAGTTTCCGGCGTGGCGGGACCTGACGGCGGGANNGACGCCGGAAAAGCCGGTCGGTCTTGTCTATATTGCCTGCAGTGTCTGTGGTACGGTTACGGTGCAGGAGTGTCATTTCAGCGGGACCAGAAAAAAGATCAGAGAGAGCGCTGTTGCTGCGGCACTGATCCTAATGCGCCGTTGTATTATGGCATATAGTAGCAAGGTGACTTTCGGGGAGAATTAGAACCTCCGGTGGATTCGCAGATTTATTTCTGTGAAAATAACAAACGGATTTCGTCCGGCGAAAATATTGTATAATATCACTTGCGAAAGCCGCAAAGATGTGTTATGGTATTTCTATCAGATTCTAAGATACGCTGTCTGTGCTACACAGACTGCGTTATCGTCTCGGGATGGTTCATCCGGGCATTACAGCCAAAGATCCAAGGGAAAAAGACGGGGAGGGATGCCTTTGAGGGAGTTTTAATGGACAGATTATATGCTAAGATGCTTTTGACAAGAAGAATAAGTTAAAAAATGAAGAGTAAAGATAAATTTTTTAGATTGACTTCTTGACAAAAACGAACATATGTTTTATTATACACAATAGAACATCTGTTTGGTATTTGAATATTTTTATATAAGGAGAGATTGAACAATGGAAAGAGAAGAAAAATTAAAAGCATTAGAAGCTGCCATGATGCAGGTGGAAAAACAGTTTGGCAAAGGCGCTGTTATGAAGCTGGGGGATCCCGCCTCCAAGTTAAGTGTTGAGACGATACCCACCGGCTCTTTAAGTCTTGACATTGCGTTAGGGCTTGGCGGTATCCCGAAGGGGCGCGTGATAGAGATCTATGGTCCGGAATCTTCCGGTAAGACGACGGTAACTCTGCATATGATCGCAGAGGTACAGAAAAGAGGCGGCATTGCGGGATTTATCGATGCAGAGCATGCGTTGGATCCGACGTATGCGGCGGCGATCGGCGTAGACGTGGATAATCTTTATATCAACCAGCCGGATTATGGAGAGCAGGGACTGGAGATCGCAGAAGCTATGGTACGTTCCAGCGCAATGGATATCGTAGTTATTGACTCCGTTGCGGCGCTGACACCCAAGGCGGAATTGGAGGGCGATATGGGGGATTCTCACGTCGGACTGCAGGCAAGGCTGATGTCGCAGGCACTCCGTAAGCTGGCAGGCGCCATCAGTAAGTCTAATTGTACTGTGGTTTTTATTAATCAGCTGCGTGAAAAAGTCGGTGTCATGTATGGGAATCCGCAGGTCACCACCGGCGGCAATGCCTTAAAATACTATGCGTCCGTCCGTATGGATGTCCGCAGGGTAGAACAATTGAAGCAGGGCGGTGACTTTGTCGGCAACAGAACGAAGGTAAAGATCGTGAAGAATAAAGTAGCTCCCCCGTTTAAAGAGGCAGAGTTCGATATCATGTTCGGTGAGGGGATTTCCTATGAAGGGGATCTGCTGGATCTGGCGGCGGAGATCGATGTCATCAATAAGAGCGGCGCGTGGTATGCATATCAGGGTAATAAGATCGGGCAGGGCAGGGAGAACGCTAAGATCTTCTTAAAGGATAATCCTGAGATCTGCGCCGAGGTCGACCGCAAGGTGAGGGAACACTTCAATCTGGGAGGAATTCCTTCGGAAATGGACGGAAAGAAGAAAGCGGCAAAGAAATCTCCGGAGAAGGCGGAAGCATGACACAAAGACGGATCGTATGATGATGCCGGGATGCATAATGGTATCAGAGTGTGATGTATGACGGCGTATGTATGACGGTATCGGAGTGGGATGCAGGAGCTTTGCGAGGGACAGAAGGATCGGAATGTTATGTTAGTAACAAAGATACAGGAATATTCTAAGAATCGATATCAGATATGGTTAGATGGGGAGGCCGCCTTTGTATTATACAAAGGCGACCTGCGCCATTATGGGATCAGGGAGGGGGAAGAGCTGGAGGAAGCTGACTATGAATTGATTCGGAAAGAGGTAGTATTCAAAAGAGCGGAGAAAAGGGCGCTTTATCTTTTGGAGAAGCGGGATTATACGGCGGCAGGACTGCAGCGGAAGCTGACTGAGGGCGGATATTCCGAAGAAATAGCAAAGGCAGCAGTTGAAGCTATGAAAGACTATCGTTATCTGGATGACGCACGTTATGCCGATCAGTATATCCGGTATTATTCCGGCAGAAAGACGAGGCGGGCAATCTGCGCCAAGCTGGCGGAAAAAGGGGTCGCAAAGGATGTGATCGCTGCTGCTTACGAGCAGTTTATCCTGGAAGGTAATGAGACGGATGAGGAAAGTATGGCGGTAGAACTGCTGAGAAAACGTCATTATGAGGGCGGATCCCTTGAAAAAAAGGAGAGGGACCGGCATATTGCTTTTTTGGTGCGCAGAGGATTTTCTGCTTCCTGTATCAGAAAGGCGTTGGCATCTTTTGAGGGCGAATAGATATATGTTATGTTGTATGGAGCAGAATTGCGTATAAAACGATATCTTTACAGATCTTTGTGGGTTGGTACAAGATTTGCTTGACATAATATAGGAAAACAGGTAAAATTGAACTGTTGTAGTGACGACGATTATATTGTTATTCGTACAATGAAAATTTAATAAGGAGGTGCTCCTGTAGATGCTTCAAATAATAGTGACAGCGATTGTGACGCTTTTGATTGCAATTCCTGTGACTGCGAAGATTTCTGTTGACCGTTACAAAAAGGAGGTCGAAGGAAAGATTGGCAATGCAGAGGAAAAAGCCCGAGCTATTATCGATGATGCTTTGAAGAATGCGGAAACTAAGAAACGCGAATCTCTGCTGGAAGTAAAAGAAGAGACGATCAAGGCAAAGAGCGAGCTGGATAAGGAGATCAAGGAACGTCGTAATGATATACAGCGTTCTGAGAGACGGATTCAGCAGAAGGAAGAAAACATCGATAAAAAACTGGATGCGATTGAAAGACGGGAATCCAATCTTGCTGCTAAGGAAGAAAAGCTTGCAAAGCAGCGGGAAGAAGTTTCTAAACTAAATGAGCAGCGCGTACAGGAACTGGAGCGAATCTCCGGATTAACCTCTGAACAAGCAAAAGAATTCTTATTGAAAGCTGTTGAAGAAGATGTGAAACATGAAGCGGCAGTGATGATCAAGGAAACAGAGCGCNNAGCCGATAAGAGAGCAAAGGAGTATGTGGTCAGCGCCATCCAGAGATGTGCGGCGGATCATGTTTCCGAGACTACGATTTCGGTTGTTCAGCTTCCTAATGATGAGATGAAAGGTCGTATCATTGGTCGTGAGGGAAGAAATATCAGAACCCTTGAGACGATGACCGGTGTGGAATTGATCGTGGATGATACGCCGGAAGCGGTTGTCTTGTCTGCTTTTGATCCTGTAAGGCGTGAAGTGGCAAGGATCGCATTGGAGAAGCTGATTGTGGATGGACGTATTCATCCTGCCCGCATTGAGGAAATGGTGGAAAAGGCAAAAAAAGAAGTCGAAGCGATGATCAAAGAGGAGGGAGAAGCTACGCTGTTGGAAGTTGGCGTACATGGTATTCATCCCGAACTTGTCAAACTGCTTGGACGTCTGAAATTCCGTACCAGCTTTGGGCAGAATGCATTAAAACATTCCATCGAGGTTGCACAGTTGTCAGGACTATTGGCATCAGAGCTTGGATTTGATGTCAGGATGGCAAAACGTGCAGGTCTTTTACATGATATTGGTAAGGCGGTCGACCATGATATGGAAGGCTCGCATATCCAGTTAGGTGTTGAATTATGTAAAAAGTATAAGGAGTCTGCAACGGTCATTAATGCGGTAGAATCCCATCATGGCGATGTGGAACCGCAGACATTGATCGCATGTCTGGTGCAGGCGGCGGATACCATATCTGCTGCAAGACCCGGCGCAAGACGAGAGACACTTGAAACATATACAACAAGATTAAATCAATTAGAAGAAATAACAAACACTTTCAAAGGAGTTGACAAATCTTTTGCTATTCAGGCAGGTAGAGAGGTTCGTGTCATGGTAGTTCCTGAGCAGATCAATGATGCTGACATGGTGGTATTGGCAAGGGATATTTCTAAGAAGATTGAGGAAGAAATGGAATATCCGGGACAGATCAAGGTCAGTGTGATCAGGGAATCCAGAGTAGTAGATTACGCAAAGTAAATGAGTGGAAAGTCCGAGACTTTTGTCTTGGACTTTTTCAATAGGAAGGAAAAGGGTGGTCAGGATGAAAACGTATATGAAAACATATTCGGGCTTGAAGATAGATCCTTTTGATCCGAAGCCGGAGGAGATCAGGATCGAGGATATTGCGCATGCATTGTCTCTTATATGCAGAGGCAATGGGCAGGTGACGCATTTTTATTCGGTGGCACAGCATTGTCTCAACTGTGAGAGGGAAGCAGAAGCAAGAGGGCATGGCAGGAGACTCAGACTGGCATGTCTTCTTCATGATGCTTCTGAAGCATACCTGAATGATATCATCAGACCGGTAAAACAGTATCTGGAAAAATATAATGAAATAGAAGACCATTTTCTGGAGGTGATCTATGAGAGCTTCGGACTGGGTGATCTGACAAAGGAAGAATGGGCTATTGTCAGGGAGATCGACGACGCATTGCTGGATTTTGATCTTGTGGAGCTTCTGCGTGAACCGATGCCGGAAAGAGGATATCAATTTACGCTGGTTCCGGACATTGGACAGAGGACATTTGAAGAAGTGGAGGCGGCATATCTAAGCAAGGCGAACGAACTGCTAAGTAAGAGCTGATTTTATCAGCGCTTACTTAGATAGTTAATTTATCAGGGAAAGGCAGCCAGATATTGATTTGAAGTCTTTGGCTGTGGGCATACTTTTTATATGGGAATACGCAAAAAGTAGTGTTTTTAACTTTTATTTGAGCCGTCAAAGGCGGCAAATGTGTATTGCTTTATAGGATGAAAAGGATGGAAAAGTATGCAGCATATCATGGATTACATCATGGAGTACGGCTCGTACACCTACAGGGATAAGCCATTTACCGAAGTGGATTTTCTGGCGCTGTCCCAGTTTTCTTATTTAAAATTAAAGTATCTGGTCCCCAAGATGGGAGGCGCCGGCAGAGGGATCACGATCCGTGAGCTTGCCTGCCATCCGGGAAGCTTTTGTCTGGTGCAGGAGAACTGGTTTGGGCGTGAAAACTGTTNNCGGAGAGCGAGCGGTATGGAAGCATCCTGGTCGGCAATTATGCGGAATGTTCCCGGAAGAAATATGAGATCCAGTTTCAGGCGGTAACATTTAGGTGGCGGCGGGACCGCATATGCGTGTGTTTCCGTGGGACGGATGAATCTGTTGCCGGGTGGAAGGAGGATCTTAATCTTGCGGTGTGTTCGCGGACATCCGGACAGGAGATGGCAAGAACTTACCTTCGTCTGATTGCGAAATATTATCCCGGAAAATTATATGTCGCCGGTCATTCCAAGGGAGGGAATCTGGCATTGTATGCAGCGGTCAATGCGCCGCAGCCGGTGCAGGAGCGTATTTTGCGGATCTATGATTATGACGGACCGGGCAGCAGATTAAAGACGGATGCTTATCGGCGGATTAGAGATAAAATCAGAAAATATGTGCCCAGACAGGCGTTTGTCGGGGTGCTGCTGGGACAGGAGGGGGTATCCTACCGGATCGTCCGAAGCAGCGGTTTTGGTCTGATGCAGCATAATCCATATCTTTGGTGGATAGAGCGCGGGAGACTGGTCTTATGCCGCAGGAGGTCTCCGGTAAGCAGGGTGATTGTGGGATTGTTTAACCGCCGGATCGCTTCTATGAACCAGATCCGCAGAAGCGGAATTGTAGAAGCCATATCTGATATGATCGGTTTTTCGGGCAAGGAGAGCCTGTATCAATTGGGATATAACTGGAAATCCAGTATTCATCTTCTGCTTGCAGCATTATTAGAAAAGCTGCGGTGCAGAAAAAAGAATGTTATGCAGAAAAGAATATAATGCAAAAAAGAATGTAATGCAAAGAACTGAAAAACGATTATGATTCAAAAAGATGCGCGTAGAAAGTATTCAAATAAATCAAGACCATTGACTGCGTCAGGCTGCCGGAAGCCAAGGCACAGGCGCTCCGGATGCCATTGAACGCCCAGGATGGGCNNCATGGCTTCAATGACATGGTCCGGCGCGGTCTGCAGTATCTCCAATCCCGGCGCGGGGAAAAAAACTGCCTGATGATGGCAGCTGTTGATCGTGCAGACGGAACCGTACAGTTCTTCCAGAAAACTTCCTTCCCGGTTTTTGGCTTCATGCAGGACATCTTTTTGGGAGTGATAATGCAGGTCACCGGGTATCAGGTCTTGGACCAGCGTGCCGCCAAAGTAGATTTGTATCAGCTGGAAGCCTTTGCAGATGCCTAGCACGGGCTTTTTCTGACGGATAAAATCATCTAATAGAGACAGCTGGGCAAGATCTTTTTGACGTTCAATGTTCCGTGATCCGTGGTTGCTACAGTGATAAAGGTCGGGACTGATATCGCCGCCGCCCGGAAGGAGCAGCATATCATACGCCGCTTTGGATGTGGCAGACAGAGTTGTCGTATATGGGATTGCCAGATGATCCAAAACTGCTTCATAATTGTGCGCCGCAGAGTCATCCTGCGCGATCAGAATATGAGGAGACGTTGGCATACGGGTTTCCTTTTGCTGCTGATGATACGAAGGAATTAACAGATATTCCTTGTTTTATCGTCTTATATATAGTATATTAGTTGTATATAAATTAGTGCCGGATGGAATCTAATATATTGAAAAGGTGGGAACATGAAGAAAAGATTAAACATAGGATTGTTTGTCAGTAATCTAATCAATGATTTTGATATTGCGGTATATCGCGGCGTAGAGCGCGGCGCGCAGGAGATGGATGCCAATCTGATCGTATTTCCGGGAAGGTATCTGCGTGGGCAGTACAATGATAAAGAGAGAACCAAATCAGAATATCAGTATAATACGGTCTTTGCCTATGCGGATAAGCAGAATATCGATGTCCTTCTGGTTCTGATGGGAACGATAGGAACAGTGATCACGGAGGAGGATAAGAAGACATTTCTGGATATGTACAGTGATATTCCGGTCATTATCCTGGCAGATGAGATGCCCGGATATAAATGTCTGGTATTTGAAAACCGCTGCGGCTTAAAGGATGGGATCGTTGATCTGATCGTGAATAAAAAAAGAAAGGATATCGGCATCGTCAGCGGACCGATGACCAATGAGGATGCCATAGAACGTCTGAATGTCTATAAGGAGACATTGCAGGATTATGGTCTTGAAGTATCTGAGGACAAGATCGTTTACGGTAACTTTTCCGAATATACGGAAGAGATCGTGGAAGACCTTCTTGCGAAAAATCCTAAAATGGATGCGATCGTATTTGCCAACGACCAGATGGCGATCGGNNGATATAATACGTTGAAAAAGCACAATCTGGTGATTGGAAAAGATATTGCGGTCATGGGATTTGATGATTCACCGATGGCGACGGTATTGGTGCCGAATCTTTCGACAGTCCGGGCGGATGCGGTAGAGCTGGGACGCAGGGGAGCGATCGAGGCGGTGGAATATGTGACTAAGGGGGACTGTGACTGTCTGCCGATCAAAACCGAGATGGTTTTCCGGGAATCAACAGGACCTTCTCAGGGCAATTCTGCCATTGATGTGAAGGGCGCAAAGTTCAAGGAGTGGCTGCAGGAGGATCAGAGCAAGCTCGCCGGAGAGATGATAAATGTCTTATATGGGGATCGTTTTTTGGAAGACAACCAGAAAACATTTGTTACGAATGTCATTGATTATATACAAAGTTATCTGCAGTTTGTCCAAGAAAAGGATGCAGAGATCTCCGTGGCCAAAACGAATGTACAGATTGGGGATGCATTGACCGCCGTTCATGGAGAGCATACGGAGGTGCATCTTTTGATCCAGCTCTTTGGCATACTTTCTGATGTTGCAAGGATCTATGCGCAGGACAAGGAAAAAGAAGCCAAAGCGCTATTGTATGCCAATATGCAGCACCTTACAATGGTTGTTACAGCGTTGAGACAGGAAAGAGAAACGGAGCTGGACGCGCTTTTATGGATGTCCAATTCGATCGCGAGGGACATGCTGGTATATGGCGCCGACAGCGACCAAAGTTTTTCTACGGTTTCAGATAAACTGATCCGTCTGGGATTTAAGAGCGCGTATCTGTATGCGATGGAATCCCCGTTTATCAATCAGGAAGAAGGTTCCTGGAATGATTGGCGCGTCCCTGAAAAAATGCTCCTCAAATCCTTCTTTTATAACGATGGACAGCCGCCCCGTTCGGTAGAAGGGAAAAAGCAGGAGATCCCGTCGATGCGGCTTTTTGACAATCCTTATGTTCAGCAGGAGCAACGTCATACGCTGCTTCTTAATACGATCTTTATCAATGAGGAACAGCTCGGCCTTTTGCTTTGCGAGATCGATTCGAGAAAGCTGAAATATATGAATTCCGTCAACGCACAGCTTTCTTCCGCGCTTAAGATCATCCATATGTTAAAGATGCAGGTGGGTATCCAGAGGCAGTTAGAGGAAAGTCTGGAGCGGATCAAGGAGAGCAATCAGACCCTGGAGACGATCTCTAAAGTGGATGCACTGACCGGCGTCTATAACAGACGCGGTTTCTATGAGATGGCGGCGAAGATGATACATAATAAGAGCAACCGGAGTAAGAAGCTGATTTTGATTTTCGCCGATCTGGACAATCTGAAATCTATCAATGACAAGCTTGGTCATGAGGAAGGAGATTTTGCGATCCGAAGCGTTGCCGGGGTTCTGACAGATTCTATGCGTTCAACGGATATCGTGGCAAGAATCGGCGGTGATGAATTTGTGGCAATGGCGGCTGCGGAGATCGATACTGACGGGGAAATGATCAAACAGAGAATCAAGACTCTGCTGAGCGAGTTTAATGACCGTAGCGAAAAGAACTATTATATTGACGCCAGCGTGGGATATTCTGAGTTTCTTTGCAAGGGTGACGTTGTGCTGGAGGATTATCTGGGACAGGCAGATGAAAAGCTTTATGAGGATAAGCAGAAGAAACGTAAGAATATAATGAAATAAAAAAATTATTTCATGAAATTGATTGACTTTTTAGGCAGATTCTGTTACTATTTAAAGGTCGTGCGGAAGTGCTGGAATTGGCAGACAGGCAAGACTAAGGATCTTGTGTTGGGTTCAACGTGTGGGTTCAAGTCCCATCTTCCGCATTGGTTTAAACTTCGGGAAGCCTTGATATTAAAGGCTCCCCGCTTTCTTTGTTTCGGGAGATTTTGTTTCCAGATGTTTCCAACCCCCAAAATCTAAGCTTTTTCTGCAAGGAATAAAGCCCTGTTAAGCCGACAGTATCCTACCTTGTGTGTTTCTTTTGCCGGTGCTTCGCTTTTACCTTACATCTTCATAATGTAATCACATGCGGACAACTTTTATGGTTCCTTCATATTCTATATCATCGATACATACCGGTTCATTATATACTTGATAAACCAGTCTATGCTGTAATAGCTTTTTGTCCATGTCGGCATGTCTGCTAGATCTGATTATATACATTTACCATTCCTTATCCGGATCATATACGGCGCACTTTTCTAATGGCTCTTTTCCCACTTTGATAATACTTTCTGCCATACCCGGTATGGCATTCAGATATAATGTTTCTTGGATGGCATTCCAGTCTTCTTCTGATATGAGAACGCCATTTTTTCCGCGATTGTTCATAATGGTAATTGGCTGGCTGCTGCTATTTACTTCAGATAATATCTGATATATATTTTCTCTTGCCTTTGTTACGCTGATTGCAGTCATGGCATCATCACTCCTTTCACTACATTACATTATGCAGTACGTATTTGTGTACGTCAATATGTGCCTTCCATTATTTATTAATATGGACATAGCATCTGATTATTCGCAAGATCCGAAAGATGAATGGTCAGATGAAAAAAGTCCAATCGGGATAGTGTAAACTTGAGCTGAAAAAAGGGAATTTGTAAAGTGTTATAATGTCAGAGTTCATAACTTATCAAAAGTTATTTGCAAAAAAAGCCTGATTTTATGCAGGCTGCGGCGCGTTGCAAACGCCTAAAAAAAATAAAAATAGCGAGGTACAAAAAATGAAAAGAAAAATCTTAACAATGATCACAATAGGATGCATATTCCTTATGCTGTTGACGGGCTGTGGAAATTCTTCCGGAAAAGCCGGACTCCATCAATCGGATGGAAGTTTTATATCATGGAATGATTTAAATATTGACGTGGAAACCAATTATGATAATTACGGTTATAAAACAGAAGAAAAAAGTCCTTACAAAGTTTTCACGGATAATGATTATGATGGTGAGCTGGTTCTTCCGAATGATATAACAGAGATAGGAATTAACACTTTTCGCAATTGTACATCCCTTACAGGTGTAGATTTAGGTAAATCGCAAATAACAAGTCTTGGATGGTCGGCTTTTGATGGCTGTACATCCCTTACAAGTATAGATTTAAGTAAAACACAAATAACAAGTATAGAAGGGTTTGCTTTTAATGGCTGTACATCTCTTACAAGCGTGGCTCTGCCGGATACTTTAACAAGAATAAGTGAAGATGCTTTTAATGGCTGCAGATCTCTTACAAGTATAAATTTTCCGGATACTTTAACAATTATAACAAAGAATGATTTTTATGATTGTTCATCTCTTACAAGCGTGGATATAAGTAAAACAGAAATAGTAAGTTTAGGAGATTCATCTTTTGGCGGGTGCACATCCCTGACAAGCATAGAACTTCCGGATACTTTAAATTATATAGGAGAAAATGCTTTTTATGGTTGCCCTTTAACAAGCATTGACATAAGTAATACACAAATAAAAACTATAGGAATTATGGCTTTTAGGAATTGTAAATCTCTTACAAGTATAGATTTGCCTGATATTTTAACAAGTATAAAATCGTCTGCTTTTGATAAATGCGAATCTCTGACAAATATTAATTACGCCGGAACAATGGAAGAATGGGATGCGATCGATAAAGATGAGAATTGGAGACGGGGTTCTTCAATAGAAACGGTCACCTGCTCAGATGGGGTTATTAACCTCTGATACAAAGCCTAAACAAAAATAAAAACAGCGAGGTGCAAAAAATGAAAAGAAAAATCTTAACAATGATCACAACAGGATGCATATTCCTTATGCTGTTGACGGGCTGTGGAAAGTCTTCTGCAAACTGGACAACAGCAGATGGAGCAGAACTCTCTGACGGTTCGGAAGCCGAAGGAGAACTTGAAGAGGCAGGAACAATAACGGAAAATCAGATAGATGAAAAAGCCGGTCTTTATCAACCGGATGGAAGTTTTATACCTTGGAACGATTTAAATATTGACGTGGAAACTGATGATAGTAGGAACAACCTTAATGTTGTCAGAGCTAATAGAGCTAATAATTATAATGGAGAGTTAGTTTTTCCGGATA
Source organism: Lachnospiraceae bacterium UBA7480 (assembly GCA_002479655.1). Lineage (GTDB taxonomy): Bacteria > Bacillota > Clostridia > Lachnospirales > Lachnospiraceae > NK4A136. The sequence goes on from DLOQ01000143.1 coordinate 28,135, forward strand.
ATATTACAAAGATAGGAAATGAGGCTTTTTGTGCATGCACATCTCTTACAAGCACAGATTTAAGTAATACACAAATAACAAGTATAGGAGAGAATGTTTTCTTGGACTGCACATCTCTTACAAGTATAGATTTGCCAGATACTTTAACAGATATGGGACGAGGAGCTTTTAAAAATTGCGTATCTCTTACAAGTATAGATTTGCCAGATACTTTAATAAGTATAGGAGGGGGTGCCTTTTACGATTGCAGATCTCTTACAAGTGTAGATTTACCAGATACTTTAATAAGTATAGGAAGTAGTGCTTTTAGTGGTTGTATATCTCTTGCAAGTATAGATTTGCCAAATACTTTAATAAATATAGATGAGTGTGCTTTTTATGATTGCAGATCTCTTACAAATATTAATTACGCTGGAACAATGGAAGAATGGTATGCGATTGAAAAGTTTCCTAATTGGCGGCTAGATTCTTCACTGGAAACAATTACCTGCTCAGATGGGGTTATTTATTAACTTTTGATAACTTTTCACGTTCGTTTTTGGGAAGTCGATGAACAAGGAATGCCTATTCCGGACGCACATTCTTCTTGACAAGTGAAAATATTAGTGCTAATATACTCAATGGTGTATTTATCTGATATGCAGGAATGGCGGAATTGGCAGACGCGCACGGTTCAGGTCCGTGTGATGGCAACATCATGAGGGTTCAAGTCCCTTTTCCTGCATTAAGTGAAAAGCCTTGAAAGCACTATATTTACGGTGGTTCAAGGCTTTTTTCATTTGAATACAAATCTTTGTGATCTGATGGGAAATCAGGTGTAAACTTCACCTGAAAACATAAACGATAAATTCATTTATTATATAAGGTGAGAGGAAGAAAATCTAATAAGATGTCTCCGATTCCGGACATGGGAGAGGCGGCGTGAATGTAGGGAGGAAAAAAATTATGGCTGACGGAGTAAATGAGGTTTTCTTTGAGTATCTTACTAAAAACTTTGGGGAAAACCGTCCTATTTTAATTGAAGAAATCAGGTTTAACGGATATCCCCGGACGCAGATAATAGATATGCTTGATGATTTGTGCGGATGTGAGAAGCTTAGTAAGTTTGATGATGATGTTTATTATATTCCGATATACACTCTTCTGGGGAAAGGCGTTTTAAGTACCAAAGAAGTCATAGAAAGAAAATACATCAGAAATGATACGGACGTGTATGGGTTTTATGGCGGGGTGGCAATAGAAAATTATCTTGGGCTTTCCACGCAGGTCGCCATTACTCCAACAATATACACCAATAAAGCGGCTGTGGATGAAAAAAAAGTAGAAGTAGGCTGGTGTGATGTCATNNATTTTAAGAAAAGGAAGGACAAAAATCACGGCGGATAACGCTGATACCCTTACCTTCCTTGAAGTGCTTACGCGCGCTCCCGAATGGTGGTTTAAAGATAAGGATGAAGAGACCGAGGAAAAAATGGAATGTCTTGCTTCCTATATCAATGAAGCAAAAATCACGGAGCAGAGCATCAATAAGTATCTGCCGCTGTTNNGCGGGCTGGTTTTTTATACCGAGCAATGATAAAAACATAAGACTGGCAAATAAACTTTTTGATGCCGGAGTCATATTAGAGGAGGTGTTATGGGATGCTGACAGCGAAAGAACAGGATATTATAGAAAGGGTCAGGGCTGAACACGCCAAATATATACATCTGGAAGCCGATCCCCCG
>DLOQ01000013.1:0-303 GCA_002479655.1 Lachnospiraceae bacterium UBA7480
ATAATCTGTGCATGTGCCGCTTGTCATCTGATTTCTTAAAAGGTACTTTTGGTCACACGAATCCTAAAGATAAAATATGAAAGAAGGGAGATTTATTATGAAAAAGTATGTAGTATCAGCAATGATTGCAGCATTAATGATTGGAGTTGCGGGATGTGCGGAAAAGGCTTCCGATTCGGTAACTGTGGAGATTCCGGAACAGAAAGTTGATCCGGCAGTAGAAGATCAGTTATGGGATGAGATTAGCAAAGGTCTGGAAGATTATGACGAAGAACAGATGCAGGAGGGATATCTGGACTATTC
>DLOQ01000013.1:363-10582 GCA_002479655.1 Lachnospiraceae bacterium UBA7480
CAATGGGGAGACGCAGTCGCAGATCACGGATTTGTTCTGCGCAGGAGCAAATCAGCCGCAGATGGAACATTTCTGCCGCGATCTTCTTGACAGATATGAGGAAAGTCAGGACGTGGAGCTACATCTGGCTAATTCCATCTGGATCAGGGATACGGCTGCGGATCAGATGAAAGAAGATTATCTGGTGCGGACGGATCGAATCTTCGACGCAGAGGCAGTGATCGCGCCGTTTGACCAGACAACAGTGGATGCCATCAACGGCTGGTGTGATGAAAAAACGGACGGGATGATCGATCATTTGTTGGAGGGGATCAGTTCGGATGCGCAGCTGATTCTGATGAATGCCACGGCCTTGGACGCGCCCTGGGCGGATCCATATGAGGATAGTCAGGTAAGGGAGGAGACATTTACCAATGCTAATGGAGATGCGGAGACCGTGAAGATGTTGAATGGCACGGAAAGCAACTATTTTGAGACGGAGGATGCCATTGGGTTTATGAAATGCTATGAAGGCGGAGAATATGCTTTTCTTACCATCCTTCCTGATGAGGACATGACGGTGGATGAATATGTGCAGAGTCTGACCGGTGAGAAATATCTGGAATTTTGGAACAGCCGGACGGGAGAATATGATGTATGGACAAAGCTGCCGGAGTTTACTTATGAGTATGAACTGAAAATGAATGGTGTTTTAAGCGATATGGGAATGGTTCAGGCATTTAGTGCGAAGGATGCGGATTTTACAGGGATCGCCGAGTTCCAAGGTGGAAGTCCGTATATTGATATCGTACTGCATAAAACATTTATCGAGGTGGGGCAGTATAAAACCCGTGCGGCTGCGGTTACGGCAGTTATCATGGAAGCCGCGTGCGAAATGTCGGAAGAGGTTGAGATCAAGGAAGTCTATCTGGATCGACCGTTTGTGTACGCCATTATAGAAGTGGATACGGGTATGCCGCTGTTTATCGGGACGCTGCAGAGCGCGCAGTAAATTGTGACCGTATAGGGCAAGATAACTTCTAATCGTATTAAAACCGCATAGAATGTAATAATTACATTCTGTGCGGTTTTTTATGCTTGAAATATTATCAAAGATATCCGGTATTCTGGTTCCGGTGATCATATTTGCGGTGGTGGCATACGGCGTCTCCAAGGGACAGCCGGTATATGATGATTTTGTGGAAGGGGCAATGGACGGCATCAAAACGGTCGTAAAGATCATGCCGACTTTGATTGGCTTGATGGTGGCTGTCGGAGTGCTTCGGGCATCCGGATTTTTGGATTTTCTTGGTCTGGCGTGTTCTAAGCTGCTAGGCGGTATCGGATTTCCGGCAGAGGCGGTTCCGGTTACGATCGTAAAGATGTTTTCTTCCTCTGCGGCAACAGGGCTTGCGCTGGATGTCTTTAAGGAGTACGGAACGGACTCTTTTCTGGGGAAATTTGTCAGTATTTCCATGAGTTCCACGGAAACGATCTTTTATACGATGTCGGTCTATTTTATGACTGCAAAAGTTTCCAAGACAAGATATACGCTGGCAGGAGCGCTGATTGCAACCATGGCGGGGCTTGTGGCAAGCTATCTTCTTGCGGGGCTGTAGATTGAAAATAATAAAATAAAAGTTTTGATAATACATTAAAATATGTTATACTCACAGTAAGCAAATCTTATTAAATAAAGCGAAATGATTATAGTAAGTTTATTGAAAAAATGCACAGATCAGATGGAAAGAGAAGGGTGAGATTCTTAGATTGATAAATGGCAAGTCTGCAGGATATACTATAGTGAAAGGTGGAAATTTATCATGGTCTCAATTGAACAAGGTTGTATTGATATTTGGATAGATGAAATAGTTCCATGTTTAAAAGATACGCAGACAGGTGAAATTAAGGAAACCGTAGTATTTAAAATTGAAAGTCGTGCGTATTTGAAGAAATTCCGTAAAAATAATGGCTGGCATATTAATTGGAATGAAATACCTAAGAATGTTGAAGTGTATGCGTTGGCATTAAAGGATGACAATACGATTCAGGGACTGGTAGGAATTAAAAATGATAAAGATTCCCATGCTGTATACCTCCATTGGGCATGCACCGCTCCACATAATAATAAATATGAGAATGGAAGCCAAAAGTATGTTGGTGTTGGCGGACATCTTTTTGCTATAGCAGCGGATAAATCTATTGAATGGGGGTATGAAGGCGCAGTACATGGATTTGCAGCTAATGAAGAGTTGTTGAAGCATTATATTAATGTTTTTCATGCTGAATATTTGGGAATGCTCCATCAATATCAATTTTTTATAGATGAAGAGCGTGCAAAAGAGTTATTGGAGGTGTATCATTATGAATGGAACGAAACCTAAATTTATGGAAAATCTGGTCATTTCCCCAAGTTATTATGAACAACCTGATCCATATACCAATGCTCCATCATGTCATGTGAATTTACTTGAACTTTCACGATATGCAAAGCAATGTGGAAAAAAGTTGGTTGAACTTACACAGGAGGAAGTGAAGAATTTCTTGATTTAATATTTCGTTGAGAACGCATCCTGCAATTCAGACAAGGTAAAATAAAACAAATTCTCACGAACCCCTTTTACGAATGAAAAAAGTGTGGTAAAATAAGCGTAAAGGTCGCGCTTAAAATAAGCACAAAAGCAGTGCTTATTACAAATTGCTTCGCAATTTGAATAATATTCTAAACATGTGCGCAATTATGGCAAAGTTGGCAGAAAGGTTTCGTGAAGGTTATGAAGAATGTTATTAAAAGTCTGGTAAAATATCTTATGATGACGGCGGTCGTTCTGATGCTTGGATTTGGTGGGTTCAGCATAGCGTCGGGACAGGCTGTTGCTATGGCGGCAGAGAGCCCGCAGACGGCGAGGGAAACAGCGGAAGTATCTTCGACAGCAACAGAGGATGAAGAGAGCGCTGTTTTGTTTGTTGTCCTTGGCGGCGGACTGATCATCATCCTTGCCGTTGTGATCAGTGTGGTATCTTCCGTTGTAAGTTCCGTTGCATCGGCAGTAGATGATGAAGAATGATATGTTTCGTGCAGGTTTGAGAGAGAAAGAAGACAGACCCTGTCCGGGCTTGAAAAGTCATGGATGAAGGGTCTTTTTCTAATGAATCACTAAGGAAGCAATGATAAAAGTACCGCTTCCCTATTTATACATATCCGAAATGGCGGAGCAGGAAGAGCCAGAAGGTCATGGTGATGGAGCTTAGGAAGGTTGTGGTGACGATGACGCTGGAGGTCAGGACGCCTTCATGACGCATGTTTTTCGCCATGATATGGCTGCTGACGGTGGTTGGCGCGCCGAGCATAACAAGCAATGCCACTAACTGTTCTCCGCGAAAGCCCAGTGAGACGGCAGGCATCAGGAAGATCGCCGGCTGTACGATCAGACGCAGACAGGAAGCGGCAAGCGTAGGTTTGATCTTGGCAAGCGCTTTTTTACCTTCAAAACCGGCGCCCAGAGTAAGCAGTGCCAGAGGGGTTGCCAGTTGCGCGATCATGCGAAAGGATTTTTCGATGACAAACGGCAGCCGGATCCGAAGCAGGGAGAACAGCAGCCCCAGAACGATACTGATGATGATAGGATTGGTCAGGATGCCAAGCAGCGTCTTTTTCAGCCGGCTTTTGTCCAGCCTCTGCATATCGGGAGCAGTAAAGGATAAGACGATGACCGCCATGATATTATATAATGGTACGGTCCCTAAGATCATCAGAGGTCCGATGACGGAAGTGCCGTAGATATTTTCGATAAAGGCGATGCCAAGAACCGCCGCGCTGCCCCGGTAGGACGCCTGGACGAATTCTCCCAAGATGGAGCCAGAGGACTGACGTCCGGCGGAATGTCTGTCAATCATATGAAATACCAGCCCTGCGCCTGCCCAGATGGCGAGGATGCAGAATAAAGTGACAAAAAAGCAGTAAAGGACATAGGAAGTATCCCATACGCTGTAAAAATCCGCCGTAGAGATATCAATAAACAGCAAAATGGGCAGAGTCAGCGTATAATTAAACTGATTTAATGACTTTACAAAGTCAGGCGTCACCAGTTTTGTGTGTTTTAAACCGTAACCGATGAGCATGACGAGAAAGATCGGAATTGTGGCGTTTAAACTGAATATCAGGCTGTCCATGGAAATCAGTATAGCACATAACCGGAGGAAATCAAGATGGAAAAAGAGGGAGGAGGGAGACTATGATCTGTATTTTTAAATGTCCCGGCTGCAACGGCAATATGACATTTGATATTGAAAAGCAGATGCTCGTATGTCAGTCATGCGGAACAGAGATCGATGCAGAGGCGTATGATGAGAAACAGATCGTCTTTGAAGGAGGACAGGAATACGGCGAAGGCATCAGCGGCTACCGCTGTCCGGCCTGCTCGGCAGAGGTGGAGGTGGACAGCTCGCAGGCGACCTGCACCTGTCGTTACTGCGGAATAGAAATGGCGGTATTTGCGGTAGAAAGCGGCAGGATGGCGCCGGAGAAGATCATACCGTTTGAGATCGATCAGGAGGAGGCAGAGACGGCTTTCTGCAAATGGTGGCTGGAGCATGATACAATGCCGAAATTTAACAGAAAGCATATGAAATTTACGATACGATCGATGTATATGCCGGTCTGGCTGGTGGATGCCAATACAAAGACAGATATGAGCGCTGTCGTAAGAAGGGAAGAGAAGATTGGCGGTACATATTCCTATAGCGGGATGCAGGCGCATCAATGGGGCATGAAGCAGGACAGCCTGACATTTTCTGACAGGGACACAAGAACAAGGAATTATCTGATCCATAAATCCCTTTATACCAAGTTTTTTAAGGTGCCGAGCAATGCGTCGCATCATTTTTCCAGTACGAGGTTTTTCGGCATTGAGCCGTATAACTATATGAAGCTGGAGGATTTTGCGCCCGGCTATATTTCGGGACTTCCGGCGGAGCATTATTCCATAGAAGCCAATGAAATAGTTCCGCGTGCGTTGAACCGCATCAAAGGATTTGGGGTAGAACAGTGTAAAACTTATATTCTGGGCAGTCATACGGGGACATCTGAAATTATAGAGGAGGCAGGCTGCCTCCAGTCGGTAGAGTTAAAGCAGATCACATATGCGATGGTCCCGGTGTGGATCTGTTCTTATACGTTTCAGGGAAAGAAGCATATGGTTTATGTCAATGGGCAGACGGGAAAGACGGACGGTGAAGTCGTATCCTCTGAGGAACGATTGAAGTCGTATGCAGTTGTCATATTCCTTGCTACGTTTCTTGAATATTTTTCGCTGATTCTTTTTCTGCTTTCGTTGAATGGATGGAAATTGGAGGATATTGCCGTGATGTGGTTCATATTTATTTCATTTTTTGTAGGATCCCTGACGGGTAATTTTTCAAATATGCTGGCAGGGAAACGCGCAGGGAAACGCAATGGAAAGAAAGAAACCGTAAATATGTATGCGGATATAGAGTATGTCAAAAAGGATTATGTTAAACCAAAAAATATTATGATCCGAAGGACGATCATCGGAACATTGCTTCTGCCGATCGCCGTGGCATACAGCCGCTCTATAAGACTGCCATTTGTTTCATCACCATCCATGCCGGAAGCCGCGCTGTTTACATTAGTTTTGTCGGTGGTATGGACTGCGATTTTTATGGGGATTCATGTCAAAAAAGAAAAAGAGCAGAAGCCGGCGGAGTACAATGATTATCTTAATATGTCCATTACGGATGTTCTGGCATCGTCAGAGCATGTATATTAAAATATTGCGTAAAGAAAAGAGGAAGAAAATATGATCTGTATCTTTAAGTGCCCGGGCTGCGACAGCAATATGACATTTAATGTGGAAAAGCAGAAACTGGAATGTGATGTCTGTGGTACGGAGATCGCAGTAGATGATTATGACGCAGGGGAGATGACTCTGGATGGCGGAAAAAAATGCGGTGACGAAACAAGCAGCTACCTCTGTCCGACCTGCGGCGCGGAGATGCTGACCGAGACGGAGCAGGCGACCTGTACCTGTAGCTATTGCGGTACGGTGATGGCTGTGTTTGGCAGCGGAGAAGGAAAAGTGTCGCCGGAGAAAATCATACCGTTTACCGTTTCCAAGGATCAGGCGGAAGCGTTTTTTAAGCAGTGGTGGATGGAACACGACACGATGCCGGAGTTTCAGATGCAGAAGATGAAGCCGGATTTCCGGCCGATGTATCTGCCGGTTTGGCTGATTAATGCCAATGTGAGATCGGATGTCAGCGCCATGGTAAAGCGTACTGAGCTTGTTGATGAGTATAATCCGTTTGGCAAGGCATCTGAGCTTTCGTATATGATGAAAAGCAATGACGCCATCAGCCGGCTCAGTGACAAGCGGAAGGAAACGAAAAATTATCTGATCAGAAAGCTTGTGGAGTCTAAGTTTGACAGAGTACCGAATAATGCGTCTTATCATTTTTCTTCTGCAAAATTTCAGGGGATAGAGCCGTACGATTATGATTTTCTGGAAGATTTTGAACCGGCGTATCTGTCCGGATTCCCCGCGGAACAGTATTCTGTGGAGGTCAGGGATGTGATCCCTGCCACGATCAAGCGCGTCAGGGAGTTTGGAGAAAAGCAGTGCGATCAGTATATCCTCGGCAGCGGCGCGGGCGTTTCTGAGATAGAGAGAAAAGTGCTTTCGCGGGGCACCGTGGAATTGAGGGAAGCCTGCTATGCGCTGGTGCCTGTATGGGTGTGCTCCTATTTCTATAAAAAAAGGCGTTACAGCGTATATGTCAACGGGCAGACCGGCAAGGCGGACGGGCAGGTGCTTGTTGGGGAAGAAAGAACAGCGGGGGATTTTATTCTTTTGTTCCTGTCGGCATTTGCGCAATATTTCGGAATCCTTTTCCTGCTGAATGTTCTATTGCTGCGTTGGACAAATGTTGCAAGCGTAGAGGTATTATTGATCTATATCGGCGGTTTCCTATTGCTCGGATGGCTCATTATAGAAAAAGCAAAAGATGCCTTTGGCGTTGCGTCAGAGGATGTGGAATGGAAGTCCGACATCGAATATAATCAACGCGCCAAGACTGATCCCAAACGCGCCAAATTGAAAAAATCCATTATCGGGAGTATCTTCATTGTGATCGGAATGTTCATCTGCCTTTCATCCGGTGAAACATTTGTGTCAAGGATACTGCTCAATCTGCCGGAACTGATGGGTCTGGCTTTTCTGCCGGGGCTCGTCTGGACGGTCTGGTTTATGAGCAAGCGCACCAAACAATCGGTTCAGACGGAGGAAGCGGAATATACGGATTATCTCAAAGCTGCGCAGTCGGTGATCTTGGAATCGTCAGAGCAGGAATGTTAAAATGTTGATCAAAGGAAAGCCGACATCGGATATCATAAACGCGTTGACAAGGATCCAAAACGCGTCAGGCTGAAAAATCTATTATCGGGATCATCCGGACGATCTGGATTATGAAATAGTGAAATATGAACATAAAGGACGTGTCATCACCTCCAAATATTAGGAATATTATATAGAAACAGGATGGATTTTTTGGCATGTTGAACTAATTGACAGCAGGACTGCATGATGTTAAAATCTTAATAATTAGGTGGATTGGAACATTGTCCGACAAAGCCGGACATGGTGTAATTTACAAATATACATAGAGATATTGGAAATTTGGTCGTACGGTTAAGAAGCAATATGATATAAAAAAGGCGTGGTTGCTGGTTTGTCAAAGATAATACAGTTTATCAAAGAACATCGTTTTATACAGATATTATTGTTTTTGATGGCGATGACAATATCGTATTTTGCAGGCTACTGTACGCGGCGGGTGTGTGATTACAGGCAGCAGCAGGCGATATTTCAGCAGATGGCGCAGGATTATCGGGTTCCGTTGTTGCAGGAGACGACAGTCAGCCAGCCGCAGGTGGGACAGACAGAGGAACAGACAGAGGGACAGGATGAAAAACCACAGGAAGAGATCGACGTGATCGCAGAGTTCCTTGCGATCGATGGACATCAGGAGCTGTACGGGGACTGTTTGTCAGAGGTTCCGGATTTTACCGCTTTGAGACAGATCAATGAGGATATCGTGGCATACCTTTATCTGCCCGATTCCGTGATTGATTATCCGGTATTACAGCATGAAAAAAACGGTTATTACTTAGATCATAATCTGAATGGCAGCACAGGCTATCCCGGATGCCTGTACATAGAGAATATGAACCGTCCTGATTTTACGGATCCGGCAGTAGTTATCTACGGACACCATTTATTTACCGGCGGAATGTTCAGCGATTTGGAGAACTTTCTTGATCCGGAATATCTGGACGGACATCGTTTCTACTTTTTATATCTGCCGGATGAGGTACGGATCTATGAAGTCGTGCTTGCGGCAAAGTACAACAATGAGCACCTTCTGGTCAGCTGCTATACACAGGTAGAGGAGAATCTTTATGAGTTTCACGGATTTGCAGGAGGAGAAGGGAAGCTCATTTATGACAGGATCGAAGCTCTTGGACTGGGCGGAAACTTCTGCTCAGATCATGCTCCGACGGAGACAGATCATATGATCTTCTGGTCCACCTGTCTTCCTGCAAGGAACAGAAGGATGATTGTGGGCGCGCGTCAGATCACAGCGGAGAATATTGGGGAACTGGCGCAGAAAACAGACGAAAGTTAAGCGGTGCCTAACTAAGAAATAAATAATAAAAATCAAGGTAATAGTATATTACCGAAAGGGGGATTCTATTATGAAGATAAGCAGAAAACTACGACGAATCGCAGCCGCGGCACTGGCAGTGATTTTGGTGTGGGGGAGTATCAATCTGTCGGATATGGGCATTTATACCGTAAATGCAGCTGAGAACAGTTCTGATATCAAAACGCCATATTATGATGATGGACAACATAGGTATGTCTATGACAGTGGCGATATACTGGGTGCGGCTACGCATGTGCATTTGTTTGGTCGGTCTGTTACTACCAGTGTTCATACTCATGGCAATGTATTCTGTCAGATCGGAGCTTTAGGTGAAACTGGTACACGAGATGAGAATAACACCATAGGAGACATGGGTGGTGTCACAGGGAAATTCAATCCTCTTGACTGGTATCATGAAGTTAATTATATACAGACTGAGTTGAAGACCATCAACGCTTCTTCTACTCTGGATATTCTGGTAGTTGGAAATGGGATTAACTATCAAGAACCATCTGGTGGTGATAAAAGATGGCCGATTATGACAACAAAAGACGGAGAAAAATTATTAGATAAAACCAATCATGTTTATCAGGATGGGGATAGAACGCTAATTGACTTCGATAGTGAATTTCAGATATTAAAAGATCGGAGTAAGGAGTGGGCTGAGAAAGCTAATACTGACGGTATTGAATACAACATTGAAAATAAGAATGATGGAAGCCGTTGGATTGATGTAGAAAATTTGAATACAGGCGATACGAATGTTTTCTTGAACTTTACTTATGAAGAATGGACTGCGTGTGGTAGTAATGATATTACAATAAGAAATTTGAATGGTAATACAAAAAATACCGGTATTCTGATTATCAATATAGATATGAAAGATTGTGAGAAGTATTTGACGGAGTGGACGACGGTGCCTACCCTTACATTGAATGGTTCTGGAACAAAGGTAACTACCATTGATTCAAATATCAAGGATGGTGCAGAGTTTGGGAATAGGGAGTATAATACCACCGAATACGGTGCATATAGAATCATTTATAATATTTATGATTCTGGTTCCGCTGATAAACTGTATCATGGCAAGGTTACTTTTGGAGGTATAGTATGTGGAACAATTCTGGCACCGTGTGCTGAGATAACGGTTGGTGCAGTAAATGGAACTGTTGCTGCAGATACAATTATTCATACTGGCAATGAATCTCACAGGATGGATGTGTGTGCGCTTGATGCAACAAGGGATCCGGAAGAAACAAAACCGGAGGATCCGAAAGAGGAAGAACCTGAGCCGGATGATCAGGAAGACCAAAATCCGGATAATCCAGAAGACCAAAATCCGGATGATTCAGGAACATCAGAAAATCCGTCGACACCGAGCACACCGACAACACCAAGTACGCCGTCAACGCCGAGTACACCGAGCACACCGTCGACACCAAGTACATCAACATCAAGTAAGCCGTCAACACCGAGTACGTCGACACCAAGTACACCGTCGACACCGAGCACACCG
>DLOQ01000013.1:10603-10901 GCA_002479655.1 Lachnospiraceae bacterium UBA7480
GAGTATGAGCATATTGATTCTTCTTCTACACCGGAAAGGATCGAGGAACTGATCACGAATACGACGATCAAGATTGTCGATAAGGACGGCAATGATGTGACGGAAAATGTGACAAAGATTACATGGGATCCGTCGAGAAATGTTGCAATCGTTACAGTGGAGGCGCCAAAGCCGTCAGAAGGATTTGACATTTATTATGTAGTGGAAGATACGGATCCGGCAGACAATGCTCTTTCTCACAGTGAGCCGGGTAAGGGATTCACGGTGGCAATCACGTCAGATGGCAAAGTACTGTTCC
>DLOQ01000013.1:10909-14906 GCA_002479655.1 Lachnospiraceae bacterium UBA7480
AGACAGCCACTGACATAATTGAGGACGATAGTCCGAATTCGATGACCTCCATGACTTCCGCACAGACCGGTGAGAGGAAGCTGCCGTGGACTGTACTGAGCGGAGGTATGTCGATGATCTTTATTGCAGGCGCTGTATATATCTTTAAGAAAAAGGAAAAGATAGAAGAATAATGCAGGGGGTAATACAAAAAAGGTAAGAGCAGGGATAGAAGGAAATAAAACAAGATAACAAAATGCGATGAAGGAAAGAGTAGATATCCTGTAAACTTTACAGAGAATGTCGGAAAGCATCAAGAATGTGCTTTTGCTGAGACCGGCAGAGGAAAGGGATATTGAACATGGCTCCTGAGCGGCGCACCGAGCTGGTAACAGTCAGACTGCGATGGGATTCGCCCATTATAGCGGCTGGGTTTCCCGATGTAAGAGGAAGGGGAACCTGATAAGGTGGTTTTCGTGAGAAAATCATGAATAGAAGTGGTAACACGGACATAAGGTTCGTCTTCTGTAGCAGGAAGACGGACCTTTTTTAGAAGCTAACAAGAAAGGAAGAAACAAAATCATGTCAAACAAAGGAAAGTATTATATTACAACAGCGATTGCCTATACTTCGGGCAAGCCGCATATCGGCAACAGCTATGAGATCGTGCTTGCGGACGCGATAGCAAGGTATAAGAGAAAGGACGGCTATGACGTATGGTTTCAGACAGGAACGGACGAGCATGGTCAGAAGATCGAGGAGAAAGCAGCTGCGGCGGGTGTTACGCCCAAGGAATTTGTTGATCGGGTATCAGGGACGATCAAGGAGCTTTGGAATCTGATGGATACCTCTTACGATCATTTTATCCGCACGACAGATGATTACCATGAAAAACAGGTTCAGAAGATCTTTAAGAAATTTTATGATCAGGGCGATATTTACAAAGGCGCTTATGAGGGATTATATTGTACGCCCTGTGAATCCTTCTGGACGGAGTCACAGCTGGTTGACGGNNTGAGTCCCAGCTGGTTGACGGCAAATGTCCCGACTGCGGACGGGAAGTGATCCCTGCCAAAGAGGAAGCATATTTCTTCAAGATGAGTAAATACGCAGACCGCCTGATTGAGCATATTAACACCCATCCGGAATTTATCCAGCCGGTATCCAGAAAGAACGAGATGATGAACAATTTCCTGTTGCCGGGCTTACAGGATCTCTGCGTGTCCCGCACGTCGTTTAAGTGGGGCATACCGGTAGATTTTGATGATAAGCATGTGGTCTATGTGTGGCTGGACGCATTAACGAACTATATCACCGGTATCGGATATGATGCGGATGGCGGCAGCAGTGAGCAATATAAGAAGCTGTGGCCTGCTGACCTGCATCTGATCGGTAAGGATATCATCCGTTTCCATACGATTTACTGGCCTATCTTCCTGATGGCGATGGGCGAGGAGCTGCCGAAGCAGGTTTTTGGTCATCCGTGGCTGCTGCAGGGAGACGGCAAGATGAGTAAGTCCAAAGGAAATGTGATCTATGCAGATGATCTGGTATCTTTCTTTGGCGTAGACGCTGTGCGCTACTTTGTTCTTCATGAGATGCCTTTTGAGAATGATGGTACGATCTCATGGGAGCTTATGATAGAAAGGATCAATTCAGACCTTGCCAATACTCTCGGTAATCTGGTGAACAGAACCATTTCCATGAGTAATAAGTATTTTGGCGGCATTGTGGAAAACAAAGGCGCAGAAGATGTTATGGACGCGGACATAAAGGCAGTGGTGTCGGAAGCATACCGGAAGGTAGAGGAAAAAATGGACTCTCTCCGCGTTGCTGACGCCCTGACGGAGATTTTTGCCGTATTTAAGCGTTGTAATAAATATATTGACGAGACGGAGCCATGGGTGCTTGCGAAAGACGACAGTAAAAAAGACCGTCTGGCAACCGTATTGTATAATTTGGCTGAGGGTATCCTGACAGGGGCGTCCCTGCTGGAGCCGTTTATGCCTGCAACAGCAAAGAAGATCGCAGAACAGTTCAATACTTCTCTGGCGGCGTTTGACGAGCTGGGAAGCTTCGGGCATTATGCAAGCGGTACGAAGGTAGTGGAGAAGCCGGAGATCTTATTTGCCCGTCTGGATGCAAAAGAGGTAGTGGAGAAAGTGGATGCCATGTTTGCGGAGCGTAAGGTGGTAGAAGATGCTGCCTCTGGAAACGGGGCAGCCGGTGATGCTGCGGACGGCGCATCCGCAGGACAGGAGATCACGGTGGAATTAAAAGATGAGATTTCTTATGAGGATTTTGACAGGATGCAGTTTGTAGTTGGCGAGGTCATTAAGTGTGAGGAAGTGCCGAAATCTAAAAAGCTGCTCTGCTCTCAGGTCAAGGTCGGCAGTCAGGTGAAGCAGATCGTATCCGGCATCAAGCAGTATTACAGCGCGGAAGAAATGGTCGGCAAGAAAGTTATGGTGCTTCTCAACTTAAAACCGGCAAAGCTTGCAGGCGTGCTTTCGGAAGGCATGCTCTTATGCGCAGAGGATCAGGATGGCAATCTTGCACTGATGACGCCGGAGAAGGAGATGCCGGCAGGAGCGGAGATATGTTGAGAAAGGCATGGTTACCGGTATGGATATTGCTCAGGTTTTAACGGAATATGATAGTATGTTTGGCGTGAAAGAGCTTGACGAGATCGAGACGTTCCTTGTGGAGCAGATCGATAAAGCTTATGCAGAACCGGATTATTACTCCGCGGTAACGCTTTTAAATGAGATCATCGGATTTTGCCGGGATACGAGCCGGAATGAAAAAGGATTGAAGTATTGCAGACAGGATCTTGCGCTGATGCGGGAGATGGGGCTGGAGGGCAGCGTGGAGTATGCCACCAGCCTTCTTAATGTTGCCAATGCATACCGCGCCTTTGGGAAATGGGAGGATTCGCTTGCATTATATCAGCAGACTCAGGAGATCTACCTGGAGAAACTTCCGGCGGGGGAATTTAACTATGCGAGCCTGTATAACAACTGGAGCCTTCTGTATCAGGAGATGCAGGATTTTGACAATGCGAGGATCATGTTGGAGAAAGCCTTAGAGGTGGTGTCCGGTTATCCGGATGCCATGATGCCGATCGCCACCACACATTGCAATCTTGCGGTGACGCTGCTGCATTTATATCAGGAGAAGCGGCGGGAATGTCAGGAGATTCCGGGACATGAGGATGTGTCAAAGCAGGCAGAAAAAATATACGCTCAAGCAGTCGATCACTTGAAAAAGGCGCTTGAGATCCATGAAAGGGACGGCGGGCAGGATATGCATTACAGCGGTGTCCTCTCAGCCATGGGAGACGCGCTTTATCTGGATCGGCGGTATGGTGAGGCGGCGGAGTATTATGCCAAGGCAATGAAGGAACTGGAAAAGCATGTAGGCCGCACAGAGGCATATGACAGAGTCGCGGAGAACCATGCGGCTGCGNNCTGGCGGTCAGACTGGCTACAGAGACATTAAACCGACAGGGGGTAGGTGAACAGGGAACTGAGCGTTCGGAGGAAGAACATCCGAACACAGAACATTCGGGAGCTGTGCAGTCGGTTTCTGCAGCAGATCGTCAGGTATCAAAAGAGGATCGGGAACCGGAAGCAGGGGAGGGCAATCTCGCCCGCTGCCGCATGTTTTATGAGAAGTACGGCGCGCCGATGATCCACGAAAAATTTCCGGAATATGAGCATCTGATCGCCGTAGGAATGGTGGGCGAGGGTTCCGACTGCTTTGGATTTGATGATGAGATCTCCAAGGATCACGATTACGGGATCGGCTTTTGCATGTGGCTGCTTATGGAGGATTATCAGCAGATCGGGGAAGCATTGCAGAAAGAGTATGACCGACTGATCAACGAGCATTATCAGCGGTTCATGGACAACAGGGGATATGCGGAAGATGCCGTAGAAATGTTTTTGAAGAAACGCAGAGGCGTATTTGAGATCCGCGCCTTTTATGAAGAATTGCTGAAAACAAGCGCCATATG
>DLOQ01000013.1:14914-29065 GCA_002479655.1 Lachnospiraceae bacterium UBA7480
CCATAAGAAAGGTCAGAAAGCGGATGGGCGCAGACAGGGACAACCGCTGCGCAATGACGTATGGCAACGGCTTTCGGAGGAGCGCCTTGCCACAGCCGCTAATGGCGAGGTTTTTCGTGATGATCTCGGAATGTTTAGCGCTGTCCGGGAGCAGATCGGGGCATATTATTCTGATGAGATCAGAAGACAGCGGATCGCGGAGAAGCTGCATGAATTTTCGCAGTATGCCCAGAGCAATTACGCGCGGATGATGGCAAGAAAAGATTATGTGACTGCAAAGATCTGCGTGGCGGAAGGGATGAAAGCTGCGATGGAGCTTTGCTATCTGCTGGAAAAAGTCTATGCGCCTTATTATAAGTGGATGCGCAAAGGATTGGAAATACAGGGAAAGAGATCTGCCGCGACGCAGAAGATCATAACGCTGCTTGACCGGATCAGCAGTCTGGAGCTTCAGGCAGGGGCATGGGAGGATGCCGTATATGACGCAGCGAAGGTGAATCGCGAAGATCAGATCATTGCTGCATTTGATCAGATCGCGGAGGAGCTTGTGGATGAAATGGATCGTCAGGGAGTGGCGCAAAGAAGGGCTTCCATAGACGGACAGCCGCCGTTTCTGGAAAATTATATCAAAGATGTATTGGAAAGGAAAGCATCAGCTATGACAAGGGAAGAATATGTAGACAAGATCGTAGCTTTGGAGTGGAAGCAGTTTGATAAAGTGGAAAATGAAGGCGGCCGCGCCGACTGCCAGAATAACTGGAATACGTTTTCCATTATGCGTAAGAGCCAGTATCTGACGTGGACGGAGGAGCTTCTGGCAAGTTTTTATCAGGATCTTTTGGATGCCGAAGAAAAGGGCTGGAATCTGATCACGGAGAAATACGCCCGCATGATGGCGTCGACGGCTCCGGAAAAGTATGCCGAACTGGAAAAAGATCTGCCTGAAAGAAGTGAAGACAGGATCGCCATTCAGGAGGAGATCATCAAGATACAGGTTGGCTGGATGGAGGCATTTGCCGAAAAATATCCGAAGATGGCGGGCAACGCAAGGAGCATCCATACAAGTGAAGACACGCCATATAATACTTCCTATGAGACATATCTTCGGGGAGAGCTTGGGACTTATTCTGAGGAAACATTAATCCTGTACGGCAGATTTATCGTATCCGTACAGCAGGCTGGGAAGAACCTTGCTTATGAGATCATGAATCAGACGGCGCTGTTGTATGGTTATGGATCCGTAGAAGATGCGGAAGAAAAATTATAGAATGGGTTGACAGGTCTTTATTGTTGGAAAATATCGTGGCTATTTTTCTGAAAATATTGTGGTTAAAGTGTAATATCTTCCTATACAATATCATTGCCTTTATGGTATAGTTTTCTTAAAGATGTTGCCTGCGATGAATTGCCGATGATGCGCAATCGAAAATTTGGTCAGAGTTTCGCAATTAACTGTTTTAGAATCATAAAAGGGAGATCTGCCGATGAACGACAGTGGATATAACAACAGCCGGCAATATAATGGGCAGCAGAACGGAAGTATTTATGAACATGTAATTCCTGATAAGCTGATACCCAAAATGAATCCGCTCATTACCATCGCAATGACGGTCATATGCTTAGGTTTGCTTTTTTATATGCGGATAAAGAAAGATTACGTTGTGGGCTTTTTGTGCATCGGACTTATCTGGGTCGTTTCGGGGATATGGTATGTGACCGACAAGAGATTTTTGTTTCGAAAACATGCGATGAATATGTTATATCCAATCATTGGTTTCTTTCTGATATTGATCACGGGATACATTTTATTTTCAAGAAATATTTCATCGTTACCGAAAATAGAAGGAAAGCTTTTGAGTATGGTGATAGGTGCCGGAATTTCATGCATCGGTCTGTTGAGTTTGATCTTAAACGGCATTGCATTCAGTTATTTGAAACAGGTCTGTACAGAGCAGGTGCAGGGAGTCTATGTCTACAAAAGACGAAGCCACAAACGTTACCGAACCATAAATGCGCCGATTTTTGAGTATTGGATGAGAGGTAATACATATTGGGTTGCTGAAAATTATAGAAGTGTGATCCTGTTGTCAATGGGAGAGAAATATGATCTTTTGGTTAATCCAAATGAACCGAGGGAATTTTACCGTATAGGTGATTTATCAAGGTTAAAAATCAGGATTTTAGGTATCATACTAATTTTGGCTGGCGGTTTTGTATGTTACTATTTCTAAATCGGTAGATTTTACAATAAAATTTATATATAAAGGGAGAACATTTATGAACGAGAACGGATATGATAACAATCAGCAGTATAACAACGGTTATGATCAGCAGTATAATAACACCTATGATAATACCCCGAAAATACCGTTGGATCTTTCAAATGGGCTGATGTCACACCTGCCGGAGGGGATGAAGGACAGGATAGAAGACGCAATGGCGGAGGTGGAGCAGAAAGCCGGCAATCCGTATGAGAGAGTGGAGCCTAATATCCTGAAAATAAATATGAATCCAAAAATCTCTATCGCGGCTTTGATCATAGGCTTCGGCGGAGCCCTTGTTTTTGCAAAGATCGATCCCATCATTGCGGTTCTTTGTGTTGGGATCATGCTTCTTGTCTTTGGAATAGGGATCGTGACAGACAAAAATTTCTCATTTCAAAGAAATGCCATGAGTACATTGGTGTTGTTCATCGGGCTCGTTATTGTTTTGATTGCGGGATATCTTTTGCTTGCAAAGAATGATCCTTCTCTGCCGAAGCTGGAAGGAAAACTTTTGCTTATTGTGGGAGGCGGCGGATTTGCGGCGATCGGAGCGCTGATCCTGATATTGAGTGAAATTACATACCATTATATGAAAAGGGTCTGCACGGAACAGGTGCAGGCGGTCTGCGTATATCACAAAGAAAAGCGGGAGTACAAAGACGGACGCACCCGTATCAGACATGCTCCGGTTTATGAGTTCCAGTTTTGGGGAAATACGTGTTGTGTTGCGGAAGATTTCGGAGCTCCTCATTTGCTGGCGGTCGGTGACAGATGCATCCTGTTTGTCAATCCGAATAATCTGAAGGAATTTTACCGCGTGGGCGCCAATTCAAGGGTGGCGATCTGGATCTTCTGCCTGATATTTGTTTTATGCGGCGCGCTAATGGCATTTATGGGTTAGGTTGGTGACTTTTTTGCAATAACATTTATATTAGGTAATTGCGAAACACTTAATAACAGGAATAACATTATATATAAAGGAGTACTCTTATGAACGAAAACGGCTATGACAGCAACCAGCAATATAGCAATGGCTACGACCAGCAGTATGGCGGCAATGGTTATGACCAGCAGTATAGCAATGGTTACGATAGTATCCCGCAGGTGCATATCGAGCTTCCGGAGGGATTGATGTCACGTCTTCCGGAGAGTTGGAAAGACAAGTTAGACGATCTCGCAGCAAAGGCGGAACAGGAAAGCCGAAACATGGCCCGTTATGGTCATATAGAGCCTTATGAGTATAGGAGCCATAGGCATCCTCTGGTTAGCTTTGCAGTTATGGCCATAGGTCTTGGTGGAGCATTCTTTTTTGTGTTTATAAGACCTGAGTACATGCTTGCGCTTATTTGTTTTGGAATCCCGTTTCTTGTCTTTGGAATAGGGTATGTGATTGATAAAAATTATTCTTTTAGAAAAGCGCCGACGTATGCTTTGATCTTGCTTTTGGGTATTATCTTTATATCGGTAGCGGCGTATCATCTGCTTGCAGAGAATAATCCATCGCTGCCACAGCCGGAGAGCCAGGGAATAGAAGTTTGGGTATGCGGTCTTTTTATCATAGTCGGAGCGGGGCTGTTGATTTTGGAAAGTATCAGTTACATCTGTATGAAAAAGATCTGTACAGAGCCGGTGTCGGGGCTCTGCGTCTATGTGAAAAGGAGAGAGGAACGCTCCGGCAGAAATAACAGTACGACTACCAAATTTTCCGCGGTTTTTGAGTATCAGTACCGGGGCAATACATATTACGCGGCGGAACCTTTTGGAAATAATGACGTGCCGCATACCGGCGACATATGTGAGCTTTACCTTAATCCGAGTGACCCGACGGATTTTTACCGAAAAAGCTGGAAGGCGCTGGTATCATCTTTGATAGGTTCCATACTGTTTATAGCGCTGCCCATTCTTATCCTCTTGTATCGTTAGACCGGAAGAAAATCCGTAACATAAAAATCAATGAATAAAACTCTGTTTTTTCCTTAAACTAAAAATGCATAATCTAAGGAAAAGGCAGGGTTTATTATTATGAAAATTGCATTTTACAGTACAAAACCATATGACAGGATTTGGTTTGAGCCGATGGCGGAAACCTATGGTCATGAGATACATTTTATTGAGCTGCCCTTTATGGCTGATACTGCGTCATTGGCGCGGGGATATGATGCCGTCTGCATATTTGTCAATGATGACGCGAATGCCGAGGCGGTCAATATGCTGGTAGATATGGGTGTCAAGGCGATCCTGCTGCGGAGCGCGGGATATAATCATGTGGATATGAAAGTGGCGTCAGGAAGGATCAAGGTATTAAGGGTGCCGGCGTATTCACCGGACGCGGTCGCGGAGTTTGCCATGGGACTGCTGCTCAGCTGTAACCGTATGATCCACAAGGCTTACGGCAGGACAAGGGAATTTAATATGAATATCAACGGACTTCTTGGCGTGGATTTCCACGGAAAAACAGCCGGAGTCATCGGAACCGGTAAGATCGGGCAGTGCATGATCAAGATACTGGAAGGATTTTCCATGAGGATCATTGCGTATGATCCCTATCCGAATAAGGATCTTAAGGTGGAATATATGCCGTTAAAGGAGCTGCTGGCGGAGGCGGACGTGATCTCGCTGCATTGTCCCTTGATGAAGGACACGTATCATATCATTGATGAGGAAAGCATTAGTCTGATGAAGAAAGGCGTTTATATTGTCAACACTTCGAGAGGCGGTCTGATCGATGCGGGTGCGCTGATCGACGGACTGTTATCAAAAAAGATCGCCGGCGTGGGTCTGGATGTTTATGAAGAGGAAGAGGGGATCTTTTATGAGGACTGTTCCAATAAGATCATCCGGGACGAAAACCTTGCAAGGCTTACCACATTTCCCAACGTCATCCTGACTTCGCACATGGGCTTCTTTACAAAGGAGGCGATGCATTCCATTGCACAGGTCACGCTTGAAAATGCGACGGCATTGGAAAAGGGAGAAGAGTTAATCAATGAAGTTAAATAACTTCATTGAAGTCAAATAACTTCATCAAAGTCAATGTCAAGGGGAACAAAGTTCCCCTTGCATTAAAAATACCATTGTTGATTTTTTGAAATAAAACAAAATCAAGGGTTGACAGGATGTCGTACAGATATTTTTTGTTTAATCTGTAAATTATGTAAATGTTGACAGTATTTGTCAAGTAGAATACAATATTTATACGCAAATTATAAGATTTTAAGGGCTGATATGTATTTTGTCTGCGCCATTTGTATTGGGCAATATGTGCCAAAGGATGAGGGGAGAGGAAAGAAATAATGAGTCAGCTGGTCTATACAAATGAAAAGTGCCAGGGATGTAATCGCTGCATTTCGGTCTGTCCTGTTCTGACTGCCAATTATTCCGTCCAATCAGAGGGCGGACAGCGGATCGAGGTACATAGTGAAAATTGTATTGCATGTGGCGCCTGTTTTGATGTGTGTGAACATAATGCAAGAGAATATTATGATGATACGGAACAGTTTTTCCGCGATTTAGAGCAGGGAGAGAAAATATCCGTGCTGCTCGCTCCGGCATTTCAGGCGAATTATCCGGAGGAATATGCCTCCATATTGGGCGGGCTGAAAGCTTTGGGAGTCAACCGGATCATCAGTGTCAGTTTTGGCGCTGACATTACCACATGGGGATATATCAATTATATTTCCGGGCATGACATGCAGGGCGGGATTTCCCAGCCCTGTCCTGCGGTGGTCAATTATATTGAGCATTATGCGCCGGACCTGATACGGAAGCTGATACCGATTCACAGTCCTTTACTGTGTGCGGCGATTTATGCGAAAAAATATATGCATATTACGGATAAGCTGGCGTTTATCAGTCCGTGTATGGCGAAAAAGATAGAGATCACTGATGACAATACATATGGTTATGTATCCTATAATCTGACCTTCAAGCATTTTATGGAATATGCGCGAAAGCGCCATATCGCGGGTGCGGATGCGGCGGACGAGATCGAGTATGGTCTGGGTTCTATTTATCCCACTCCCGGAGGACTTAAGGAAAATGTCTATTGGTTTTGCGGCGAGGAGGCATTTATACGGCAGGTAGAGGGGGAAAAGCGTGCCTATGATTTCCTGGAGGATTATAGGAAGAGATTGGCAAATGGGCAGAAACTGCCGTTTATGGTAGACATCCTGAATTGCGACAGGGGCTGCCTGTACGGGACGGGTATCGAAACCGAAAAAAATGATTCAGAGGATAACTATTATAATCTGCAGAAGATCAGAGAACATTGTAAAAAGAACAGTGGAGAGAGTCCGTTTTCAAAATCGCTTGCACCGGCGGAACGCCTGAAGCAGTTTAATGAGCAGTTTGCTCAATTGGATATCCGGGATTTTATGCGGAGTTATACCGATAAATCAGACAGTATCTCCCTGCGTGAACCGGACGAGACGGAGCTGGAAGCGATATTCCTTTCCATGAACAAAATAAGCTGGGAACAGAGGAATATCAACTGCGGGGCATGCGGTTACGGCAACTGTATGGAAATGGCAGAGGCGATCTACAACGGCAGCAATATACCGGAAAACTGTATCCACTTTATGAAGGACAAAATCCATGCGTTTTCTGACAGGCTGGAAGAACAGAATAAAGAATTAAAGCAGGCAATTAAGGAGGAAAAGGAAAGCGAGCTGTTTATCAACCAGATGATACGCGCTTTTGCGAAAAGCATCGACATTAAAGACCAATATACTAAGGGACATTCCTTTAGGGTGGCGGAGTATGCAAGGAAGATTGCGGCGAAGATGGGATATAATGAAAAAATGCGGGAGAACATTTATCATATCGCGCTGCTGCATGACATCGGGAAGATCATTATTCCGGAAGATATCCTCAATAAGCCCGGAAAACTTACGAAAGAGGAGTATGAAACGATCAAACAGCATGCGCAGTACGGTTACGATATTTTAAAGGAGATCGACTGTCTGCCGAATCTGGCGCTGGGCGCGGGGTATCATCATGAGCGGCTGGACGGGAAGGGATATCCGAGCGGAAAGCCGGAAAAAGAGATCCCGCAGGTCGCAAGGATCATTGCGGTCGCGGATACCTTTGATGCCATGCATTCTACCCGCCCTTACCGGGAATGTCTGCCGATGGAAAGCATTATTGATGAGATGAAGCGGGTATCCGGAACACAATTAGATCCCCAGATCGTGAATATCCTTTTGGAGCTGATCAAGGAAGGCGCTTTGGAGGGAGTGGATGAAAAGCCGATCTGATTGTGGATTTATTCCGCCTCCCTTAACCGTTCTACTATGCTGTGTTTTGCCGCCTGTCCATACAGGATGGTAGGAATCAGCCACCCGAACAGCATAAAGACAGGAATCACGATCACAACAGGAAGTATGGTAAAATGGGGACGGAAGAACCAGAACATATTTTCCATCATTTTACCGATGAACGGATTCACGACGGCAGATAGGATCAGCGCGATCAATACAGATCCCAGCGAATAAAGCAGTCCCTCGTAGATCAGCATGGATTTTAATTGGCTGTTGGTCATGCCTACCGCCTGTAATACCGCAAATTCCCTGCGGCGGGAGAGGATGCTTGTCATAATTGCATTAAAGAAATTCAGGATGCCTACGATCCCTATGATGGCGCAGAGCAGACCGCCCAAAAGTAAAAACAGATTTTGAAACTGCTGAAAATCCGCGCGCAGAGTTTCCTTGCTTTCATAATTCAGTTCCGGGAGATCATCAGCCGTCAGCTTGGACAGATAAGCTTCCGCGTTTTGCTCCGCCGCTTCCGTCGGAGTATCGAACAGATAGTAGAGGGGGACTACAGACATCCCGCTGTCCCGTGTGATCGTTTCTGCCGGAAGTATGGCGCCAAGGGAGCCGAGGGTTTTATATCTATGGCTCATGGAAGATGGCACGTGCACCAGCGCACATACGGTATAGTCTATATCAATGCTGTTATTGATGTAATATTCCACATATTCTTCAGGGGTATTTTCCGTACAGTATTCACCGGTGCGGCTGTCAATATAATAGCCCTCGGAAACATAGGTCAGCTTAAGCGTATCTCCTATTTCCGGATACATCTCCCGATTCATAACGTTGCCATAATCGTCCGTATAAACAGACAAAGCGATGGCGTGGCTGTTTTCCGAAAACAGGGAGTCAAGATCTCCTTCCAGAACAGTCAGCTTATCAAACAGCGCAGGATCCAGCCCCAGAAGCTGCACGCCGGCAGACACTTTACCATCATCGTTCATGTCTGCGGATAATAACTGCTCCATTTGTTCTTCGGTTACCCAGTTGGCATATAAAGCTCTATAGGTTTCTTCTGATACCCGGCATAACGGGCTCTTATTATCGGATAAGACATAACCGCATCCGGCAAGGGACTGATCGGTATTTGCCTTGATCTGCTCTATGGCATCCTCCGTAATAAATTCCAAAGATTGATTATAGTGGAAATAATCGGTACTGCTGACAATAAAGTCAGCACAGGTCTGATTGCTAAGATAGAGCTCCATATCAAATCCGCCGACGAATGTATATAAGATATTCAGCAGTATAACGGACAAAGCCAGCGATACAAAGACAAGGATGGTTTTGCTCCTGCTGCGTCCCAGATTGGCCAATGCCATATGGGACACTTTTGCTCCGCGGGTGTGACGCTGCTTTTTATCTGTCCGGATATTTTCCGTATATTTTGTCGCTTCGATCGGTGATACTTTTGCCGCGATCCGTCCGGGTTTGTTGCAGGATAACAGGACTGTAAGCAGGGAAAACAGTGTTGAGCCGATGAAAATAAGCGGAGAAATGCTGACGGTGGAAGATGCCTCTCCGATCGTCAGGCTTTTGATCACTGCCGGTGTCAGTACTGCGCCTGTGATGTAGCCAAGCAGAAGACCGATAGGAATCCCGATCAGGCAGAGAAATAAAGCCTGCTGCCGGATGATGCGCCGCAGCTGCTTAGGTGTCACGCCAATCGTTTTCAGAAGACCATAAAACCGGATATCCCCGGTAACGGAAATCTGGAAGATATTATAGATGATCAGATATCCGGTAAACACTACCAGTATGATAAATGCAATGATAGCCAAAACAGTCTCCGGATCCATCGTATTATCAAGCTGGGAAGAAGTATAGCCCCAGTTTACGCCGATACGGACGCTGTTTTCATCGACAAAGCTGTCCCATGTATAACCAAGATCCGTATCTACCTGCTCCATCTGTCCTTGTATATTGATTGCGGACTTCATCATAACATTTAAGTCTGTGCGCAGCGGTTTCATGCCCTCCGCTATTGCTGCAGCTTTGATTTCGTTCAAGTAACTCTCGGAAATATTGATAAAATGCACCGGCATCAGATCGTCATACTCCCAATATCCTGACAGAATAAAGGTACCGGTGATTTCCGGACCGATTTGCTCCTTGTCCATCAGCGGATAGGAGAGCTGTATTTCGGCTCCCAGTTCCGGCGTGATGCCTAACAGCTTCAGCGCCTCTGTGTCCATGGCAATCTCATTTTCTTTTTCCGGCATATGTCCGGTGGTGGGCAGAGCGTAGCTCCATTTGGCAGTATTAGCATCCATATAGCTGATCTCCGCGGGTGTCTTTGCAAAGGCATCCGCAGCTAAGATTCCGATCAATGTGCGGACGCCGGCTTCTTTAACATTTGGATGGGCGGAAATGGCTGCAAGCTGTTCTTCATTTACGGACTTAAAAGTACCATGGTTATAGCCGCCCACCTGTCGGAACTGATAGGTCTGATAGCTGGAGTTGATGGACATGACGATGGTAAACAGCGACGTAAAAAGCAGTGTTGTAAGGGCGATCGCAATGATGGCGATCAGGTTCCGTTTTCGTGATGCCCACAGGGATCTATAGCTTAAATGGCGTATGCATTGTTGATTTTTTACTTTCATAATTCACCCTCCTGCTGAGTATGTCCGCTGACAATGCGGCCGTCTTCGATACGGATGATCCGGTCAGCCATTTGTGCAATCTCCTCATTGTGGGTGATCATAACGATCGTCTGGGTAAATTTGCGGCTGGTAACTTTCAGGAGGCTTAAAACATCCTGACTGGTTTTGCTGTCCAGATTGCCGGTAGGCTCATCGGCAAGGATGATGGCGGGCGCAGCGATCAATGCGCGGGCGATTGCCACACGCTGCTGCTGACCGCCGGAAAGCTGGTTAGGAAGGGCATCCAGTCGTCCGTCCAGTCCGAGTGTCTGTACGATCTGATCCATAAATGATTTTTCGACTTCACCGCCGTCCAGTTGGACGGGAAGAACAATATTTTCATAGACATTCAACACGGGCACCAGATTATATGCCTGGAAAACAAATCCGATCTTACGGCGGCGGAAAATGGTCAGCGCTTCATCTTTTAAAGAAAAAATATCCTTTCCATCGACGATCACTTTTCCGTCGGTAGGCCTGTCCAGACCGCCGAGCATATGAAGCAGAGTGGATTTTCCGCTTCCCGATGTTCCGACTACTGCGACAAATTCTCCTTTATCAACAGAAAAATTGACTCCATCCAATGCATGAACGGCATTTTCGCCGGAGCCGTAGATCTTTTTCAGATCTTTTGCCTGTAATATTTCCATATTTGATCATCCTTCCTTTTTTCTTTTTACATTCAGGTAATTGCGCACAACGAAAGTCTGTATGAATAGAGTTTTGCAATTGCCTATTCTCATATTGATTATCTCATAAGATTCTTTCTACATTCTAACAGATGGGAAATTAATTCTGACAGTTTTGTAAGATTCCTTAGGCAGAAATACCGAAAAACAGCTTCCCTCTCCGGGATGGGAGGTGACTTTGATATAGCCGTTTTGTTCACTTATGATTTTCCTTGCAAGATAAAGCCCGATGCCTACGCCGTCAAAGGTTTTTACATTTTCCGACCGGAAAAAGCGGGTGAAGATTTTGGGGAGTTCTTCTTCTGAGATGCCGATTCCGGTATCCGCAATATCAATACGCGCAAAGATTTCATATTCCGTAACGGAAATGGTGATACCGCCCTGCTCGGTATATTTGATGGCGTTATCCACGATATTGCCGATGGCTTCGGCAGTCCATTTGGCATCTAAGACGGCGTAAGCGTCCGTATCAGACATATGCAGAGACAGCCCCTTTGCTTCCGCCTTGGGAAGATACTGGCTGCATATTGTCAAAAGGATGGGCTGTATTGCAGCATTTTCGGGTGATAATGATAATATGCCGTTTTCCAGTCGGGACAGCTTTACTAAGGAGTCGATCAGAAAACGAAGCTTTTCTGTCTGGTCATGGAGCGCCTCTGCGCTGCTTCGCGCGCTGTCCGGCAATTCTTCTTCCAAAAGCAGCTCGCTGTAAAGGAGAAGATTGGCAATGGGTGTTTTGGTCTGATGGGAAATATCTGCAATCAATGTTTTGATTTTGTCTTTTTCGGCAGCGGTCTTTCTTGCGGAAACCGAAGATGCAGACAGATAATGGGCGAATCTGGTTTCCAGCCTGGACAGTCGTCTTTCGTCAAAGATTTCTTCCGAAAATGACCCATCCATAACGGAGTCCAGCATCTTTTCCAGAGTGTCCAGAGTTTTTTTGGTGCGGTAATGGTTACAGCATACGATAATGACAGCAGCCGACAGAGATAATGCGCCAGCCAGCCATAGGATATCACTCATATCTATCAATTACGTTCCTTTCATATATCTTATACGATCCACCGGTAGCCGATGCCATAGACTGTCTTGATATCATCATGGACTCCCAGTTTATCCCGCAGCCGTTTTACCGTGACTGAGAGGGCGCTTTCGTCAATATATACGGAAGGGTCAGACCAGATGTGGTCGATCAGATAATTTCTGTTTACCGTATTTCCGCGGTTTTCTATCAGCAGGTGAAGAAGCTTCTGCTCTGTTTTACTTAGTTCCACGTCAGCGCCATTTACGGTAAAGCGCATATGGGAAAAATCAAAGGAAAAGCGGTCCGTGCGGAATATATTTTCATCGGCGGGGACACTGTGTTTACGAAGCTGGGTATTGACTCTTGCCCGGAGAACGGATAAGGAAAATGGTTTGGTGATATAGTCGTCTGCGCCCCGTTCAAGTCCTTCTACAATATCCGTGTCGGTATCATTGGCAGTCAGGAGAATGACCGGGACAAAGGGATGTTCTTTTTTGATCTGCCCAAGCAGATCAAGCCCGCTTCCGTCGGGCAGGGTAACATCCAGCAGTACAAGCGCGGGATATCCCATCAAAAGCTGCTCTTTGGCGGAATGAATATTCGGGCAGGATACGATCTGCCGGTGATCGGCTTTTAACGCCATACACAATCCGTGATTTAGTTCTTTATCGTCTTCAACGATCATGATCTGTTCCATATTAAACCATGTGTCCTTCCGAAATCTACGGATTTATTATAATGCCTGCCCTGTAAGATGGCAATGGTAATCTTATCTAAGAAACCGTTTCAGAGTTGGACTTGTAAATTAGTGATTATGGAATTATAATAATAAAAATAAGTTAGTGATATCATTGGCTTCGGGATTGTAAATCGGCTTTACGGGATGTTGTCGTAAGGTCGCAGTGGTGATAGAGAGGATCATATATGAAGATCAGACCTGCAAAGCAAGAGGAATGGGAGTCCGCCATGGCATTGGCATGGAGGACTTTTTTGCATTTTGAAGCTTCCGATTATACGCCGCAGGGAGTTGACAGTTTTCTGGATTTTATTTCGGATACGACGCTGAATAGGATGTTTATCATGGGCAATTATCAATTATTTGTGGCGGTTGAAGATGAGCCGGAAAAAGCTGTCGGGGAGAAGATCATAGGTCTTATCTCCCTTCGGGAAGTGAACCATATTTCCCTTCTCTTTGTGGACGAAAAATATCATAAACAGGGAATCGGCAGATCGCTGATGAATTATGCGGCATCGTATCTTTATGAGGAGAAGGGAAAGATTTTTTGTACGGTCAATGCGGCTCCATATGCTGTGGAATTTTATAAAAAGATCGGTTTTCATGCCGTAAAACCGGAGGAAAGTAAGGATGGGATCCGTTTTACTCCGATGATTTGGTATTTTAAATAATAGAATCCGTCAATTTATACATAAAAAATCGAATTTTATTGGCAACCTGACGGAAGGTGATAAAGGTTTAGGTATTAATTAGTATTTCTCACAAGGAAAAACTTTATTTTTTTGGTAAGTAAACAATAGATTTTCTTTTAAGAAAAATTTATACTTATGCTTGGGTGTGTAGTACACGTACATATTTCAAATAACATTATAATAGGAGGCAGTAAAATGGCAAGTTTATCATTGAAAAACATTTGCAAGGTTTATCCTAACGGATTTGAAGCGGTAAAGAACTTCAACCTTGAGATTGCAGATCAGGAGTTCATTATCTTCGTTGGACCTTCCGGATGTGGTAAGTCAACAACACTTCGTATGATTGCAGGTCTGGAGGATATCAGTTCCGGTGAATTAAGGATTGGTGACAGACTGGTAAATGATGTTGAGCCTAAAGATAGAGATATCGCGATGGTATTCCAGAACTACGCGTTGTATCCTCATATGTCAGTTTATGATAATATGGCATTTGGTCTGAAGTTAAGAAAGGTTCCTTCTGACGAGATTGATAAGATGGTTAAGGAAGCAGCTAAGATTCTGGATCTGGTTTCCCTGCTTGACCGTAAGCCGAAGGCTCTTTCCGGTGGTCAGAGACAGCGAGTTGCCATGGGTCGTGCGATCGTTCGTAATCCTAAGGTATTCCTTATGGACGAGCCGCTTTCCAACTTGGATGCAAAGCTTCGTGTACAGATGCGTATTGAGATCGCTAAGCTTCACCAGAGACTTGGCACTACCATCATCTATGTAACACATGACCAGACAGAGGCT
>DLOQ01000026.1:0-4005 GCA_002479655.1 Lachnospiraceae bacterium UBA7480
TTGTCAATGATGCACAATAGGGAAAATTTTTGTCAGAGTTTCGCAATTACCTGCTAAATAAATATAGTAAAGAGAGGGTGATATCATGCGCTATGTGAAAGAAAATGACAAATTAAGGCTGGAAGTGGATTCCTTTGGAGCGGAGATCAAGTCGGTCAGATCCAAAGAAACCGGAGAAGAATATATGTGGTGCGGGGATAAGCAGTTCTGGGGCAGGACTTCGCCTGTTTTATTCCCATTTGTCGGAAGTCTGAAAAACAAAGAATATGTGTATCGGGAAAAGCATTATCCGATGGGGCAGCATGGATTTGCAAGGGATATGGAGTATCAGCTGACAGAAGAATCTGATGCGGAGCTTTGGTTTGTACTGCGCTCCTCGGATGAGACCTTGGCAAAATATCCGTTTCCGTTTGAACTGCGGATCGGCTATGAACTGAAAGACAATCAGGTCAAGGTAATGTGGCGGGTGAAGAATACCGGGGAGGAGAAGATGTATTTTTCCATCGGTGCGCATCCTGCATTTAACTGTCCGCTCCATGGGGAAGCGGATAAAAGCGGATATCGTATCTTTTTTGGCGGGGTAGAGGAGATTCGTCATCATGGCAATACTTTAGATACCGGACTGGCAGTGAAGGAGGATCTGATTCTTCCTCTGAAGGATGGATTGGCCGACATAACATCAGACTTTTTTGACAGATGTACTTATATGATAGAGGGAAATCAGACAGGAGAAGTTGCGCTGGTGGATCCGGAGGGCAGGCATTATGTGACAGTGCGGTTTGATACGCCGCTATTTGCGGTCTGGTCGCCGGAGAAAAAGAATGCGCCGTTTGTCTGCATCGAACCGTGGTATGGAAGGTGTGATGGCACGGACTTTGAAGGGACGCTGGAAGAACGGGAATATACGAATGTGCTTGCCGGCGGGGAAAGCTTTCAGGCGGAATATGTGATGAGCTTTGCGTAGTTCCATGGTTCGTCTAAGATACATTTTCCGTATTTTTCCGCTTTAGGTCAGACGACGATTGCTTGACAAGTATTATGAAGTATGCTATACATTAATCGGTATGTTTGTCGTATCTTGCAGAAAATACAGACCGTTTGAAAGCAGCGCTTTATGGGTAGCTTCCAAACGGTTTTTTCAAAACAGGAAGTATGGTCATAAAAAAGGAGAAGTAATAAAATGGCACTGAATGAATCACAGAAAAAGGAACGTTCGGAATATCTTGAGAAAAATCTTAATATAACAGAGTGTTCCCAGGGACAGCACTATGCGTTCATCAGCTACGCAAGCGACAACTGGGAGAAGGTATTTAAGGAGGCTGTTGTACCGCTGCAGCAGACATACGGTCTGTGCGTATATGCGGACAAGGCATTTGATAAGGTGAACGATAAGTGGATAGTGCCGATGCTTAGAAATATCCGCGGCGCAGATGTGGTCGTGGTTTTTGTAAGCCAGCAGTATATAGAAAGCTATGCGTGTTTTCTGGAACTGTTGACTGCAATCAATAGTAAGAAGTCGATTGTGTTTATCTCTTTGGAAGAGGAGCTTCGGTTGGGAAATACGACCGACCAGTTTGATATGGAACGTGGAGTGAAGAATGAGATACTTAACCAGGGAGCAAATATCTCCATCAATACCAACAATACCTCCAACGATGTGATGCGCGCAATGAAATCCGCATATACGAGCATTTCTACCCTGCTGGAACAGGATGCATTGTCCAGATATGATATTTCTGATGCCTTTATTAATTTCTTCAGAGATGCTTCAGTGAACAGAAAGACCATTAATGACCTTAAGGCAGTAAAGCGTACCATAAACTCCATCAGCAAAGAAGTCTTTGATAAAACGCAGCTTGTCAAGCCGGAACAGGTTGCGGTGTCGGAAAGCGAGGCTCAGGAACTGACGCTTCAGGAAAGAGCGCAGACTGTTATGGCGCAGAAAAACGAGGCGGCGACGGAAGAAGGGAAAGATGATGATAAGCCTGCAGTACAGTCTGAAGCGCCTGCATTCCGTTTTGATGAACCGAAGAAAGGCGGCAATGTGAATAAGCGCCCGCTGATCATCATTGCGGCAGCTGCGGCAGTATTGCTGATAGGAGTCTTTCTGTATATGGCCTTTGGAGGATATGACAGGATCAAGGCATCCGAACTGTGCAGTCAGGGTGACAGATGTCTCTCTGAGTTGGATTATCAACAGGCTGTTGCGTTTTATCAGTCTGCCATAGGGACATACCCGAAAGCGGAGGATGCTTATATTGGTTTAGCGGACGCATACATAGGATTGGAAGATTATGAATCGGTCGAGAGAGCGTTGGAGGCAGGCATTCAAGAAACGGGATCGGAGCAGTTGATAAAATATCTTGCCGATAGGTCTTATGAAGCCGGTCGTGCCTTCTTATTTGGGCAGGAAATCAATCTTGCGGAAGCGCATGCATATTTTGAAAAGGCATTGGAGTATGGTAAGACGGAAGCTAATTTCTATTTAGGAGAATTATGTGACAGGTATAATTATCCTAAACGGGATTATGAGAAAGCAAGGGAGTATTATGAAGCGGATCCGGATAATCCTTATTCACAGATAGCTTTAGGTATCCTGTATTATAACGGACGGGGTTTGGAAAAAGATACGGTAAAAGCACAGGAATTATTTAATGCCGTTATTGAAGCGGGCTGTGTGGAAGGATATTGGGGCAGCGGAGTCATAGCGTATGATAATGAAGATTATGATACTGCTTTGGAATGTTGGAATAAAGTATTGGAAGGTGACGAGCAATTATATATTGAAGATGCAATGCGAAAAATTGGCAATTTGTATTACTTTGGGCAAGGCGTAGAACAGGATGATGTTCAGGCAAAGGAATGGTGGGAGAAAGCGGCAGAGTTAGGAGATGCTGCTGCAATGAGTAATGTTGGCGTGCTGTATGAGTATGGAGAGGGCGTAGAATGGGATTATGCTCAGGCAGTGGAATGGTATGAAAAAGCGGCAGAGTTGGGAGATGATACCGCAATGAGGAATATTGGCTTGATGTACGCGACGGGGCGCGGCATAAAACAGGATTATGCCAGAGCAATAGAATGGTGGGAGGAAGCGGCAGCGTTAGGAAATATTGACGCAATGAGAGATATGGGCTTGCTGTATGAGAATGGGCGCGGCGTAGAACAGGATTATGCCCAGGCAGCAAAGTGGTATGAGAGAGCGGCAGAGTTAGGAAATGTTGACGCAATGAATAATATTGGCAATTTGTATTACCATGGACAAGGCGTAGAACAGGACTATGACCGGGCAAAGGAATGGTACGAGACAGCGGCGGAATTAGGAAATGCAGGTGCAATGAGAAATTTTGGTATATTGTACGAGAATGGGGAGGGCGTAGAACAGGATTATGTTCAGGCAGCAGAATGGTATGAGGGAGCGGCAGAGTTAGGAGATGTTACTGCAATGTATAGGATGGGCTTGCTGTATGAGAATGGGCAAGGCGTAGAACAGGATTATGCTCAGGCAATGGAATGGTATGAGGGAGCGGCAGAGTTAGGAAATACCAATGCAATGCGTAGAATTGGCAATTTTTATTACCATGGGCAGGGCGTAGCACAAGATTATGCTCAGGCGGCAGAATGGTATTGGAGTGCGGCAGAGTTAGGAAATGTTGCTGCAATGAATAATATGGGCGTGTTGTATGATTTGGGGCAGGGCGTAGAACAGGATTATGTNNAATGGAATGGTTTGAAAAAGCGGCAGAGTTAGGAAATGCTGAAGCAATGAATAATATTGGTGTGCTGTATGAGAATGGGGAGGGTGTAGAACAGGATGCGGCATTGGCAGCGGAATGGTANNATGAGAAAGCGGAGCAGGCAGAGCAGCAGGCAGAGCAGCAGGAGTAGCGCCGCTTACCTGTCGAAGACCTGAAAAGTATGGAATAAAGAGCTGTTTGATGAAATTGTACTTGACCAAATGACCAATAAGGAATACAATGTTAAATGTGCAGGATTAGTACATCGGTA
>DLOQ01000026.1:4103-14470 GCA_002479655.1 Lachnospiraceae bacterium UBA7480
TTTTTTATGCGCAGGTCCGCATATGGAAATTTGCTGTTGACGCTTTGTTTTGTATTATATGATGAGAGAGAGGGAGGAAGCGGGATGAAATTCAGTAACGGTTGCTGGCTGCAGCGGGAGCATGTGGGATGTTTTTCTCCGGTGCAGATATATGATACAAGGCTCACAGGGGATGAGGTGATTCTCTGTGCGCCGACTGCCAAGATCTATGGCAAGGGAGACACCTTGGGCGGCGTCAATCTGACGCTCAGGATCTCAGCTCCTTATCCGGAGGTGCTTCGGATCAGGACCTATCATCATATGGGGCTTCAAAAAAGAGAACCCTCTTTTGAGATCGCGCCTGTGGAAGCCGGACATTTGAAAGTCGAAGAGACGGCGGAACTGCTGATCATCCATAGCGGCAGCCTTCGCATGGAAATAGAAAAAGAGAACGGACAATTTACATTTTACCGCGGCGATGAGAAAATCACGGCAAGCGGGCGGAATGATCTTGCTTATATGAAGACGGACTGGACAGGCCTTCCCTATGACAAGGGACCGGAGGATGCCTATATGCGGGAGCGGCTGACGCTGTCTGTCGGGGAGTTGATCTATGGTATGGGAGAGCATTTTACGCCGTTTGTCAGGAACGGTCAGACGATAGAGATCTGGAATGAGGATGGCGGCACTTCGACGGAGCAGGCTTATAAGAATATTCCATTTTATCTGTCCAGCCGTGGTTATGGTGTTTTTGTCAATCATCCGGAGCAGGTTTCTTTTGAAGCAGCATCAGAAGCTGTATCGGCAGTGCAGTTTTCAGTGGCAGGGGAACAGCTTGACTACATGCTGATCAATGGACCGACGATGAAGGAAGCGCTGATGCGTTATACGGATATTACAGGCAAGCCCTCCCTTCCCGCGCCGTGGACGTTTGGACTCTGGCTGTCCACATCTTTTACGACGGATTATGATGAAAAGACGGTGACGGAATTTGTAGATGGTATGCTGGAGAGGGATATTCCGCTGGCGGTATTTCATTTTGACTGCTGTTGGATGAAGGAATTTCACTGGAGCGATATGACATGGGATTCCGGAGTATTTCCCGATCCGAAAGGGATGCTTGCGCGGTTGAAGGAAAAGGGCGTTAAGATCTGTGTCTGGATCAACAGTTATATCGGGCAGGAATCCGTCATGTTTGAGGAAGGCGTGAAAGGGGGATATTTCCTGAAACGCCCGAATGGAGACGTATGGCAGTGGGATATGTGGCAGCCCGGCATGGCGATTGTTGATTTTACGAATCCGGCGGCATGCGCATGGTATGCCTCGAAGCTGGAGGCGCTGATGGATATGGGTGTAGATTGCTTTAAAACGGATTTTGGTGAGCGGATCCCGACGGATGTCGTATATCATGACGGCTCTGATCCCATGAAGATGCATAATTATTATACGTATCTCTACAATAAGACTGTTTATGAGACGGTGAAAAAGAAAAAGGGAGAGAAGGAGGCAGTATTATTTGCCAGATCGGCAACCGCCGGATGTCAGAAGTTCCCGGTGCATTGGGGCGGTGACTGCTGGTCGGATTATGAGTCGATGGAGCAGAGCTTGCGGGGCGGATTGTCGCTGACAAGCTCTGGTTTTGGCTTCTGGAGCCACGATATCGGCGGATTTGAGAGTACTTCCACGGCGGATGTATATAAGCGTTGGTGCGCATTTGGACTGTTATCCACACATTCAAGGTTGCATGGCTCTCATTCTTACCGCGTTCCGTGGCTGTATGATGAGGAGGCGGTAGATATCGTCAGGAGATTCACGAAGCTGAAAGCTTCCCTGATGCCGTATCTGTACCGCAATGCCGTGGAAACTTCGCTTACCGGCATCCCCATGATGCGGAGTATGGTATTGGAGTATCCGGAGGATAAAAACTGCGGATATCTGGCAACGCAGTATTTTTTGGGGGATTCTCTTCTGGTTGCACCGATTTTTAACGCACAGAGCATGGCGGAGTATTATCTGCCGGAGGGGATTTGGACGTCTTTCCTTACCGGTGAGGTCAGGGAAGGCGGCAAATGGTATCGGGAAGTCATGGATTACATGACGATTCCGCTATATGTGAAAGAAGGAAGCATTATCGCCGTAGGGGACGGCTCCCATGGACCGGTCTATGACTATGCAAAGGATGTTGTGTTTAAGGTATATGCCATGCAGGAAGGAGCCACCGCCAAGACCTGCATATACAGTACATCCGCGGAGAAAGTTTTGGAATTGGAGATATCCCATGGGAAACAAGGCAATTACCATATCATACTGCAGAGCGAACAGACAGAGGCGGTTCCCTGCAGTATAGAACTGGTAGGAGTGAAAGGCGGGATCTCTGTAACATCGGGAGAAAATGACGGTCATATGCAGGATATCCGTACCGGCCGGGAGGCGGAAGGGATGCGCTTGTATTTAAGCCGCACAGGTATCTATGATATCACGGTGAGCTGATAGGGGTGAGGTGGCAGAGGTGAGCCGACAGAGGTTTGTTGTTTATGTTTGGGCATGGTGGTACGACGTATTAATTTGACAGATATTTGGAGTTTTTGGAACAGCCATATTTCTGATAAGAAATTGGCTGTTTTTTCCTATTTCTACTTTATTTTTTTGTTTTGTTGATGTAAAATATTCAGTTGTTAAGAAGTTTTTATCTGCATATTAATAAGATTGGCTGGCAAAGTTATGTATGCTGCAATCGGGCAGTTTATATTCGATATTGCAGGCGGTTTTGCATACGCCTGTTCAGAATTTTAGATGAGGGAAATTGCCATGTATTTTGTATTTTATCTGTTATGGATCATTTTTAACGGACAGCTCACGTTGGAGATCGCTTTGCTCGGTCTGCCTATAGCAGGTTTGATTTATGCGTTTATCTGTAAATTCATGGATTGGAGCTGGAAAAAGGATCTGCGTGTCGTAAAATATTTTGTATTTATGATTAGTTATCTGTTTGTTTTGTTACACGAGATCCTAAAGGCCAATGCGGCTACTATCCGTCTGATCTTTTCCGAGAAGTATGAAAGAGAACCAGTTCTGGTGACATTCAGGACACGTCTGAAGTCGCCGGTTCTTCGTGTGCTTCTGGCGAACTCTATTACTCTGACGCCGGGAACCATTACGGTATCCCTGCAGGATGATGAATATACGGTGCATGCCCTGGATAAGGATTTTGCGGATGGAATAGAGGAGTGTGTATTTGTACGGATGTTAGAAAAAGCGGAAAGGCTGGGAGAAGAGGATGTATAGCGGGATTGAGGCATTGGAAAAAAGCTATCATGTCTTATTTGTAGTAGTTTTGGTCATACTGGCGATCATGCTGTTTTTGTGTCTGATTCGGGCATGTATGGGACCAACGGTGGCTGACCGGCTGGTAGCAGTCAATATGATGGGGACGATGGTCAATGTCATCATTGCGACACTGGCGATCATGATGGGAGAAGGTTATCTTGTGGATATCAGCCTGATCTATACGATGCTGAGCTTTTTGGCAGTAGTCGTATTAACTAAGGTTATCTTAGGGGTCCATAAGGAAGATACGGAGCGGCTTTCCGATTTTACCACAGATGAGGATGAATTGATGGAATTGGAGGCTAGAAGATAATGGAGACATTGTTGTGGATTCGTTTTGTGCTGGGCATCTTATTCTTATTCGGAGGGATGTCTCTGTTTGTGTTGGAGATCATAGCGGTATTTAAGATGGACTATGTACTCAACCGTATGCATGCGGCAGCGACCGGGGACACACTGGGGCTCGGACTGTCTCTGATAGGTTTGATGATCCTGTCCGGCTGGAACTTTACTACCCTGAAACTTGCCCTTGTGCTTGTCTTCTTATGGTTTTCCTCGCCGGTTGCTTCACACCTGATCGCAAGGCTTGAGGTGGAGACACATGCCGGTAAAGACCAATATGAGAAAGAAGAAAGATATGCAAACAAAGAGTTATGTAAACCGGATTAAAAAATACAATAAAGAGGTAACCATACGATGGAATATTTTATGTATATCCTGCTGGCGTTCCTAGTGATCTGTGCGCTGGCGGTCAGCTTTACAAAGAGTCTTTTAAATGCCGTGCTGGTCTTTATGTCCTACAGCCTCATCATGTCGATCATATGGGTGCTTTTGGAATCTCCCGATCTGGCGATCACNNGGAGCTGGAGTGACCAGTATCCTGTTCTTTATTACGCTGAAGAAGATTGAGGCGATCAGAAAGGCGCAGTCGGGAGAAAAGGATGAAAAGGACATCTGACGTTTGCGATATACTTGAAAACCATGGA
This sequence comes from Lachnospiraceae bacterium UBA7480, assembly GCA_002479655.1. Taxonomy (GTDB): domain Bacteria; phylum Bacillota; class Clostridia; order Lachnospirales; family Lachnospiraceae; genus NK4A136. The sequence continues at coordinate 8,396 of DLOQ01000026.1, forward strand.
GGAATGACATGAGTAAGATCAAAAAAGAGGAAGAATATCGTAAAACAGGCGCTTTTCGTTTCTTTCGCTGGTTCAAAGGAACGAAAGACCCTTATATTGACGAAGTAGAGATGCAGCCGGGTACGCCGCATGTAGATAGTCATACGTTAGAGGAGATCATGGCGGAGGAATACCGCCTTCGGGAGCGTATTTATGACCATGAGCGGAATAGTGCGCTGAAATCATTTACGCTGATCTACCGGATTGCTTCGGTAATATTTACGCTGTTACTGATTGTACTGATGCTGTATCTGGTGGCTGCACTGCCCCGGATAGGAACCGTGGACCGGCCGGTCAATAATGAAGTGGCGCAGGTATATATAGAAAACGGCATACAGGATACCGGCGCAGTCAATGTGGTCACCGGCATGATCTTAAATTATCGTGCGTTTGATACCTTCGGGGAGACCTGTGTGCTTTTCATAGCGACGACCTGTGTCATGGTTCTGCTGATGAAAAAGGAGGAGGAGATCCGCTCGGACATAAGTCTGAATGACCGTCTGTATGAGCCGAAAAATGATGTGATCCTGCAAAAGGTTGCCTTTATCCTTGTTCCGCTGATTTTTATCTTCGGCATCTATGTGATCCTCAACGGACATCTTTCTCCCGGCGGCGGCTTTTCCGGTGGGGCGATCATCGGCGCAGGGATGATTTTGTATGTCAGCGCGTATGGATTTGACAAAATGCAGAAATTTTTTAATGAAAAGACCTATACGATCGTAAAGGTGACTGCTTTGGTTACTTATTGTATTGTGATCTCCTATTATCTCTATATGGGCGCCAATGACCTGGAGAACCATATTTCTCTGGGCACGCCGGGGATGATCTTTTCGGCGGGGATCATCCTGTGGCTGAATATCTTTGTCGGTACAGAAGTGGCGTGTACCATGTATGCATTTTATGCGCTGTTTAGGCGCGGTGGGCTCTGAGCCTGCCGTCTGCGGATACTCTGTGCCATGATCTATGTCAGCAGAGNNAAAAGGTGGAATGAGCAGTTATGTGGAATGGCATCATAGGAAATTTTGGGGAAACGGTAGCGGTGATTTTGTTTGTAATAGGATTCGCTAATCTTTTGCTGCAAAAAAATCTAATCAAAAAAATCATCGGACTGAATTTCATGGACACCGGAACCTATCTTTTCTTGGCGGAGAAAGGATATATCCAGGGAAGGATCGCGCCGATCATTGTGGATGGGGGGCAGGATGCTTCTCTGTATATCAACCCGATTCCCAGCGGTCTGGTGCTGACCGGTATCGTGGTATCCGTATCGGTGACTGCGTTGATGCTTTCTCTGACGATCCGTCTGTATCAGAGATATCATACGTTGAATATGGACGAGATTTCGACCATACTGAAGAAGGAGGAAAATTAAATGGAAATGCTTCGTAATTTTCCTTGTTTTTCTTTGGTTCTTTCCATGGGGGCAGCCATTGTTTCTTCAGGACTCAGCGGTAAGCTGGCAAGAAGGCTCAATACGGTTCTGTTGATGCTCATAACTCTGCTCTCCGCAGGGACGCTGTATCTGACCTTTACGACAGATACTTTTTATGTCTATAAGATGGGGCGTTTTTCTGCGCCATGGGGCAATGAGATACGCTTTGGCAATTTGGAAGCGTTTATGGCATTGTTTTTCTGTATTGTCATGCTTCTGTCGATCTGGGGCGGAAAAAAACATCTGAAGACGGAAATCAGCGACTTTAAAGAAAATCTCTATTATGTACTGCTAAATCTGCTGCTGAGCTCTTTGCTGGCATTGATCTATACCAATGACCTGTTTACGGCGTATGTATTTGTGGAGATCAATACGATCGCGGCCTGCGGTCTGATCATGATCCGGGAGAATGGGCATACCTTGGAAGCGGCTACACGATATATGCTGATGAGCCTGATCGGTTCCGGGCTTTTGCTGTTTGGGTTGTGCATTTTATATGATATTACAGGGCATCTTCTGATGAGCAATATCAAGGAACAGGTATCCATCCTGATGGAGACGGGAGAATATCATCTTCCTTTGACGGTGTCGATCCTGTTTATCGGAGTTGGTCTGGCGGTAAAAAGCGCATTGTTTCCGTTCCATGCGTGGCTGCCGGATGCTTATGGTTATTCTACCGTATCAAGCGCGGCGATCCTTTCTTCTCTGGTTTCCAAAGGATACATCTTTCTGCTGATCAAGGTATTTTACCGTGTGATCGGATTTGAGGTGATCCGGCAGAGTGAATTTATCAATGTGTTGTTTATATTTGGTCTTGCTGGTATGATCTTTGGTTCTCTGAGTGCTATCCAGGAAAATGATATCCGCAGAATGATCGCGTTTTCGTCAGTGGCGCAGATCGGCTATATCTATATGGGATTCGGTCTGGGTACGGAGATTGGTATGGTGGCATCCGTATATCACATCCTGTCCCATGCAGCTACCAAAAGTATGCTTTTTATTGCAGCGGTGGGGCTTACCGATGTGTCAGGACAGAGTAAAAAATTCATTGATCTGACGGGGGCGGGTTACCGGAATGTCGCCGCCGGAATTACCTTTACTGTAGGATCGCTGTCTATGGTTGGTGTGCCGTTGTTTTCCGGTTTTATCAGTAAGATCTTATTTGCCCAGGCATGTGTCGGTCATGCCTACAAGATGCTGCCGACTTTGATTTGCCTTGCGATCAGTACGATATTAAACGCGATCTATTTTATGAAGACCGTAGTGCGTATCTATACGCCGGTCAAATCGGAATATGCATCGCTTCCGTGGAAAAAGGATATTGGCTATGGGGCGGTCTGTATTTTATTTATCGTGATGAATGTGCTGCTGGGAATGAATTCAGAGCCGATTGTTGCGCTGATCCGTTCGGGTATCCGGATGTTTGGATAGGACGGCGGCTTAGTAGAAAGGTTGGATAGAAAGATGAGAGAGATGATAATTGCATTGCTTCCGATTCTGATGCCAGTCTTTATGGGAACGATTCTGCTGTTTTTAAAAAGACTGAAGGAACGGAAGGTGATCCTGCTCTATACCGGAACCGGTCTTTTGCTGACCGGAGTTTTGGCATTGAATGTAATCTTAAATGCCGCGGATCATCAGGTGGTGTTGTTTTGGCTGACGGAGCAGATCCCTGTCATGCTGAAGCTTGACTCACTGGGAAGATTGTTTATGTTGCTAGTGGCTGTTGTATGGATTTGTGCGGGGGTTTTCTCTTTCAGCTATATGAGTCATGAGAAAAATGAACGGCGCTATTACGGATTTTACCTGATTACCTTTGGCGTGTTGATGGGACTTGGACAGAGCGGTAATCTGGTGACGATGTATGCTTTTTATGAATTTATGACGCTGGCTGCCTTTCCCTTGGTCATCCATAATCAGTCAAGGGAAGCGATCATGGCAGGCTTGAAATACCTGTTCTATTCATTTTTTGGCGCGTACATGGCGTTGTTCGGCTTATTCTTTTTATGCGGCTATGCGGATACGATCACCTTTACGCCGGGCGGAATATTAAGCGCAGAGGTGATTGCGGAACACGGACAGCTACTTTTGATCATTGCAGGACTGATGATCCTTGGATTTTCAGTCAAAGCCGGGATGTTTCCATTACATGCATGGCTTCCGACAGCGCATCCGGTGGCTCCTGCGCCGGCGTCTGCGGTGCTTTCCGGAATCATCGTTAAGGGCGGGGTATTTGCGATATTGCGCGTGGTCTTTTATCTTTTTGGCGCGGATTTCCTTCGGGGGACATGGGTGCAGACCGTATTTTTGGTATTATCGCTTTGGACGGTATTGATGGGTTCCATGCTTGCCTTTGGGGAGGATGTTTTGAAGAAGCGGCTGGCATATTCCACGGTCAGCCAGTTATCGTATATTTTATTTGGAATCGCGCTATTGGAGCCGACGGCGGTAAGCGGCTCTCTCGTTCACCTGATCGGACATGCGCTGATCAAATCCACGCTGTTTCTCTGCGCCGGAGCAGTGATCTGCCGGAGCGGACTTACTAAGGTTTCAGAACTTCGGGGGATCGGTAAGCGTATGCCGGTGACGATCTGGTGTTTTACGATTGCCTCATTAGGGTTGATCGGTATTCCGCCGACATGTGGCTTTATCAGTAAATGGTATCTGGCGACAGGGGCTCTTGATTCGAAAATTGCGGTATTTCAGTATGCGGGTCCCATCATCCTGATCATCAGCGCGCTTTTGACCGCAGGGTATCTTCTGCCGGTGACGATCAAAGGATTCTTTCCGGGCGTGACATCTAAGGAAGCTGAAGGAGAGCGGAAGGAAACCACGGATGATACATGGAAGAAGTGTGAGGGGGACGGGCTGATGCTGATCCCGCTTGTGATCCTGACTGCTTTTTCGGTACTGTTAGGGATGTTCCCCAATATTATGTTAAATTACATTGATGGGATATTGAGCGGCATACTGTAATGCGGTTGGATGGAAGACAGAAACAGATATGTAAAATTTTGAGAGTATGGATTATTATGTTATGCTGACGGTTGTGAAGCGGATGCAGGAAGGTTTTGGAAGGAGTACGATTTAGTCATATGAGTGAGGTAATGTTATTTATCATTGTTTTGATCCCGGTTTTGTGGAGTATACTGATTCCGATGCTGCCGTTTAAAAAGCGCGGTCATATGATGGTATTTATTGAAGCGATCGTATTGATCAACAGCATTTTAGTCTGGCTTCTTCTTTGGAATCGTCCGGAGAGTACTTTTACGCTGCTTGAGTTTACCGGCGATCTTTCGGTTACGTTCCGTCTGGACGGCATGGCGTGCGTATTTGCCGGGCTGGTATCTGTCTTATGGCCGCTGGCAACCTTATATTCCTTTGAATATATGAAGCATGAGGATCATGAAAAGGTGTTCTTTATGTTTTACACCATGACCTATGGCGTAACGCTGGGCATTGCCATGAGCGGCAATATCCTCACCATGTATTTCTTCTATGAACTGCTGACGCTGGTAACGACGCCGCTGGTGCTTCATACGCTGACCAGAGAAGCTGTTCTGGCATCCAGAACATATCTGTATTATTCTTTGGGCGGAGCAGCATTTGCCTTTATCGGCATGATTTTTGTGGTTGTATATGGAGATTCGATCGATTTCATCTATGGCGGCGTGCTTCATGCAGGCAGCTATCCGGGAGGGGATCAGGTACTTTTGCTGATCTATGTGCTTGCTTTTATGGGATTCGGCGTAAAAGCCGCCATCTGTCCCTTTAACAGCTGGCTTCCCAAAGCCGGTGTGGCGCCGACTCCGGTTACCGCGCTTTTGCATGCGGTGGCTGTCGTAAAGTCCGGCGCATTTGCGATCATCCGTCTGACCTATTATTCCTTTGGCGTGGATTTCCTGCGGGGAACCTGGGCACAGTATGTTGTGATGGCGATCACGATGTTTACGATTATTTATGGCTGCTCCATGGCGTTGAAGGAACGTCACTTAAAAAGAAGGCTGGCGTATTCCACCATCAGCAATCTCAGTTATATTTTGTTTGGCGTGACGATTATGACACCGCTTGGATTGGTAGGCGCATTGGCGCATCTGACGGCACATGCCATCATGAAGATCGGTTCCTTTTTCTGTGCGGGCGCAGTCATCTATAAGACAGGAAGGAATTATATTTATGAGCTGGACGGCTTTGGAAGAAGGATGCCGAAGATTTTCGGCATATTTACGATATCCGCGTTTGCTTTGATGGGCGTTCCCGGTCTGGCAGGATTTGTCTCAAAATATTATCTGGCATCCGCGGCAGTGGAAAGCGGCAATGTTTTGGCTTATTTTGGTGTGGGCGCAATTTTGATCTCCGCTATTTTGACGGCGATCTATATGCTGACGATCGTGGTAAGGGCATTTTTCCCACAGGCAGGCTTTGATTATCATACAATAGATGATGTCAGGGATCCGAACTGGATGATGATTTTGCCACTGACGCTGTTTTGTATCGGTATGCTGGTGTACGGCGTGTATTCCAAGCCGCTGATTGATTTATTTATGGAGATTGCGCAAGGTAAGTTTTGATTATATTAGATATTTGCGAAACTCTAATCGGGT
>DLOQ01000026.1:14603-15266 GCA_002479655.1 Lachnospiraceae bacterium UBA7480
AGAGTTTCGCAATTACCTAGTTTTTGATTATATTTGAAGGAAGGAGTAAGGCAGCAGATGAGAAATACGGTTCTGGATATGTTATTGGCAGTCGCGGTTTTTTATCCTATGGGCGCCGCTTTCGTGTCGTATATAATTGGGCGGTTTTCTAAGAATGCGAGGGATTATTTTGCAGACTTTGTGGTAGTCAGTGAATTTGCGTTGGTGCTGTATCTGGCGTTATATTATCTTATGATCGGGCGGTATGTTTCCGCAGTAGAGCCTTTCAGCGCCGTTTCGGAAGCGGAGGTGAGGCTTTCGGCAGGGATATTGCGGTATCAGATACCGGGATTTGCGGGATTTGGGCTGCACTTTATGTTAGACGGCTTCCGTAGTGTGTATGTTGTGGTGGCGGCGTTGATGTGGATGATGACAACGATATTTTCCAAGGAATATTTTAAGCATTACCATAACCGGAACCGTTACTATCTGTTCCTGCTTTTGACCCTTGGCGCGACGATGGGGGTATTCCTGTCAGAGGATCTTTATACNNATGTCCTTTACTTCTTATGTATGGGTTGCGCATGATGAGAAAAAAGAGTCTCTCCGGGCTGCGGAAACCTATCTTGCGGTTGCCGTGATCGGCGGGATGGTGACGCTGATGGGATTGTTTCTGCTGTATCA
>DLOQ01000026.1:15287-15411 GCA_002479655.1 Lachnospiraceae bacterium UBA7480
TGTTGGCGTGGTCCGGTATGGGAACGGCGGGTACGCAGCCGGATAAAACGATGCTGTATATTGCCGGTGCGCTGGTCTGTGTGGGATTTGCCGCTAAGGCAGGCGCTTTTCCACTGCATATATT
>DLOQ01000154.1:0-1916 GCA_002479655.1 Lachnospiraceae bacterium UBA7480
ATTCTCTATAGGAATGCTTGAAATAAATCATTTTTTTTATTGCTACTAAAGCATTTTTAAAATACATCCCAAAAGATCTTCCGGCTCTACATACCCTATTTTCCATATACCGTTTTCTAAATATCCCGTTTCCAAATATTCGCAGCCTCCACCGCCCGCTCCGATTCCCGGCAGCTTGTAATAACCGCCCACATAAAAACAGATATATTCACGAGATACGGTACTATTCTTTATCAATTCTTGAAAAGTTTCCGGTTTTATGTAGATGTAATTTTCATCATAACTGACGGCTTCCCTTAATGCTTCCCCGTCAGCGATAAGCTCTGTCCCTGTTTCCATATCATACACAACAATGCTATCATGCTGATTGCATCTGTCATAAGAACCCTTCTGCGTCCAATAGACCGCACCCGCCGCACATAGCATTGCAGCAACCAATATGCCAACTGCCACAACTGCCTTATATGATTTATATCCGGCGATCCTAATTACCCTCTGCCGGACACTCTGGTACTCTTTATTTCCTGTAAAGGTGGCATACATATTAAAATCTTCACTTTCAGCCTGCAAAATCGTCATACTCTTTAATAAAATCTGTCCGTATGCATATGCTTTACCCTCACTCCGCTTAATTGTCACGAAGTCGCAGATTTCTTCCATATCCTCCCTGAAATACTTTGTTCCTACGGCAAGGAACGGATTCAGCCATAATAAAACCCGCAATATATCCCACAAAAGATAAAACAGCAAATGCCCCAGCCGGATATGTGTTTTTTCATGGAGCAGGATTGTCTGAATTTCTTTTTTGTCATATTCCTTCAATATGACTTCCGGCATAACGATCTTGGGGCTGAATACCCCTATGGTAAACGGTGTGACGGGCGTTTTCGTAGCATAGATAACCGCACCATCTACCTTTCTTTTTTCCATGCCTGCAACCATCCTTTTCAGTTCTTTTCTTCTATGGCGCAGGCAGGCAATATATAAAAGTACAACACACAAATACAGCCAGCATATCCATATATGGTTCATACAAATTCCCGTCCAAGACGTAAATAGTTTTGCGCCTATTCTATTTTCATAAAAAAACTTCATCCTCCCAACAAACAATACGGGAATGAATAAGCTCCATAATGCGCCTTTTAGAAATACCTTGTTTTTCAGTACCGTCTTCCGCAGAGTAAAAACAAAAGCAAACACTACGAAAGAAAACAGCGCACATCTTACAAGCTGTATCACATAATAGACCGCGCATAAGTTAAAAAAACATATTCCATTATCCCAAATTTCCCATACTGTCATTTCTTGTCATTATCCTTATCTGAAAATCAATCGGTTTCTTTGCATTGTTCCAAGATTTCTTCTAATTCCCGAAGCTGTTCTTCCGTCAGTTTTGCGCTCTGCAGCAGTGCCGCCATTGCGTTCTTCCGGCTGCCCTCAAAATAGCTTTCTACAAACTTCCGGCTTTTTTCTCTCTGACATTCCTCTTTTGATTTCCGGACAGAATAGTGGTAAACCCTTGAATCATGTTCATCTACGGTGTAACCAAGAATGCCTTTCTGGTTCAGGCGGTTCATCAGCACCCGCACCATCCGCATTGACATACCCACATTCCCCTGCATCCTTTTATAAACCTCAGCGGATGTCAGCGGTGCGCCGTCCGCCCAAAGGACTTCCATAATCTGCCATTCGCTCGGTGTAATCTCTTCCTTTGCCATATCACTTCTTCCCTTTCTTTTTATTTTGTCACTTTATATATCGGTCACTAATCATTAATTGTTAAGAGTTATTGACGCTTTTGTGCCATTCTGCCCGTGACAAAGGAAACGTATATAAATAAATCTACTGCTTGTTCCCGACGTACAGATTTTTTCCACGAGATACAGAAATAGGCAGTACCGGATGATACTGCCTGC
>DLOQ01000154.1:2062-2562 GCA_002479655.1 Lachnospiraceae bacterium UBA7480
ACGCGAAGCGGGTGTACCATTCTGTCAGGGATTTTTCAACTCACCAAAAAACAAAATCATGACATATACCAAATCCGCAATCAATACCGTAGACCAATGAACTACCACAAGAAGCATAATGGTTTCAATGGCGTATTGAGGATCGCTCAGGATAAGAATAAGCGCTATAGGGAACAGGCATACCATAACCATTCCTGCAGCAATAAAACCCTTTTCTAAAATGCCGGTTTGGTATTCGTCGTAGTCCCGTTTTCTAATGAAGGAAAAAATTACGATGACAACTGCCAACACAATGTAAACATAGCCGACATACTTCATATTACCCTGAATCAAAAAAATGGACCAGGCATTCCAAAAATCTAAGTTTAATGGAACTGCATGCCTTAACATTCTTTCAAATTCAATATGGCCCGATATTAAAATAAATACCCATGAGTAAAACACTGTGATGATCAGGATAACTGCAGCATTCATTTTGGGATTTCTTATCATTTTCATTT
>DLOQ01000084.1:0-287 GCA_002479655.1 Lachnospiraceae bacterium UBA7480
CAAGGAGCTGTCGCTGTCCCTGACTCAGGCTGCCGCCATCCCCCTTGATCTCCGTATCATATCCCTGCGGAAGCCGCTTGATAAAGCTGTGGGCATTGGCAAGCTTAGCTGCCGCAACCACTTCCTCATCCGTCGCATCCAGCCTGCCGTAACGGATATTATCTTTGACCGTTCCGGTAAACAGGTGCGTATCCTGCAATACGATCCCCAATGACCTTCTAAGGTCATCCTTTTTGATCTTATTGATATTGATCCCGTCATAGCGGATCTTACCGTCCTGAATATCG
>DLOQ01000084.1:304-15059 GCA_002479655.1 Lachnospiraceae bacterium UBA7480
ACAAAAGCAATTTTCTGTCCCGGTGTCGCAAACAGCTTGATATTGTGCAGAACGATCTTTTCATCATTATATCCGAAGTCAACATCATCAAATACAACGTCGCCCTTCAGCTCCACATAGGTCGTCGTATCATCCGCCTTATGATAGTGCTTCCACGCCCAGATGCCGGTTCTTTCCTCCGTTTCCGTCAGAACCTTTCCCGAAACACCCTTCGGATCGTCAATGTATTTTGCATTGACCAGCGTAACATAACCTTCATCCGTCTCCGGCTCCTCATCCAGAAGCTTAAAGATCCTTTCCGCGCCTGCCAGCGCCATAACGATACTGTTAAACTGCTGGCTGGTCTGGCTGATCGGCATATTGATGCTCTTATTGAAGTTTAAAAAGCTGGCAAGATCGCCCAGCAGCAGTCCGCCGACATGATTGATCGCAAGGATGCCTCCGACAACCGCGCACAACACATAACTTAGGTAACCCAGCTGCATATTGATCGGCCCCAGAATATTGACAAAGGCATTGGCGCGATTCGCACTGGAAAACAACGCCTCATTCATCTTATCAAACTGCTCTTTGCTCTCTTCTTCGTGACAGAATACCTTAACGGTCTTCTGCCCCTCCATCATTTCCTCGATCTGTCCGTTTAAAATACCGAGATTCTTCTGCTGCTCCACAAAATAACTGCCGCTTTTCCCTGCCACCTTTGCAGTCGCAAAGATCATGATAACTACCATGACCAGCGTAAGAACGGTCAGCGGGATGCTTAAGATCACCATGCTGATAAAGACGCTGACGATCGTGATCACGCTGGAAAAAAGCTGTGGAATACTCTGACTGATCATCTGCCGCAGGGTATCGATATCATTCGTATAGATCGACATGATATCGCCATGGGAATGGGTATCAAAATATTTCACCGGAAGCCTCTCCATTTTGGTAAAGAGTTCAATACGAAGATTTCTAAGCGTACCCTGCGTGATATAGATCATCAGTTTATTGTAGGTATAGGTCGCAGTAATCCCCAGCAGAAAGATCACCGCCATCCTGAGGATCGCCTGCAGCAGTCCACTAAAATCAGGGTTATCGCTGCCCACCAGCGGCTCAATATATTCATTGATCAATTCCCTTAAAAAAAGCGTACCCTTTACCTGCGCAAGAACAGATACGACAATGCCGATCACCACAATGATCAGATGAACCGTATAATCCTTCAAAATATAACCAAACACCCGCTTAAAGATCTTTCCCGGATTTTCAATCTTAGGTTTGGATCCCATCATGCCTCTGCCATGACCCATCGGTCCGCCGCCCTTTGGGGGATTTACGTTTTTTACTTTTTCCTCTGCCATTATATCTGTCCTCCTGCCTCGTCAAAATCACCGCTGCCGCCGGTCTGTGATTCATATACATCACGATAGATCTCATTATGCTGCAGCAGCTCCTCGTGCGTTCCGATACCGTCTATCCTTCCATCGTCCATGACGATGATACGATCCGCATGCTCCACACTGGAAATTCTCTGTGAGACGATCAGCTTCGTCGTCCCCGGAATCTCCTCCGCAAACGCTCTCCTGATCCTTGCATCCGTCGCCGTATCAACAGCGCTGGTGCTGTCATCCAGAATCAGTATCTTAGGCTTTTTCAGCAGCGCCCTTGCAATACAAAGCCTCTGCCTCTGACCGCCGGATACATTGACTCCGCCCTGCTCGATATAGGTGTGATATCCCTCCGGCATCGCCTGAATAAACTCATCCGCGCATGCCAGCTTACACGCCTTGATACATTCCTCCTCAGAAGCTTCTTTATCGCCCCACCTGAGATTTTCCAAGATCGTCCCGCTGAATAACATATTTTTCTGCTGAACGACAGATACCTCTTTCCGCAATACTTCCAGATCATATTTTCTGACGTCCTCGCCGCCGACCTTCACACAGCCCTCCGACGTATCGTAAAGGCGGCTGATCAGCATCATAAGACTGGATTTTCCGCTTCCGGTACCGCCGATGACACCCACCGTTTCACCTGACTTGATCGTCAGATTAATATCCTTGAGAACAGGTTCTCCGCTTCCATCCTTATTATAAGTAAAATCAACATTTTCAAATTCAATACTGCCGTCTTTCACTTCCATGATCGGATCTTCGGGATTCACGATATCCGGCTCCTCATTAATAACCTCCACCACCCGCTCTGCACTGGCGATACTCATGGACATCATAACAAAGATCATGGAGATCATCATCAGGCTTATCAAAATATTCATACAATACGTCAGCAGTCCCATCAGCTCGCCGGTAGTGAAAGACGTCGTCACCACCATATGAGCGCCCATCCAGCTGATAAAAAGGATGCAGGCATATACGGTGAGCTGCATGACCGGAGAGTTCAGTATGACCTGATTCTCAGCTCTTACAAACAATCTATAGATATTTTCACTGGCTTTCCGCAGACGGTTTTCTTCGTGTTCTTCACGAACATATGCCTTCACTACACGGATCGCTTTGACATTCTCCTGAATCGTCGCGTTCAGATCATCATATTTCTCAAATACCTCTTTAAAATATTTCATTGCACCCCTGACGATCAACGCAAGTACGATACTGAGCAGCACAACCGCAATCAGATAAACCCTTGCCAGCCNNGCCTTGGCGAGATCAAAAATGCCGCCGTCATCGCAAAGATGATGGTAAAGGGCGCCCTGAAGCACATACGGAGCAGCATCTGGTACGCATTCTGGATATTGGTCACATCCGTCGTCAGCCGCGTGATCAGTCCCGCTGTGGAAAATTTATCAATATTGGAAAAGGAAAAGCGCTGGATATTGTCATTCATGGTCTTCCTGATATTTTTGGCAAATCCGGTGGATGCCTTTGCCGCAAATACGCCGCCTAAAATGCCGCTCAGCAGTCCTCCCAGAGCAAGCAGGATCATCCATGCGCCCATCCTATAGATATGGTTGATATCGCCGCCTTCCACGTTGATGCCATTATCTACGATCGAAGCCATAAGCAGCGGGATCAACGTCTCCGCCACCACCTCCAAGACCATAAACAGCGGTGTCAGGATAGAGACTCTTTTGTATTCTTTGACTTGCTTTGCCAATGTTTTCAGCATATTTTATTTACCTCATTTCTGCGCTGCCTTCCGCGCGTCCTGTAATAATTTGTTCAGTCAGCTTCCATTAAGTTATCTTCTATCTTGGAAAGCATCCGTCGAAGCTCTTTTGTCTCCCGCTCTGTAAATCCCTTTAAAAGCATTTCATCCATTTTTCTTTTGCCTCGATCCAGCTTTTTTACCATTTTCATTGTTTTTTTCGTAATTGTAACCAGCTTTACCCTGCGGTCCTCCGGATCTGACGCCGTAGTTACAAATCCTTTTTCCTCCAGCCGCTTTACGATACCGATGACTGTCGGATGCGTCACTTTCAGATATTCTTCTATATCTTTCATGGATGTCTTGTCTTCTTCACGAAAATGAATAAAAAACAACACCCGGCTCTGTGAAGCAGTCAGATCATACTCCATAAGATCTTTATCAATTCCCTTTTTGATCTGCATATTGATCCGCTTAAATAATAAGCCGATATCCCGTTCTTTCGTCTGTGGCATGGCAAATTCTCCCAGAAAAAGGTAGCATACTACTTTTATTATGTAGTCCGCTACTTATTATATTCATTTTCATCTTCTTTGTCTATATTTATATATGAAAAAAATGTGATTTTTTTATATATAGACAAAAACGCAAAATTAGTATATTTTGAAAATAGGATATGTCAAAGAACATATAGCGCAGACTCAGAAAGGAGCATAACCGCAATCATGAAAGTCTTTCTTGTGGAAGATGAGATCGTAGTCAGGGAAGGAATCAAAAATAATATCGATTGGCAGGCGCATGGATATGAGTTTTGCGGTGAGGCAAGCGACGGTGAGCTGGCATTCCCCATGATACAAAAGCTCAAGCCTGATATCGTGATCACGGACATATGCATGCCGTTTATGGACGGACTTGCGCTGAGCAGGTTGATCAAAAAAGAATTGCCCTACACGGAGATCATTGTTATATCGGGATATGAAGATTTCAAGTATGCCAAAGAAGGAATCAGCATCGGGATCGCGCAGTATCTTTTGAAGCCCGTCAATGGAGACGACCTTATCAAAGAGGTGGACGCAATTGCGTTTAAAATAGAAGAAAACCGCAAGGAACGCGAGTTTAAGGAAAAATATATCAAGGAAATGGAAGATAATTTTCTTAACAAAAGAAAAGATCTCTTCCAATACCTTGTGACGGCTCCGAAACCTCCCGCAGAGTTACTGGAGATGGCGGATCAGCTGGATATAGACCTTTCCGCCATGTGGTACAATATTTTGCTGCTCAAGATACAGTCCACGAAGTATGCGCAGAACGGATATTCCAACGACGTCATTGAGATAGAAGATCGGCTGGAAACCATAGGAAAGGCAAGAGATCTGCTTGTCTTTGACAGAAATCCGGAAGGAAAAGCGGTTCTTTTTAAGGCGGACACTAAAGAGGAAATAATAATACAGCAGGAAGAATATGTAAATGAAATAAAAAAAATAGTGAAAGGATATGAAAATATCCGATATTTTGGCGGAATCGGGGAGCCTGTCAACCGACTTACCAAGCTGCCGTTTTCTTTTGAAAGAGCAAGCCATGCCTTTGCGCACCGCTATCTGGTGGAGGACAGCCTGATACTGGACAGCAGCAGAATCACGCCGGATATCTATTCCAATAAAAGAGACTTTGATATCAAGAGCATGGACATCAAGCAGCTTGACCGTAATAAGATCAGTGAATTTTTAAAATTCGGAGATAAGGGGGAGACCAATTATTTTATAGAAGAGTTTTTCAGAGATCTGGGAAACAACGCGTTAAGTTCAAGTATGTTCAGGCAGTATATTATCATGGATATTTATTTTTGCGTTGCGGAATTTTTGGAAGGGCTCTCCTTCCAAAGGACTGAAATAGAAACTCCCGATACGGATCCGGACATTATGCAAAGCGAAGAAAGCGCCATAAGCTATTTAAACCGCATCATCGTCAAGGCACTGGAGCTGCGTGAAAAAGCGGCCGACAACAAATATGGGGATATCGTGGATGAAGTGATCCGTTATATTGAAGAGAACTACGCGGATAATGAATTATCTTTAAATATGCTGGCTTCGCATGTAAACTTTTCACCCAATCATCTGAGCATGGTGTTTGCCCAGCAGGTAGGTCAGACATTCAGCAGATATCTGACGGCTTATCGTATGGACAAGGCAAAAGAACTGCTTAAGTGCACAAGCAAGCGCAGCAGCGAGATCAGCAGGGAAGTAGGGTATAAAGACCCCCACTATTTTTCATATTTATTCAGAAAGATACACGGCATGACACCCACGCAGTATAGGGGCGGAAAAGGCGCAGAGGGAGAAGATTAAATGAAGAAAAAACTGGAACAGCTTTATCAAAGCTCCGCGCTGGCTACTAAGATCAGGTATTCCTACATTATCTTAATGATTCCCGTCATCGTCTTTCTGATCTTCTGCTTTTATAATCTGTACGCAAGCAACCGCAGATATGAGGATATGATCAATTCCGTCGTATCCGCCAGTCAGTTCAACCTTGACTTTAAAAAGGACTTTGACTATGAAACATATCTTTTGATCGTAGGGAATAAAACCTTGAAAGATTCCAATCTCAAAGCTATGATCAAAGAAGCTTACGATATCGTAGTAGGTTTGGAAGAACTGACAGATTCCCCACGCAACAGCAACTATTTGGCAAGCGTAAAAAAATATCTGACGAATCTTGAAAATTACAGCATCCGGATCGAAGAAAATCTTCATGAAGGAAATAAATATGAAGAAAATATTGAGATCTGGGAGAATGATATACAAATAGTAACTTCACTTGTTCAGGAAACCATTTTCCAGTATATCTATTATGAGCTAAGGGATATCCAGGCATCAAGAACGGAGTATCAGGCGTTCTTTGTGAATATGCTGAAGTTTTCCGGAATCGCATTTGCAGGGATCTTGTTGATGCTGATTTTTCTTTCTTACTTTATCCCGCTCAGCATCATCCGTCCCATAAGAAGGCTGGGAGAAGTGACCGACCAGGTGGCAAAGGGAAATCTGTCAATACGTTCCGACGTAAAAGCAGGCGCGGAAGTAGGCATGCTCAGCGAATCCCTAAACAGCATGATCGATAAGATCAACGAATTGCTGGAGCAGGTCAAAATCGAGCAGATCCAGCTTAGAAAAGCCGAGTTTGAGCTTTTACAGTCACAGATCAACCCCCATTTCCTTTATAATACATTAGATGCCATCATATGGCTGGCAGAAGCAGGAGAGCAGAAAAAAGTAGTAAATATGGTCGGAAGCCTGTCCGACTTTTTCCGCGCATCATTAAATCAGGGAAAAGACATCATCTCTCTTAAAGAAGAATTGAATCATGTAAGAAGCTATCTTGAGATCCAGCAGGTGCGTTATCAGGATATCCTGCAGTATGAGATCAATATTCCGAAAGAGCTTGAGCAATGCCTGATCCCTAAGATCACGATCCAGCCGCTTGTAGAAAATGCGCTGTATCATGGAATCAAAAATAAGAGAGGGCAGGGAAAGATCATCATCAGCGGCAGTAAGGATAGTGAAGGCGCAGTAATCCGGGTTTTTGATAACGGAATCGGAATCAAAAAAGAACGTCTGAATGAGATTGTAAGAGGAATCACAAATAAGACGCCAACAAAAAACGAAATCTATGGTCTGTATAATGTCAACGAACGGATCCGCTTGAATTTTGGGGAAAAATACGGGATAAGCATAGAGAGCGCCTATGGAGAAGGAACTACGGCAACAATACTTCTGCCATGCGCGGAAGAATAAGTCTTAAGACAAGCATAGAAAAATCAACTTCAAAATAGAAAAATCAACTTTCGGCAAATCTGCCAAAAAAAACAAACTTCTACAATATATATTTGAATGGATTCACGAATAAAATAAGTATATCATTGAACCATAAAAGAATCTTTCTTTTTAAAAAATTTTTAGGTAGGAATGAAAATGAAAGGAATTAAAAGAANNCTTTCATTGGCAGCTTGCGGAAAAACAGGCGGAGACGCTCCGGCATCTTCTGGAGGTTCAGGTGAACCGATCAAGGTCGGCATCATCAATAACGACCCGAACGAATCCGGATACCGTACAGCTAACGACAGGGATATGCAGGAAATGTTTACTGCAGCAAACGGATATGAAGCATCCTTTGCTTACAGCAACAAGAATGATGAGCAGATCGCAGCAGCTCAGAAGTTTGTTCAGGATGGTGTTGATTACATCCTTCTTTCCGCAGCAGATACAGCAGGCTGGGATTCCGTATTAAAGGATGCTCAGGACGCCGGTATCAAAGTAATTCTGTTTGACCGTACAATCGACGCAAGCGAAGACCTTTACGAGGCATCTATCGTTTCCGATATGGCTAAAGAAGGCGATACAGCAGTTGCGTGGTTAAAAGGACAGAACTTATCCGAGTACAACATTATCCACCTTCAGGGCGTTATGGGTACAGCAGCACAGAAGGGTCGTACCGCAGCAGTTGACGCGGCAGTTGCATCTGACGGATGGAATCTTGTAACACAGCAGACAGCAGAATGGAATGCAGAGAAGGCACAGCAGATCGTTCAGTCCGTAATCGATTCCGGCGAAAGCTTCAATGTAATCTATGCAGAGAATGACGATATGGCTAAGGGCGCTGTAGCAGCTCTTGACAAAGCAAATATCTCTCACGGCGTTGGCAAAGACGTAATCATCATCGGATTTGACTGCAACAAGTGGGCATTAGAGGAACTGCTTAACCAGAACTGGAATTATGATGGACAGTGTAATCCTTTCCAGGCATCCTACATTGACAGCATCATCAAGACAATCGAGAGCGGCGGAACCGTTGCAGAGAAGGTTGTAATCATGGATGAGAAGGGCTTTGACGCTACTACCATCACAGAAGACGATGTTAATAAATACGGCATCTAAATCGGAACAATAACATAGTAATATAATTAAGAAAAGCGCGGTGCAGCAGAATGTTAATCAGGACGTTTGTTCCGCGCTTTTTCATAAAAATCAAAGGGGTGAATACACTGGTGAAAGACAAATCCGTATTGGAAATGAGAAATATCCATAAAAGCTTTCCTGGAGTACGTGCTCTGCAAGGCGTGGATTTTACGCTATGCGAGGGCGAGATCCATGCGCTTATGGGCGAAAACGGCGCCGGAAAATCAACATTAATTAAGGTGTTGACCGGAGTATATGGAAAAGATGAAGGACAGATCTTCCTAAAAGGGACAGAGAAAGAGGTATCCATCCATTCGCCGCAGGATGCGCAGAGACTTGGCATCAGCACGGTGTATCAGGAGATTACGCTGTGCCCGAATCTCTCTGTTGCAGAGAACATGTACATAGGCAGAACTGAGGGCATCGGGCAGAACTGGAAGAAGATGAACAGGGATGCAGATAAGATACTGCAGTCTCTTGATATCCCTGCCAAATCAACACAACAGCTTGCAAGCTGCTCGATTGCGGTGCAGCAGATGGTTGCCATTGCGCGTGCAGTGGATATGGACTGTAAGGTTCTTATCTTGGATGAGCCGACATCCTCCCTGGATGAACAGGAGGTTGCAAAACTGTTTAAGCTGATGCGCGAACTGAAAGCAAAGGGAGTCGGCATTATCTTTGTTACGCACTTTTTGGATCAGGTATATGAGGTATGCGATAAGATCACTGTTCTGAGGGATGGTCAGCTTGTGGGTGAATATGAAATCAAGGAACTGCCCAGAGTACAGCTTGTATCCAAGATGCTTGGCAAGGATCTGGATGACATGTCAGATATCCGCAGCGAAAGTGCGACATACGATAAAGAAGATGCTTCCACTCTCGTATTTGAAGCGAAAGATCTTGTAAGCGATGCAGGTATTAAGCCCTTTGATTTTTATATAAAGAAGGGAGAAGTAAACGGATTTACGGGACTGCTTGGTTCAGGAAGAAGCGAGTGTGTCCGCGCTATCTTCGGAGCAGACAGGGTTTTGGGCGGAACCGTTAAGAAAAACGGCAAAACAGTTAAGATCACCAAGCCTTTAGATGCTATGAAGAACGGTATTGCATACCTTCCTGAAGACCGTAAGGTAGACGGCATCGTAGGAGACCTTTCCGTACGCGAGAACATTATCCTCGCCCTTCAGGTCTTAAAAGGCTTTTTCAAACCCTTTTCCAAAGCCGAAACCTATAAATTTGCAGAGGAATATATCAAGCTTTTGGGAATCAAGACAGCTTCTGCCGATACGCCTATCAAATCGCTCTCAGGCGGCAATCAGCAGAAGGCAATTCTTGCAAGATGGTTATTGATGAATCCCGAATATCTGATTCTGGATGAACCGACAAGAGGTATTGATGTAGGAACCAAAGTTGATATTCAGAAACTGGTGCTTAAGCTTGCTTCGGAAGGCATGAGTGTGACGTTTATATCTTCCGAGACTGACGAAATGCTCCGTACATGCTCAAGACTGATCGTAATGAGAGATCGGAAAGTGGTAGGCGAGCTTACGGGTGACGATTTATCGCAGAACAAGATCATGAGCACTATAGCAGGAGGTGACAGAGAATAATGCAGACAAATACACAAAAACTCAGCATTGGAAAAGTCGGCGCAAAAATATTCAGACAGCAGATCTTTATCCCGATTGCAGCCCTACTTTTACTTGCAATATTTAACCTGATCAGGGATCCGTCCTTTTATAAGATCACCTTTGGGTATAATAACTTGGGAAACCCCGTTTTATCAGGCTCTCTGATCAATATATTGGATTATGGTTCAGAGCTTGCAATCCTTGCGATCGGTATGACGTTAGTAACGGCAGCTTCCGGCGGTCAGGATATCAGTGTGGGCGCTGCCATGGCTATCAGCGGCAGCGTTGTACTCAGAGTGCTCTGCGNNAACCAATACCAGACCGGAAACACTTCAGACGCCTATTTTTGTAGCATTTTTGGTAAGCTGTGTGGTTGCCATGTTATTTGGGGCATTTAACGGAGTTCTGGTTGCATATTTTAAGATCCAGCCTATGGTCGCGACGCTGATCCTATTTACAGCAGGACGTTCTATTGCAGCATGGATCAATAACAATGAGCTCCCTATCATCAGTGATCCGAGTTTTGGATACTGGGGAGGATTTATTCCGGGAATACCGATTCCAACACCGTTCTTTATTGCAGTTATCTGCATGATCATCATTGCGCTTGTGCTGCGCTTTACGAATCTTGGACTTTATACTCAGGCAGTCGGGATCAATGAAAGCTCTTCCAAGTTAAATGGTCTGAATCCGGCATTTATTAAGTTTTTATCATTTGTAATTCTCGGATTATGCGTTGCAGTTACCGGATTTATCAAGGTCAGCCGTTTCTCTACCATCAATTACTCTGTTATTGCAAAGGATATTGAGATGGATGCGATCCTGGCAGTTGCTTTGGGCGGAAATCCGCTGGGCGGCGGTAAATTTAACATAGCGGCATCCATTATAGGCGCCTATGTGATTCAGTTCCTTACGACAACGCTTTATGCGCTTAAGGTTCCTTCCGATGCGCTTCCGGCATATAAGGCAGTCGTTGTAATTGTCCTAGTCGTATTAAGTACGCCTATCGTAAGAGAATGGTTAAAGAATTTCTGGAAAAAGATGAAGTCAAAACAGATAAAGGAGGTGGCTTAATATGTCAGCAAATGAGTCATCTGCAAAAAGCGGATTGGGTGACAGATTTAAAAATATGACAGACACCAATCTGCTTCTGACGATCACCATAGTAGTTTTCTTTGTGATGTACATAGGCGCGATCGTATTTCAGGGAAAAGGCTTTTTAAAGCCGCAGACATTCTTTAATATCTTGAATGCAAACGCGGCGCTTATCATCACATCCTGCGGAATGAGCCTTGTCATGATCACCGGCGGTATTGACATTTCCGTAGGCGGAGTTGTTGCGCTTGTAAGCATGTGCTGCGCTGTTTACTTAGATTATCATGGCGGAAATATATTTGTAGCGGTACTGATTGCACTGGCAATCGGTCTTGCATTCGGCATTGTTCAGGGATTCTTGGTTGCGTATCTGGATATTCAGCCCTTTATTGTTACACTTGCGGGCATGTTCTTTGCAAGGGGCATGACGACGATCGTCAATACCGCTCCGTTTAATGTTCAAAATGAGGCATTTGTGGCATTGAAGGAGACGCGTGTAATCGTGCCGGGACTCGGTTCTATCAATAAAAACGGCGTTTATGTAAACGCTTATATTGAGATCGGGGTCATCGTCGCATTACTGACAGTCATCATAATGTTCTGCATATTAAGATGGACGAAACAGGGGCGCAGCTTTTATGCGGTAGGCGGCAATAACCAGAGTGCATTGATGCTCGGTATCAACGTAAAGAGGACCAAATTCCTCTCCCACATCATATGCGGACTTTTAGCAGGCATCGGCGGATTTGTATATTTCCTGCATGTAGGTTCCGGCTCTCCTTCCCATGCAAGCGGAATGGAAATGAGCGCCATCGCTTCTTCCATCATCGGTANNTTGACCGGCGGTGTCGGAAATATCGTGGGAACCCTGTTTGGCGTTCTCTCTCTCAGCACAATACAAAATATCGTTTCCTCAGCAGGTCTGGATAAGGCTTGGTGGACAGGAATCACGATCGCCGCTATGCTTTGTCTGTTTTTGGTGGTACAAAGTATCGTTATGTCTCAAAAAAAGAAAAGCAGATAAAAGATTTTTAACATATGATTTTATGCGAGGAGACAGCCCCATAATGGAGACTGTCTCCTTTTTTCAATAAAAGTTGAACAATATGTCTGCTTACTTTAAAATTAGACTGGACATATTTTCAATAAAGTATTACATTAAAGATATGAAAAAACAAATCATTTTGTTGGCATCGGCTTTTTGCTGTTTAGTTATGGCAGGCTGCGGAAACAGGACTACGGCAGAAACTCCCTCCAATACACAGGGGGATCCTGCTAATCAATATATTGTGGTCGGATTTTCACAACTTGGTGCAGAATCGGACTGGCGAAGTGAAAATACGGAATCTATGAAATCGACATTTACGCAGGAGAATGGTTTTGAACTGATCTTTGAAGATGGACAGCAGAAGCAATCAAATCAGATCATGGCAATCCGCAAGTTTATCCAGCAGGAAGTTGATTATATCGTCATTGCGCCTGTAATTGAGACGGGATGGGATACGGTATTA
Organism: Lachnospiraceae bacterium UBA7480; assembly: GCA_002479655.1. Lineage (GTDB taxonomy): Bacteria > Bacillota > Clostridia > Lachnospirales > Lachnospiraceae > NK4A136. The sequence continues at coordinate 12,581 of DLOQ01000084.1, forward strand.
CAGGAAGCTAAGGATGCAGGAATACCGGTCATCTTAGTTGACCGTATGGTAGATGTAGAGGACGAGAGCCTCTATACGGCATGGGTAGGCTCTGATTTTGCGCTGGAAGGCGACATGGCAGGGGAATGGATCAACCGATTTTTGCAGACAAAAGGTATTGAAAATGCAAATATCGTGAACATTCAGGGGACGCTGGGAGCTTCTGCCCAAATCGGACGCACTAACGGACTGCGGGATGCCTGCATGAAAAATTCAAATATGACACTGCTTGCGGAGGTGACAGGTGATTTTACACAGATGAAGGCAATGGAGGTCATGGAATCCCTTTTAAAGCAGTATGGCGATCAAATTGATATCGTATATTGCGAAAATGACAATGAGGCTTTTGGTGTAATAGAAGCAATCGAGTCCATGGGATGGAGCGTCGGCTCAAATATTGCAGATGGCGAGATCATGATCATTTCCTTTGATGGTGTGAAAGCGGAGTCTAAGTATTATATTTTAGAGGACAAAATAAGCTGTATCATAGAATGTAATCCGCTTCAAGGTCCGCTTGTCATGGATATCATCATGCAGATAGAAAATGGAAAGACTCCCAATAAGCTTTCCTATATTGATGAAGGAATGTTTGCTCATGATAATACGGTTTCATCTGTAGAGATTGACGGGATCAGTCATCCTGTGACTGTAGTGACCGAGGTTACTGTTGTGACGCAGGAGGCAGATAATGACGGAATCACGATTACTACTATAGTAGGAAATAATATAAAATAGGCGGACAAAAATTTGAAAATACGAAATCCTTTTAAAAATTTCGCAGAGTTTATCGGAAAAGATACAATAGCCGAAAACGAATCAAAGAAATTGATCGTAGTGATCAGGATACTCATCTTATCTATTATTTTTTATTTTATTATGAATATCTTTTTGTGTAATTTAGCGCTGGAAATCAGCGGCGCGATGATGTATATCATTTTTGCCATTACCTTTGCGGTCATTTTTGCGTTGTCCTATTATTGCAGATCCTTTACAGTCATATGCGTATTCACAATAGGAATGTTCATATGGATCTATCTTACCATCCATTATATGGGTTGGAATATCGGAGTACAGCATTTTCTTATGGTGCTTCTCGTATTAAGTTTCTTCGCAGTTTATAAGCACCATCTTGCCAAAGTGATCTTTGCCATTCTGCTATGTGCTTTCCGTTTGTGGCTTTTCTTTATGTTCAGTTCAAGACCATCTAATCTACAGCTGTCTCCCATGGGGGAAAACGGACTTCAGATACTGAACACCATTACGATATTTTGGTGTATTTCCGTCATTGCGTTTGTTTTCAGCAATGATACACGGGAATTAGAGAGTAAGCTGGTGGATTATAATAACAAGCTGTTGGTACAGGCAAATACAGATACGCTGACAGGCTTATTTAACCGAAGAAAAGCCATGGTTTATATGGAAGACTTTATCAAAAAGGGACTCAGCGACTCAGGATTTTGTTTATGCATTTGTGACATTGATTTTTTCAAAAAAGTTAATGACAACTATGGTCATGATATAGGCGATCTGGTTCTGGTCAAAATTTCAGAGATTTTTCGTCAGGAGATCCAGAAAGGTAATTTTGCCGCCAGATGGGGCGGGGAAGAGTTTCTGTTGGTCTTTCCGTCATGCAATGGTGACGATGCTTATATCAAGCTTGAAAATATACGCAGAACCATTAAGAAATTAGAATTCCAAGCAAATGACACCACATTCGGCGTGACCATGACTTATGGCTTGGCGGAATATGATTACCATAACGGACTTACGGCTACCCTCAAAGAAGCGGATGAAAAATTGTATATCGGCAAAGAAAACGGAAGAGACCGGATTGTATTTTGATTTTCTTAAATTCTTTTTATAATATGTTTGCTCCGCAGTATTTACACTCTTTTTCAAAACCGATGCGCAGGGTATTCGGCGCGCCGCAGTTCTTGCATCGGTAGACGTTAAACTTAGCGCGGATGTCGTACCTCTCATTGGCTAAGATAATACAGGTCGGATCATCCGGAAAGACAGAACAATTTTGCAACAGCTTTTTGCCCACGAGCCGATGAAAAACAACAACGAATCTATAATGCTTCATCTTCAACTGCTCCGCAACCTCTTCTATTTCAAGCAGACCATCTTCATTTTCTTCAAATACACAGCTGATCCTGTATGCCCTGATAGCATCCCAGAAAAGAGGAAATGCTATAAACCAAGCAAATATTTCACAAACAATAATGATTGGAACAGTGACATCATAAAAATGGGGATCATGTGAATTGATCACCAACCCCAGCAATCCCAAGATTGTAGTAGCCAGGATCATCCAGCCTGTATAAATACATGTGATCCAAAATTTGGCAGAATTAAGATACATACTAAGCCCCCATTCAATTATTTCTATGTAGGCATTTGCGAAACTCTATTCAAATTCTTTCCTATTGTGCATCAT
>DLOQ01000084.1:15157-26136 GCA_002479655.1 Lachnospiraceae bacterium UBA7480
ACGTTATTGAGAGTTTCGCAACCACCTAACTATTTCTCATGCATCAAGCTTCGATCCGCAGTAAGGACAGCTCTTCACATACCCAATCCTGACCATCGTCTCTCCTCCACAGCTTGCGCAGACGGCTTTTATCTCCCCTCCGGTCAAAGCTTTGGAACCCGTGTCCTTAAAAAGCACGATCTTCTCTGAGCTGCCGCCATTCTCTATCCTGCAATTCTTCAGTATCTTCATTTTGATCAGACCAATAATATCCTTCTTTAATTCAGGCGCTGTTTTTCCCATTGCCCGTGAAAGCACCGGAAGCTGTATGACGCCGTCCGGATCATTGACAAAAAGGCTGTTATAGATATTAGCGTTGGCTAATCTCTTATTGATCCGGAAATGCGCGATAAATAGCAGAACAAAAATGGAAATCGCTAAAATATACATTTGGATCAGGAAGCGACTCCCCAAAAGCCCTTTGTCTGCAGAAAAATAATCAAAAAGCAAGACCTCAATGAGCCTGACTACCAGTGAACCCCACAAATAGATCCCGACGATGGCAACGGTTTTTAAAAATAAATATAGCTTTTTATTGATATACATAACCGTCTCCCTGATATCTAATATTTCCCTGCAATATACCTTGCCACATGCACACCGCTTGCAGACGCATGGGACAGGGAATGAGTAATACCGCTGCAATCGCCTATAATGAACAGGTTCTTATGATATGTCTCCAGATTCTCATCGATCTCAACTTCCATATTATAAAACTTCACTTCCACGCCATATAATAACGTATCTACATTGGCAGTGCCCGGCGCAATCTTATCCAGCTTATAGATCATCTCAATGATACCGTCCAGGATACGCTTCGGCATAACAAGGCTTAAGTCGCCCGGTGTAGCGTTTAATGTAGGCGTAATAAACGCCTCCTCAATACGCGACTGCGTACTCCGCTTTCCAGCGATCAGATCGCCGAATCTCTGTACGATCACCCCGCCGCCCAGCATATTGGAAAGTCTTGCAATACTCTCTCCATAACCATTGCTGTCCTTAAAAGGCGCGGAAAAATGCTTTGCAACCAGAAGCGCAAAATTGGTATTGTCCGTCTGCTTTTCCGGATCTTCATAGCTGTGTCCGTTGACGGTGACAATGCCATTCGTATTCTCATTCACCACAGCACCTTTGGGATTCATGCAAAATGTCCGGACCAGATCACCATACTGCCGGGTACGGTAAACAATCTTGCTTTCATACAGTTCATCCGTCAGATGGGCAAATATCGCTGCCGGAAGCTCCACCCTCACGCCAATATCCACACGATTGGATTTTGTTGGTACGGACAATTCTTTGCACACCGTTTCCATCCATTTACTGCCGCTCCGCCCTGCGGAAATGATGCAATATGTCCCCTCATAGGTATCCTTTGCCGTCTCTGCCTGATAACCTCCATCGGTCTTTTTGACGCTCTCTACCGCCTCATTAAAACGAAACTCCACTTTATCCTTCAATTCCTGATAAATATGATCCAACACCACATAATTGATATCCGTTCCCAGATGACGCACTGATGCGTCCAGTAAGTGAAGACCATTTTGCAGACACAGCTTCTTGATCTCCGTACTCGCCGTTGAGTACAATTTTGTCCCTTCGCCTCCGTGGGATAAGTTGATCTCATCGACATATTTCATCAATTCGATTGCGCGTTCTTTCCCTATGTACTCATACAGCGTTCCGCCAAACTGATTTGTGATGTTATATTTCCCATCCGAAAAAGCTCCGGCGCCGCCAAATCCATTCATGATAGAACAGGGTTTGCAGCCGATACAGGATTTTACCTTTTTACCGTCAATCGGACATTTCCTCTTATCTAATGGATTACCTGCCTCCAGCACCGTGATCTTCAGATCCGGATTTAATTTTACAAGTTCATACGCAGAAAAGATTCCTCCCGGTCCCGCTCCGATAATAATCACATCGCTTTTCATACGCTGTTCCTCCTGCATCATATTTTGATCATTCACTGTCATTAATCGTAATGTTCCTTTACCGGCTAAAACATAAACATCATATTCATAAACACCGGCGGATTATCACCGGTATACCAGATGACGATCCCCTGCTCCGTCACCTGTCGCAGCCACAATATCAGTCCATTATTATCCGTATAGGCAACCTCCGCCGATTGTAACGTCCCATAAGTGTAGACCGGATTTCTTAAAGCCACATACTGATTCGGATAAGTTTTATTGATCTGTTCCCTTGTCATACGCTCCGCCATAATAACCCTCCATTCTCTGAAAATCTTTTACAACATACCGGTTCACACTAAATATCTTTCATACTTTCGATAATCTTCCGCTCTCAACCGCACTTTCATCCTAACGCCCTGCTCCTCATAGGAAACCTCCTCTACGGCAGCATTCCGGTTCAGATAAGATACGATCCCACCCTGATCATAAGGAAAACAGAACTCTCCCGCTTGATAACGGTCTGCAAGCGTCTTCTCCATCAGATCCAGCAGCTCCGTCAAGCCAATGCCCTTCTTGGCGGACATATAGATCTTATTGCCGCGGATGACCGGCAGCGATTTTTCATCCATACACAGATCCGCTTTATTATAGATATAGATGACCGGAATATCCCCTGCGCCAAGTCCTTTCAATGTCTGATACGTTACATTGATCTGATCATCCCTGTTGATATCCGAAAAATCGATCACATGCAGCAGAATATCCGACTCTATTGCTTCCTCCAAGGTAGAATGAAACGCCTCCACCAGATGATGCGGCAGCTTGGAAATAAAGCCGACTGTGTCCGACAACAGAAACGGCTGATGATCAGGCGGAGCGATCTTTCTGACGGTAGTGTCCAAGGTTGCAAACAGCATATCTTCTTCGTAAACAAGCTTTTCCGGGACGGCTCCATCCTTCCGGTAATACTGCCTGAGCATGGTATTCATCAATGTAGATTTCCCTGCATTGGTATAACCGACCAGCGCAGCCCTGACAATGCCGGTATCATTACGCTTCTTTCGTTGCGTCACGCGTTCTTTTTTGATCTGCGACAGTTCCTTACGAAGCTCGCTCAGGCGGTGTTCCAGCTTACGTCTGTCAAGTTCCAGCTTCTTTTCGCCGACACCCTTATTGGCGCGGCTTCCTCCTCCGCCGCCCTGCCTGGACAATGCCTCATGCAATCCAACCAATCGGGGCAGCATATACTGCAGCTTTGCGATCTCTACCTGCAGCTTTGCCTCCCTGCTCTTTGCCCTCTTTTCAAAAATCTCTAAAATCAACGATGTTCTGTCCAAAATCGGACAGTGAAGCTGATTTTGAAGATTCCTGATCTGCGTGGGTGACAGCGTATTATCAAATATGATCAGATCGGCGCACAGTTCCTCCATGGCAGCCAGCGCTTCATATACCTTCCCTGAGCCTATGTATAACGCCTTATCAGGGCGTTCCATCTTCTGTTCCATCCTGCCTGCCACATCCATACCGCAGGCTTTCGCAAGCTCAGAAAGCTCCCGCATGGATAACTCAAAATCTTTTTCCTCCGGCAGACACACCCCTACCAGAAGTGCGCGCTCTTTGTTTTCTATTTCCATTACTTTCCTCTTGCCCTATGCAGACTTACTTCATTTCTCTTACCCGCAGTGCTGAGCTCGATTCCGCTTTCTCCGTTCCACTTCGGTCCGTGCTAAGCAGACCGCTCCATCTCGCTCGCGGGCTTCTGCGCTTATTTTATCACATTTTTCCTACGATGCACAATCCTACCGTCAATAATTGTATAAAAAGTTTCCGTAAAGATCTCCATCGGATTGCCGGAAAAAATTGCGATATCGGCATCCTTTCCCACTTCGATACTGCCCATGCGGTCTGCCACACCGCATATTTTTGCCGGATTGATCGTGATCGCCCGAAGTCCTTCTTCCATGGACAATCCGGCTTTTACAGCCAGACCCGCGCAATATGGCAGCGACTGGATCAGCGAAACCGGATGATCTGTCGTGATGGCAAGCAGTACCTTATTTTTTTCCATGATGCCCGCCGTCTTAAAGGAGGCGTACTGGATCTCTATCTTGCTCCGGCTTGCCAGATGCGGGCCCAAAATAACCGGATACCCGCTTCGGCATATATCTTCCGCAATCAGATGACCTTCCGTACAATGATCCAATGTAATATCCAGATCATATTCCTGGGCAATACGAATCGCGGTATAGATATCGTCCGCCCGATGAACATGTACCTTTAAGGGAATTTCTTTCCTTAAAACCGGCAGCCAGCATTCATATCGGAAATCTTCTTTAAAATCATCCGTCTTTTTTTCCTTTTGCGTCATATACCGTTTTGCCTGAAACAATTCTTCCCGCAGCATGGACGCAATCGCCATTCTTGTAGACGGCATTTTATTCTGACCGGAATAATTGACCTTGGGATTTTCTCCAAATGCCGCTTTCATTGCCGCCGGAGCCTTTACGATCAAATCATCGATCCGTCTGCCGAAGGTCTTGACAAATGCAAACTGACCACCTACGACATTGGAGCTTCCGGGACCGATCATTGCCGCGGTAATACCCGCCCTGACCGCTTCGCCAAATGCCGCATCCATCGGATTGATCGCATCAATCGCGCGAAGATAAGGCGTGATGGGCTGCTCTGTTTCATTGCAGTCATCCCCTTCCATTCCTTTTTTCTCTTCGGTGATTCCCATATGACAATGCGCTTCTATGATTCCCGGCATGACGATACAGCCTTCGGCATTTAATATTTCGCCCTCAAAATCAGGCGGCAGGAGATCCTGTTCTCCTACCGCCGCTATCTTGCCTTCCTTAATGAGTATATTTCCGCGTTTTTCACCAAGTCCGGACATGCCCTGCATTGTATAAAGCAATCCATTTTTAATATAAATCATACTATTCCTCCATGTCAGAGCAGCTTTGCTGCAACTTAAATAGCGATGAAAAACGCCGCTAAAAAGCGGACGAGTCCGCTTTTGCGTTTTTCAGTGTGAGACTTAGAACTTCTTTGCGAAGCAGCCTTTGCTGCGAGCAACTAGAAGTTCTTCTCACACTTATTGCATAATATTTAAAGGATTCACCGGTTCCCCATCCTTGGTCATTTTAAAATACACATTACAGCCTTCTTCAGAATAAAAGATCGAAGGTTCCGCTACAAAACCCAGAATATCGCCTTTTTCCACATAATCACCCACTGAGACTGCATAATTTTCCAACTGTCCGTAAGTCAGCTGATATCCGTCTCCAAGGTCGCATACGATCGTCCCTCCTGTTTCCACATTCTGTCTGATAGATACCACTTTACCATCAGCCGCAGCCGTGATCGGCTCTCCAACCGTAGCTTCAATGACAACAGAAGGATTATAACGATACTGATTCAACGTTTTATAATATATAACCTGATTCATACTGTAGTTCATAAGAATATTGCCAACAACCGGCCATGCAAGGGCTTCATCCTCTGAAAAATGCAGCACGGGTTCCGGCGCCTGTGTCCGTTCTTCTACAGGCTCGCGCACTGTATTCGACGGAGTTTGTGAATTGATTTCAGAATTAAGCTCATCTTCCCTCGCCTGATCGAAACCATAATCATTCGCTGCATCATCACCTTGTCCCAACATCGCGCGATCCTCTACCGGCAATACAATATCGCTGGTATTGGCTTCTTCATAATTGATCTCTACATCCAGATCATCCGTCGGATTCTGCGGCTGAAGTCCTGCGATCTGATCTGCAATATCATTTGTCTGATTTTGTATTTCTTTATTTAATTCATTCAGATCGATTCGATTCTGATCATTATCCTGTGTATTCCTTTGATTAACATAGATTCCTGTCATCGTCAACGCCGTTAAGATAAACGCTGACGCAGCAAGCATGATAATCCGTTCTTTCCGTAATCCGGACTTCCTGTTTCTTTTCATTGCATCCTCCTTAAATACCTAATTCCATGGAAATTTCCATGGGATTTCAAATGACATCTTCCAAATCAATTGTCAATAGATATTTTTACCCAAATGCAACGCTTTATTCAAAAGTATTGATAGATTGCATAATCCGCATAATTATTTTGCAAAATGGTTTCATAACTCTGTCCGTCATGTAAAAGATCGCATATGGTAATTTCTTCTATTTTTCCGTTTTTTAGCAGTATTTTTCCTGCTGTTTCCGAAATAATATTTCTGACTTCCTTTTCATAATTCAAAAAATTTTGCCCCCAAAGCTCCCTGCGATCCTGATATGACAATAAATCATAAAAATTTTTCCTATTTTCCAGATCATACAAAAAATTACTTCTTAAGATAATGCTGATGGCTTTTAACTCTTCCTTTGTATATCCCTTATCATAATACTGTGCCAGTATACCGCAGAGATATTCATCCGTCGGTATGGTCTGTGTTCCTTTTTCCGTTACGATCGTGATTTCCGGTCCCGTCAACAAGGGTAGCTTTTCCGCTTCCTCAACTCCTCTTCCGAATACAGTTATGATATACGGCAGAAACAGGACAAGACAAAAAATGACGCCGGTTATCTTCAAAACCGGCATCATTTTATGAATGCTTAAAAGATTTTTATTAGGTATTTGTAAGGTCAATTTACGCATTTTATTATACTTCATTTTCAAGCTTTAAAATATTCTGTCATATTTATAATATACCTTTTTACATAAAATGTTACAAATTTTTCCTAAAGCTATCTTGCAACGTCCAGATGCTGCACAGTCCCCGCTGTGCCATTTTCATATAAGAACATGCCTGTTTTTCTGATTTTCCCATTCAATGCATTATTTTTTAATGATTTTAAGGAAAATTCCGTATTGACATTTTCCAGACAGATCGCGCCTACCCCTTTGTCCTTTAAATGATAGAGCACATCCTTTCCATGTTCATCCTTCGTCCAGATCAATAGCTTGCTCCAGATCGCGTCATTTTCATCGATCCAGCCGTTGCCGTCGTCATCATAAGCTGCCAGATCGGCAAACCCATTGCCTGATTTCGTACCAAACAGCTCCGATCCGTCATTGATCTCACCGTCGCCATTCTTATCCAGAGCCAGATAACCGCTGCCGGAATTTAACTGTGAAATACTATCTAAGATACCGTCCGCGTCAATGTCAAACATAAATTTCTGATCACTGACATTAGCGATATTGCCGTCCAGATTGATAACCAGCGGATCGACCAGATTGGAGGGCTGGCTGGGCATATAAGCATAAATATCGTTCTGGTCGTAATAATATTCTTCAAATCGTCTGCTCATCTCCAGACCAAGATCAAACTCGATCTCCCGACCGTCCGCCGTTACCACCTTTCCCTTTGTGGCAAACGCTGTATTTTCCTGTTCTTCATAGGAATATTCGTTCTGGATGGCGCCGATCTGTACTGCGTTACCGGACATATTATAGCTTTCGCCTCCAAACCCCTGACTGCTCCTGCTGTAGCGACCGGTCATCAGATCGTTCAGATGCCTCAGCAGATAAAACAGCGCATGTTCCCTAATCTGCCTCAGTGAAGCGCGGTCTTCCATCGACGTCAGATTCCCTGTTGTGATCTGCCCCTTGCGCCCCAGCATAGACTGTTCCATCTCAGCCGTAACGCTGTCCTGCGCATTGCTTTTCAGCATGTCGGTAAAATAGCCGTATTTATTCCCCCATCTTCCCCTGCTCAGCGTCGTCTGCTGTCCCGCGAGTCCGGTCACTGCGCTGACACTGCCCGCTTTTTGCAGGTCAACGCCCGCGATCCATGCCGTCTTTCTTTGTTTTTCGTTTGCTTCATACTTCCTTGTCGATCCCATCTGCACATTGCTGGAACCAATGATCATATTTCCTTCCTTCCCTCATGCGGACATCTCCATGATCACGGATCTTCCGTTTCATGCTTCGATATTTCTTACTGCACAGATGNNCTGCCGTATAAATTTCCGCTATCCTTCGTCTGATCCAAGACCTTGCATCTTTATGTCTCCAACATAAAATACGTCACCGGCATATGACACGCCCATGGCGCGGATGCATATGAAACTGATTATGTTTCAAATCATGTCCCTGCACGAATTCGTTATTCAGGAAGCAGTCTTTACTCCGTAAAAACCGCCCTGTAACCTTTATATCGGCCACAGGGCGGAAATAATTAATTCTTATTTTTTCAAACAGCATAAAAAGACTATTGACTACCCGCCAATTCTAATCTGCAGTGCATCATTCGGAAAACCTTCGGTTGTGCTCATACACGATTATAATTGATAAGACATCCTTTTAATATGATCTGGCGTTCTTCGTCCGTCATATCGCCAAGCGTCATGGTAAATTCTGTCGTCTGACCATCCTTTATGACATATGCCTTGATCGTATCAGCCTTATTTTCCACTGCTTCCCTGATCTTCGGCAGGAAGATATAATCCATATTCTGAAAAGGAAGCTCTCCCTCCGCAATGACAAATGGCAGTATACCCCAGTTGATCAGATTGGAGCGGTAACGCTTTGTGGCATATTCATTGGCAATATTCGCCCAGCCGCCAAGCACCTTCTGACAGCTGGCAGCCTGCTCTCTGGCAGAACCGTCGCCCGGCTTTACCGCAAAGATCGTGGAACCGATTCCGAGCGTATTGTGATTGACTCCTTCGAAAGATGATTTCACGACATCCATGATCTCAGGCAGACCTTCCAGTGCACTCTTCGGACATTCTCCGGCTTCCAATGCTTTCTGCGCTTTCTGGACAGCCTTTGCGCGCCCTACATATTCCGGATCCTTTCTGGACAGCGTAAATTCCGCAAGCCCCAAAGGATTGCTTCGATAAGAAGAAGTCTCACCGGACGGGATCAACTCGTCAGTCGTAGTCACCGGATCATGGATCTCGGAAACCACACGAAGCAGAAGATTCTCCGGAAGCGCAGGCATTGCAGGCCAATCCTTGATATTCGGACCAAATTTGATCTCGACTGTCGGATCAGGCACTCCCTTGGAATCAAAGACACGATTGTCATAAATCGTCTTATCAAAGAAGTATTTATATGCCCCAATCTTATCCGGCATCTCTGTCGCCGGTGTCAGATATCCTTTGTTTGCAGCGGTTGCCGCAATCGAACGCGCATCCATCAAAGCAACGGACGCAATCTGCCCGGACTGCAGCTTCGAGCCTTCCCTGTTCGGGAAGTTCCTTGTGGAATGACGGATGGAAAATGCACCGTTGGCAGGCGTATCCCCCGCGCCAAAGCAGGGACCGCAGAATGCCGTCTTCAATACCGCGCCCGTCTGCATGATCGCAGCGGCACAGCCATTCCTGATCAGTTCCATATATACCGGCATGGATGCGGGATAAACATTTAATGTAAATTCATCCGGTCCGATACTGCATCCTTTTAAGATATCCGCCGCCGCGCAGATATTCTCAAATCCGCCGCCGGCACAGCCCGCAATCACACCCTGCTCTACATAAAGCTTATTGTTGCGCACCTTATCCTTTAATGTAAAGTCTACTGCGCCGTCCAGACTGACAAGCGCTTTTTTCTCACAGTCGTCCAGAATGTCCATAAGATTCGCATTCAGCTCATCGATCGTATAAGTATTGGACGGATGGAACGGCATTGCGATCATCGGCTTGATCTCTGACAAATCCACCTCGATCACGCCGTCATAATATGCCACATCTCCCGGCTTTAACTCTTTATAATCTTCCGGACGTTTATGGATCTCATAAAATTCCCGGATCCTCTCATCGGTCTGCCAGATGGAAGACAGACAGGTCGTCTCCGTCGTCATAACGTCTATGCCAATCCTGAAATCAGCAGACAGCTTCTCCACGCCGGGACCGACAAATTCCATTACCTTATTCTTCACATAACCGTTCTTGAATACCGCGCCAATGATCGCCAGCGCTACGTCCTGCGGTCCAACACCCTTCACCGGCTCTCCCGAAAGATACACTGCAACGACTTCCGGCATATTGATATCGTAAGTCTGGTTCAACAACTGTTTTACTAACTCAGGGCCGCCCTCACCCATTGCCATGGTGCCAAGCGCGCCATATCTGGTGTGGGAATCCGATCCTAAGATCATCCTGCCGCCGCCGGCAAGCATTTCCCTTGCAAACTGATGAATGACTGCCTGATGAGGCGGTACATACATTCCTCCGTATCTCTTGGCACAGGTTAGTCCAAACATATGGTCATCTTCATTGATCGTGCCGCCAACCGCACAAAGAGAGTTGTGACAGTTCGTCAGCACATACGGAACCGGAAACTTCTGCAGTCCTGACGCGCGGGCTGTCTGGATGATCCCGACAAACGTAATATCATGGCTGGTCAGCTTATCAAACTTGATCTTCAGCTTGTCCATATTATCTGAGGTATTGTGTTCCTTTAAGATGCCGTAAGCGATCGTATCTTTTTTTGCATCTTCCCATGCAGCCGTCCTGCCTGTCTTATCCGTAATGATCTGCGCAGCCTCCGGCGTATCAGCCACAAGCTCCGTGCCATTTACCAGATATACTCCGCCTTTTAACAGATTGATCATAAACTTCCTCCTTGTGTACAAAATCGTGTATGTCTTTTTGGTGTTAGCAAGTGGGTTGGCAGATTTTCANNCTCCGTGCCATTTACCAGATACGCGCCGCCGTCATGTAACTTTATCATAGTCTCGTCTCCATTTCTTTTATATTTTGGAAAGAGGGACCACTGCCGCAGTCCCTCTTCACTGAGTAACATATTATCAGATCTTTATTTCTTCCGCAGCGTGACCTTATCCAGCTTCCAGATGTCATCCACATATTCCTTGATNNNGCGCTTCTCGCCCAGCCCTTCTCGTCGCGGTACGCAGCTTCCACTTTCTTCTGCGCTTCCGCATAAGACTTAAAGTCCTTTAAAATGAAGTACGTATCTGCCTTTGATGTGCTCAACGTATTCAACAGGGAGTTGTACAGCGGACGGAACATATCAGGATCATTCGGCGCAAATGCACCGTTGATCAGCTGCATCAGC
>DLOQ01000087.1:0-209 GCA_002479655.1 Lachnospiraceae bacterium UBA7480
TAATCCCCCAGCTATGCTGGGAAGAATGGAATAAGCAGAAACTTCCGAACAATGCTGGATATTATTCGGAATAAAAGGTTGATATTATTCGGAACAATGGCTATAATATAGCTAGAAGATTGTTCGGAGGTGTTCTATGGCAGTGTTTATGACAACAAAACAAGCATCTGAAAAGTGGTATATTACAGAGCGCAGGATTAATGTGCTTT
>DLOQ01000087.1:252-482 GCA_002479655.1 Lachnospiraceae bacterium UBA7480
TAACGTTTAAAGGTAGATGCCCGTATTTCACGTTCTGAGAAAAAAATTATAAATAAGAGTGACAAGAAGTTACCTTTGCCGATTGGTATTTCTGATTACCGCAAGGCTTCCAGCGAATATTATTATGTCGATAAGACTTTGCTGATTCGGGACTTTATTGATGAGCGTCCGCAGGTTTCTCTGTTTACCCGCCCGCGTCGTTTTGGTAAGACACTAAATATGGATATGTT
>DLOQ01000087.1:527-13506 GCA_002479655.1 Lachnospiraceae bacterium UBA7480
AGTATCAGGGGAAATATCCGGTTATATATGTGACCTTCAAGGATGTAAAATGTGAAGATTGGGAAACAGCATATGATCTCATCTATAAGATTTTAAGAAATGAGTTTGAGAGGCATAGTGAGCTGCTTTCTAGTGATAAGATAAGTTCCTACGAAAAGAAGTATCTTACAAGCATGTTGAATGGAGAGGCGAATGAAAATGATGTGGCATTTGCATTCTTAAACCTTTCCAGAACGCTTCATACACATTATAATGTGGCTCCGATTATTATTATTGATGAATATGATACACCGATTCAGCAAGGACATATACGTGGTTATTATGATAAAGTGATTGACTTTATGCGTACCTTGTTTTCGGGTGGTTTGAAGGATAATCCGCATTTGTCTTATGGTTTCCTGACAGGAATCTTGCGAGTGGCAAAGGAAAGTATTTTCAGTGGACTTAATAATTTAAAGATAAATTCCATCTTAGATAATCGTTACAGTGAGTATTTTGGATTTACTTCGGAAGAAGTGAAGGAGATGGCAGAGTATTATGGAACTCCGGAGAAGTATGAAGAACTTTGTGAGTGGTATGACGGATATCGCTTCGGCAGGACGGAGATATTTAATCCATGGTCTGTTATCGGGTATTTTAANNCCGCGAGCATTTTGGCAGTCTACCGGAAGCAACGATATAATAAGTGAGGTTTTGAATAATGCGACGATAGAAACATATGAAAAGTTAGAATCGCTGATGCAGGGAAAATCCTTTGTTACTCATATTGATACAGGAGTGATTTATCCGCAGATTCAGAATAATCCTTCTTCTATCTATAGCTTCTTATTGGTAACCGGTTATCTGAAAGCAGTAACCAATGAGCAGCCTTTTGGCGGAGATTATATGTGTGAGGTTGCACTTCCAAACAAGGAAATATCCTATGTGTATAGTAAGGAGATTCTTGCCAAGTTTGAAAATGTGATTCCACCTTCGGCTGCAATAGCTATTCAGGAAGCAATTTATACGATGGATATACCGAGGCTGCAGAAGAGGCTTGAAACATTTTTGCTACAGACGATTAGTTTTCATGATGCGGCAAATGAGACCTTTTATCATGGCCTGATTTTAGGATTTTGCGCAATGTTAGATAATCGCTATTACATCACTTCCAATCGTGAGGCGGGTAATGGTCGTTTTGATATTCAGATGTTGCCACTGGATAAGAAGCTGCCGGGCATCTTAATAGAACTGAAAGCGGGAAAGGACTGCACGGAAGCACAATTGGATGAACTTGCAGAAACTGCTTTGAAACAGATAAATGATAGGCAGTATCATGTGGAGATGAGTGCACAGGGCGTGAAGGAGATTTTGCAGTATGGTATTGCGTTCTCCGGAAAGCTCCTTTCTATGCGGGTTTTGAAGGTTAATATGGCTTCAAATCCGGCCGTCCCATATTAATGGGTAAGCAGCCTCTCCCTCCCGGATTGTCCATTTTCTGCTCCTCATATGAAAAGGGCGCAAAGATTTTCTATGCGCCCTCATGCTGTGATGCTTACTTTTCAGCCTTTCTGTGCCAGATGGTTCCGATTCCAACTCCACATAATGCGACTAATATTCCTATCGCCATATAAGTAAAGTTAGGAAAACGAAAAGTAAATTTTATCATTCCTGTTTCTTCTGCAAATTGTGTATAAGGCACTGTAAGAAACATTATCGCAGCACCAATAACACAAAACCAATTTCCCTTGCCCCAATAGTTGTTCTTTGCAACTGTAATCGTCGATACCAATAAAAAGGAAGGTAACAGTATCCATCTAAAGATAATATCAAACTCCGATGTCATTGGTCCTTTCACTTGCCAGAATAATATCATTGAGACAACCCAAATAAGAAAATACGTTGATATTAGTACTATCGTTCCCAGTTTTCTTTTGGCTTTTACGGTATTGGTGTTTTCTTCCAAATATTCTTGATAAGTTTGATTCATTGATTTTTCCTCCTTGAGCAGGTGGTCAAGGCTTACGGAATAAATATCACTCATTTTAATCACACTAATTATATCAGGATAAGACTTATTGTTTTCCCAATTGGAAATTGTCTGTCTGCTAACTCCAAGAACTTCGGCCGCCTGCTCTTGGGTTATTCCTTTTTCATTACGTGCTTTTTTGAGTTTGATGCCTATTTCCATATCCATTCCACCTCATTTTGTTTTTGCTTCAATCAGAAGCATATTTATCATAAAAAATCTCTGAATCATTTTCTACCAATTTGCTTTTACATCAATCAAAAAGTACGTCAAAATGCTTTTACATACCAACCAGTTCTACAAATTTCTGTTGAACAAAGCTGCGTCCCTTTTCACCGGTCCTTATGGACTTTCCATCTTTGACCTTTCACATGATTTTAGCACATCCGGCTGACAATTCCAATCAGGAAACGTACATAGCGGCCATTTTCTGTACGACAAACAGATTTCCCCCGCCTTGAGGACTTCGCAATAAATAACGGAGTGGACGGCATACCGTTTTAGATTGTCAGCAGGACAGTTAGCAGGACTAAGCGGATGATGAACTGTAACCATAATAATTTATGAAATATATGATAGTAATATCAGTGTTGTTGTGGTAGAATTGTATTCGATAAATTTATAAAACAGAGAGTTTACACGGGAATAGAAAAGGTGAAACTATGCGTAAACAATTGGAAATATTTCATAATCTGGTTTTAGAGTTTAAAAAAGAGGCTTCCATTGATGCTGTATTGTTAAATGGTTCCGTTGCATATGGTACAGCAACCGATTTATCTGATTTGGACATTATCGTACTTGGAAAAAGGAATGACTTTGTATCACAGTTAATTGATGATGTTTTAACTGAAATACATTATACTACTTTTGATAAGGCTATTGGTAAGTTGAAAAGCAATCCAATGGAGATATATAAATATCTTGATGCGAAGATTGAATACGATAATGGAAAGGCACAGGAGATTATTGTATATGCTGAAACTGTATTGGAGCATTATTGTGTTTCAAAAAAGGAGCAATCCGAAATTTGCTACTGGCTGAAAAGTACAAGATTGAAACTGGAATCTGCATTTTCAAAACAAGATGTTTTACTAATTTCCTATCTTGTCACAACGAACACATGGAAGGTGTTGGAGGGAGTCTGGGCAGTCAACAAAATGCCAATTCCCCCGTCAAGCAGTTTATATCGTAGATATTCAAAATTAAAATTCATTCCATGTCAGGAGTGGTTTGAAAAACTACTGATTGGGAGTGCAGAAAACAGAGGAAGTACAATGATTGAAATCATTGATTGGATATTAAAGAAATTTAATGAATCAATTTTGAGTTGTTAATGTATACATATGTGTTCAATCGGGATTTAGGGAGGAAAATAAAATGCGTAATCGAAGTATGGCTTTATGTGTAAATGCAGATAAGATATTGATGATTCAAACATATCGGCGAAATCGTTATATTTGGGAAATACCAGGTGGAGGGATTGAAACTGGCGAAACTCCAGAGGAAGCGGCAATCAGAGAATTAAAGGAAGAATGTGGACTGAATGGTGTAATTAACAGACCACTTAATACTATACATTGCAAAGATGGTAGTACTGAATTTGTATTTTTGGTGGATGTTCCCGATAGTCAGGATGCTATCGTGGGTAGAGACCCAGAAATCCCTATCGGAGAAGAGCAAGCTATAAAGAATGTTTGTTGGAAAAAAATAAGTGAGTTAAGCGAAAAAGATAGAGCTTTTTTATGGTCATATGGCTTGTTGGAGGTTAATGATTATTTTGAACTAGTATTAAGTTGGGGCGATGAGATTAGTTATCCGATGGATTGAACGATATAGAGTGACAAATTTCCGCTTGTCGGGGAGAAGTATTTACCACAATAATAAAATAAGCAACACAGCGTCAGGGCGCATAGAAAATAAAAAATCTATGCGTCCTTTTTGTATGTAAAGGAGCAGAGAATGAAGAAAGCAGACACCACCAAGCGGGCGCAGGAAAAGCGCAAAGGCTTTACCAAGAAAATAGGCAACACCACCTATGACGTATCATTCCATTACAGCCAACAAAGCAGGGAAAGCATGAACGATAAAATTATCCGACTGATAGAAAATGATATGCAGGGCATGAAAAANNAGAACTGAATATGTGTATTGTGGAAGTGCTTGAAAACATTGGATTTTCGGGCATTTTTTAATATCTTTCATAATGTCCTTGACAAATCGTTCTGAATGGATTAATCTGTTAAGAAATTCTTTCACTAGTACTGAAACATTTGCTTGATTTTTTGCAAATCTTTCAGTATTATGAAACTAAGGAGGTGTGCGCGATTTTATGATATACAGAGAGCATTACATTCAGCCGGTTCGGGAGTTCTACGATTCCGACTTGATAAAAATTATCACAGGTATTCGCCGATCGGGGAAATCGGTTATCCTGCAACAGATTATGGACGAGATCGGACAGAAAACCGATAACATCATCAACCTGAATTTTGAAGACAAGCATGTTTCGGCAAATATCGCGGACGGTAACGCGCTGATTGATTATGTCGAAAATCATCGCAAAGACGGCAAATGCTATCTGTTCTTTGATGAAATTCAGGTGCTTGACGACTGGCAGGAAGCTTGTAAAACATTGAGGCTTTATGATAATTCACTTTTTATTACGGGATCTAACTCAAAGCTGTTATCAGGCGAATTCACCAAAGAACTCAGTGGGAGGTATGTCGCGTTCCGTGTTCGTCCATTCGTTTACAAGGAAATCCTCAATTATGCTAACGAACTTGGCAAAGAAGTTTCTATTACCGATTATCTTGTTTGGGGCGGATTTCCAAAACGGTTTGAGTTTAACAGCCTTGAAGCACAACTTAGATACCTTAACGATTTGGACGATACGATAATTATAAATGACCTTGTTCACCGCTATAAAATCCGCAAAGAAAGCCTGTTCAAGAGCCTTGTGAATTTTGTTTTGCGTTCAAATAGCAGAATTTTCTCAGCAAAATCCATTCGGGATTATATCAAAAGAGAACACGAATCCTGTTCAATCAATACGATCATGAAATATCTTGGTTATCTTGAGGAAGCGTATATCATTGAATCTGTAAAGCAATACTCTACAAGAACCAAGCGCGAGCTTAGCTATTATGCCAAAATCTATGACGCTGATGTTGCTTTTAATTCGCTGAGATGTTTGGATAATCGATTTGATTTGACGCACAATCTTGAGAATATTGTTTTCAATGAGCTTATCTATATGGGATATAACGTATGGGTGTATAACAATTCGGGAAAAGAGATTGATTTTCTCGCGCAATTGGGGAACAAGAAATATTATGTTCAGGTTGCTTACAGCGTTGCCGAGGACAAGGCTTATGAACGCGAGTTTGAGGCATTCAAAGGGATTGACAATTTATCGCAGAAAATTCTTATAACAAATGATGATATTGATTACTCCACAAGCGTTGTGCGGCATATTAAGTTAAAGGATTTTCTCTTGATGGACAGCTTGGACGATAAATATGGAATGTGATAACTTCCATATGCAGGTCTGCGCATAAAAAAGCCTGACCCGGTTCAATAACCCGGGTCAGACTTTTTTGTTATTTATTATAAAACTTCTTTACCGTTTCGGCAGCTCTAAGCTGTTCTCGATCTCATTAAAATCCGCAAAGGAAAATTTCTCAGATGTTTCAAACAGGATGCTCTTTGCCATCTGGAAGCAGTCTANNAGTCTATAATCTTCGGAGAGAAGACACCGCACTCGCCATCCAGAATCATCTGGAATGCCGTATCCGTCGCATAAGGCGTCTTATATACCCTCATACTGATCAGCGCGTCGAAAACATCGGCAATCGATACCACCTGCGCCCAGATCGGGATATCTTCGCCCACCTTTCTGTCGGGATATCCGTTTCCATCATATCTTTCATGGTGATAACGGCAGATATCATAGCAGTAACGGTAAAACTCACTATCCTCCTGCTTGAATCTCTCTAATATCTCACAGCCATAGGTCGTATGCTTCTTCATTTCATCAAATTCATCCTTGGAGAGCTTTGCAGGTTTTAACAAAATACTGTCCGGGATCGCGATCTTACCGATATCATGAAGCGCGGAAGCATTGACGATCAGATCGATCTGCTCCTTCGACAGATCATATTCCGGATAGAACTTCTTCAAATATGTCAGGAAGATACGCGTAAAAAACTTTACTCGTTTAATATGTTCACCGGATTCCAGACTACGGAACTCAACAACAGAGCTTAAAGCATTTACCAGAAACTCATTGCTTTTTTCCAGCTTCTCCTTGCTTTCCATCAGTTCCTTAGTACGTTTCTTCAGCTTCTTCTCCAAATCAAAGCGGTTTTCAAAAAGCTCCAGAATATTAAATGTACGACGTCTGATGACCCTTGCATTAAACGGCTTATAAATAATATCCGATGCACCGTATTCATATGCCTTTTCATCTGTCTGGGCTGTCGCTTCGCCGGTGATCATGATAACAGGGATCGTCTCCATTAATCCCTCGGCGTCCATATAATCCAATATTTCAAGCCCCGTCTTGCCGGGCATCACCAGATCAAGAAACAGAAGCGAGATCTTATCCGGCTGCTCCTTCAATATCTTGAGCGTCTGATCTCCATCCTCTGCTTCCAGTATATTGAAATCATCTTCAAAGATCTGTCTCAGCAATATACGGTTAAGCTCAGCATCATCTGCAATCAATAAAGTCTTTTTTTCAGTATTCATATTTCTTCACTACTCCTTAAAAAATCTTTTATTTTCTATTATGATTTTTCATACCTGTATAATAACTTTTCTTCAGGGTAGAAATCAAGTATTTTTTCAAAATTTTTGTATTTTTTATGTAAATTCCGCCTTAATCTAAAATTTTTGCAATTTCTTCCAGCACCTCCTCATACATTGCAAGCAGCGCATCAAAATTTTCCCTGATCGTAACGGCATCCTTCGTTTTCGCCGCAGTCTCATGTCTCCCTGCCAGTTCGGAAAGAGGCTTTGCCCCAATAGTCAACGCAGTACTCTTTAAAGAATGTGTCAAAATAGCGTAATTTTTCCAATCATTCTTTGCAAAATATCCTTTCAGACCATTGTGATACCGGTCTCTCTGCTTTCGGAACGTATCTAAGATGACCCCATACATCTCCTCATTGCCGCTGCAATAGATCAATCCGGCTTTCCGGTCGATCTGGCTGCCTTCCTGTTCCGTATTCTTATCCTCAGATTTCTCAGCGGCTGTCCGCTTCGGTATAACCTTTGCCGCAGAGTGGATTTTTTCCTTAGGGATATATGCCCGCAGGATCTTTTCCAGCTGTTCCGCCAAAAACGGCTTTGCAAGACAGTCATCAAAGCCCTGTGCAAGATAATCTTCCGGCGCATTGGCTGTCAACATGATCACCGGCGTATCTATCGTCTGCTCACGCAGGAAATGAAGCGTCTCAATGCCATCCATATCCGGCATGATTTGATCCATAAAGACCATATCATATTTTTTAGCGCGGCAGAGTTCCAATGCCTCCTGACCGTTCATGGCAGCGTCAATCTTTATCCCTGTGTTCTTCAAAAGCTCTTTGATGAGCTGCTGGTTCATTTCATTGTCATCTACTGTCAGGATGCACGCGTCCGGCGCGGCAAATGTCTCCCTGTAACGCTTTGACTGCTTCATCCTCCTTAAGTATGCCTTATTAAAATTGCCGATGGGATGATGATCCATGATCTGCTGCGGAATACGGACCGTAAATGTCGTACCCGTTCCATAGACGCTCTCCACGCTGATCTCGCCATCCATCATATCTACCAGTTTCTTTGTGATATTCAGTCCAAGCCCTGTTCCCTCTACCGTATGATTTTTCTCCTGATCCAATCTGACAAAGCTGTCAAACAGCTTATCCATATCTTCCGTCTTAATCCCGATGCCGGTATCTTCCACGGAAATCTCCAACATCAATATTTCCGTATCTTCCGTTTTTTCCTGACCATCTGACGTGGCATTATCAACTATCACACCCCCTGCCGTCAGCTTTACATACCCTTGATCCGTATATTTAACGGCATTCGTCAAAAGATTGGAAATGACCTGCTTCATCCTGGAAAGATCGCCGCACAAAGAACGCGGCAGGTCTTTATCCACATCCAACCGGATTTCCAGACCCTTTTTCTCCGCACGGAAACTTAGCAGATGAATCATATCATTTAATGCCTCATCCAGCCGGTATGATTCCTTTGCAATGGACATCCTGCCGGATTCGATCGTGGAAAAATCCAGTACGTTATTGACCAGAGTAAGCAGCTTCTGTCCGGCGTTTTGGATATTGTATGCGTATTCCTCGATCCGGTCATTGATATCCTCTCTTAAGATCATCTCATCCATACCAATGATTGCATTGACAGGCATACGTATCTCCTGGGACATATTGGCCAGAAATTCGTTCTTTGCCTCAATCCGCATATCTTCCAATTCCCTATTATGCTTCAGGATATTGATAAAATTTAATATCGTCCATATGATCGTCATAAATGTATATGTCAGCACGATGATCAGATAGACCTTAAATGAAGTATATTCCCATCGGTGCGCCTCCTTGATCAGCAGATAATCCTTCTGCTGAAGCGCCTCCGTCCCATTATGATTCATCACCAGTAATTGAATATGATATGTCCCTGCCGGCAGTCCGCTGATCTGAACCGGCTCCATCGTCCGCTGGCTGTAAGTTCTGGGTGCATTATCAATTCCCTCGATATACAGCTGCATCTTGATGTCCGAAAGCGTATAATTTCTGATCGACGGCGTAATAGAAACATTGTTTGCGCTTTCCGGGATACGGTAGATCTTGTTATCCGCCGTGATCCTTTCATCATCCGCCATAACCTCGGCAATGTCAAATTTATACCGTTCTCCTTCCTGAGATCGTTCCTGATCCTTAAAGCAGCTTACCCCCTGATTGGTGCAAAAATATACCGTGCCATCCTCATCCACATAATTCCATGAATTGGACATCAGCGCATCTAAAAGTCCCTCCGTATAATTGTAAAGCTTATACTGTATCTCCCCACCGGACGAAAGACTTTCTGCATTTGTTACATAGATGCCGCTGCTGGATAAGACATAGGCATCCCCGCCATATAGCAGGATATCATAATTATTAAAATACGGGAATCCGCCCAATATCTTTGCCTGCCCCTGTTCCACAAAGCAAAGGGAATTGCTTGCCACAACAAAATACCCCTCTTCATAAGGCACCATACGCAGGATGATATCCGAAGATAATCCATTGGCTGTAGATATATTTTCCGTAATGCTCTGATCTTCTATCTTATAGATACCGGCTCCGTCCGTACCCACATAAAACGCGCCGTTTTCTCCGGCAATCAGACAGAGGATCTGTTCGTTTTCCAAACCGTCCTCACCGGTGATCGTCGCAAAGATCTCTTTGTCCCGGATATAATTGATACCGTTATTATTGCCGGCAACTATCGTCCCGTCTTCCAGCTCCAGTATGCAGCGGAAACGGTTGCTGGTAGCGCCCTGTTTTTCCGCCGTATAAGTAGTCATCCCACCATTGGCATCCACACGCACCAGTCCATACTCGCTATAAGTACACAGCCACAGATAATTGTGGGAATCCACATAGGCGCAGCGTATCCTCACTCCCTCGAGCGCATCTGTCAGATCATTTTCCATCACCTGCCTGCTCTCCCGATCAATAATGACCAGTCCGCTGTCCGTTCCGCAATAATAAGCGTCCTCATATTCACAGACACCGTTGACCACATACGGACCGATTCCCGCCGCTGAAAAGATATTGACGAAACGATTACGGCTCAGCTTCATAACGCCATACCGGGTAGAAGCAAACCACAGATTGCCTTCATAATCCTCATGCATACACTCGATCGAGCTGTCAAAGCCCTCGTACCGATGGGAGTAAAAATTTCCCTTTGGATCAAAATAACCTATTCCATTGGACGCATTCACCCAGATACGTCCCTGTCGGTCAGAGTTGATCGAAGCAGCATTGCGCAAGACCCCTGTCGAGATCTGCCTTGTAACGACAAGCTGATCTCCCTCTACCTCCACACAGTCAATATAACCCGCAGAAGTTCCCACCAGAATCCCCTGCTCCGTCAGAGAAATGCATCTATAATAAGCATCTTCCTTTCCCGTCTCCATAGTCGTTATAAGCTGATCATCCTTTAACAAAAACAATTGACCGGCATTGGTGATCCCCAGAAGCATATCTTCCTGTATTACCATGGATCCGACATAGGTAACTCCCGTCTCTATCACTTCGATCCGGTCGTCCGGCGTAATTCTGCACAGATGATCCGTCGTGCCGACATACATCGTACCGTCCGGCAGCTCCTCAAATGACCGGATCGCGCTGGAAGGCAGACCGTCCGATTTCGTAAAATATGTATATTCTCCATGATCGTATCTTGCAAGGCCTCCTCCGTTCGTGCCTATCCAGAGACGATCCTGCTGATCTGTCTTAAGCGCCGTCACACTGGCAAGTCCGCCTTCCCTGATATATTCAAACGTCTTGCCGTCATATCTTGTCAACCCTGCGTAACTTCCAATCCAAAGATAGCCGTCCGCCGTCTCTGCGATTGCATTGGCCTCCGAGGAAAACATACCGTTACTGCTGTTATATATCTGCTCCACATAATTGCCTGAGAAGATTTGTTCGGAAGCATCCGCGCCTGCCCAGACGATGGACTCCTCCGAATATTCGTAAGTATCTCCTGCCTCTTTAGCGTTCTCCGCCGCAGGCGCGGAACCGTTCCTGACATATAGAAGAACCGACACAACAGTGATGGACGCCACCATAAGACCGGCAGTCATAAACTGCATAAAACTCTTCCCCAGCATACCGCCGTTTTTCTCCCGGTTATGTCTCATCAGCCGGATCACCCAGAAAGCAAGCAGGATGCAGAGCTGTTTATCAATAATATCGACCAGCGCCTCCCCGCAGAATGCAGCAAGGTAGACGGGGACACCTTTCCATACAAGCATATCAAAGACCGTATCGCCCCAGATATTCCCGCTTCTGCCGCCATGTACAAGGATATTGATCACAAAAGATAAAAATATGGAAAACAGGCCTACCAGAAAACCGGAGATCATCACCTTCGTAAAGGTCTCCATGTAACCTTTTCTAGCACAAAGCACTATAAGAAGTCCTACAGTAATACTGATCAGCATATAAGGCAGAGATGTCAGATCAACAAATACGAAAGCAATATTATTAATTACGCCTGTAATGACTGCGCCCAAAGGTCCGGTAAAATACGCCGCAACGCCGGTCCCGACCACATCCAGCCATAANNACCATAACGGCAGCCGGAACAGCTCCGCCGCATACTTACCGATAATATTGATCAGTACACAGAGTATAATAATATTTATCTTTTCCTTCTGTTCCTGCGTTTTCGCCATGCTGCGGCGTTCTCCCTTCTTAATTTAAGCTGTTTTCATTTTGCGTATTGTTGATATCTTGGGTAATTTGGCTTTTTTTCTTTTTCTTTATGATATATTTTAACAAAAGATAAACGCCCTTTGCAATAGCCGCAGCCGCAAATATCGTTAAAAATCCCATCACGCCATACATAATATCCGCAAATTCCATCGTACCGGTATGACTAAGCCTCTGTCCGATCTCTATGGCAAATGTCAGCACGATGATCACCGTAAAGCTATAGATACCGGTAATCGTCAGATACATTTTACGCTTTGCGAGCAGCCTGAAGATCGGATATGTAATCAGCAAGATCAGCATGCCGATACAACCGATTACCAGAAAATGAAGCTGCTTATCTGAAAAATTATATTCATATGCGTCATTTAATTTTAACAGATAATTGTGGCACCTGGCAATCCATTCTACAATACGATATAAGATCTCTCTCATAATATTCTCCTCCGTCCTTTGCTTATTGCTTTATCAGCATCGACAGTCCGTAAATCAACGCCATATGCAGCGGATAATAAATATAAAAGAGGTACTTCATATTCCATTTTCCTCTCTGTCCATTATAACACGCCAGAGGAATCAGCGCGACAAGAGAATACCACTGGATATCTCCTAAAGAAAATGCGGTCAGCGTCATACCTGCCGCCGCCAGAAGCAGTCTCTGTTTCTTATCTCTGCCTAAGACAATCAGCACCGGAAGAAGGATCCCATAAAATCCATAATCAAATGAGACATACCACCCACCCGGCAGAAGCCTGAGTTCTCCGCTGATCACCGCCGTTAATAGGATCAGCCCCACCGGAAGAAGACACAGCATTATCTTATTGATATGTCCGGCAGCTTCACGTGATTCCCGTATTCTCTTTTCTGCCCACAGCACTGCATACGAAAGCAGGATAGATACGGAAAACGTCATCAATATTCCCTGATAAACGCTTCGTTCGGTAATATAATATACCGCCTGACAGAGCAGACCGAGCAAAAATATTCTAAGGAAATAATTCCTCTTATTTTTAGTATATCGGCATCCCTCCGCAATCATATAAGCAAAGATCGGAAACGCCAGCCTGCCAAGTATGCGAAACGGCATGTAATTATGCATCAAAAGCAATCCTGCATGATCTACGGTCATCGTAACCAGCGCAATGATCTTTAAGGCATTGGCGCTTAGTTTATTTATCTTCTCCATGAAATATTTACCTTTTCCGATTTCATTTGATCAAAAGCTAATCTGTTTATTATTTACTTCTTCAGCAATATCTCTCTATCCGGCAAAAACAGCGGACTACCATTTCATTATATTCCAAAAGGTGAGAAAGTAAATAGGCGGTTTCCCAAGTTTATTATGTTATAAATTGGGGAAAACTTATGATATGGCAGAATCAATGTAACAATTATGTAAGTCCGGATTATGTGAGTCCGGATTACATAACTCTTTGTTTGAAAATGTATGTTCCAAAAACATCATAAATGAAATCATTTT
>DLOQ01000087.1:13581-33803 GCA_002479655.1 Lachnospiraceae bacterium UBA7480
GGGAGTTATATTATGGATTACAGAAAGTGTGCTGTAGAGATTCTGGCGACGGTCGGCGAAAGTAAAAATATTGTCAGCGCCGCCCACTGTGCAACAAGATTAAGACTTGTAATTGCCGATAACAGTAAGGTTAAAAAGAATATCCTGGAGAATGTCGACGGAGTAAAGGGCGTATTTGAATCCTCCGGCCAGCTTCAGATCATCATAGGAACCGGTACGGTCAACAAAGTATATGATGAATTTATCAGTGCGGCAGGGATCACAGCTGCTTCCAAAGAAGAAGTGAAGCAGGCGGCAGCGGCGCGGGGCAATGTTTTCCAACGCATCATCAAGACTCTTGGCGATGTGTTTGTGCCGATTATCCCTGCTATTGTTGCCGGCGGTCTTATCATGGGTATCATGGAAGCCCTCAACTTTATGAGTAATAACGGTATTATCGCAATTGATCAGAAAGGCTATCTGTTTCAGATCATCAATATGCTTTCTAATGCTGCGTTTACTTTCCTTCCGATCCTGATTGGCTACAGCGCGGCCAAGGTGTTTGGCGGCAATCCGTATCTGGGAGCGGTTCTTGCAATGTTCCTGATCCATCCCGATCTGCAAAATGCCTATTCGGTTTCCACCGAGGGAGTAGCGCAGAGCTTCAGCATCCTTGGATTGTATAATGTTAATATGGTTGGTTATCAGGGGCATGTCATTCCGATTATTATGGCTTCCCTGATCCTTGCGACCGTAGAGAAAAAGCTGCACAAAACAGTTCCCGAAATTATAGACCTGTTTGTCACTCCACTGGTCAGTCTGCTGGTTGCCGGACTTCTGACATTTACCTTTATCGGTCCGTTATTTGTTGCTATTGAAAATTGGGTTCTCTGGTTTGTTCAGAAGCTGATTACAATCCCGTATGGCATCGGCAGTTTTATTATGGGCGGAATTTATTCCACGACAGTAGTCGGCGGTGTTCATCATATGTATACCGTTATCGATATGGGGCAGATCGCACAGTATGGCTACACATACTGGCTTCCCATCGCTTCCGCCGCAAATGTGGCGCAGGGCGGCGCTTGTCTTGCCGTGGCTTTAAAGAGCAAAAATAAAAAGATAAAGAGTATCGCCGCTCCATCCTCTCTTTCCTGTATGCTTGGAATCACGGAGCCCGCAATTTTCGGTGTCAATATCAGATTTGTAAAGCCGTTTATCTTTGGCGCCATAGGCGGAGCAGTCGGCGCATGTATTGCTTCCATCATGCATCTTGGCGCAAGCGCTACCGGCGTAACAGGTCTGTTTGCGATCCTTCTTCATCTTCATGCGCCTCTAAAATATATTACTGTCATCGTTACTGCTGCAGCGGTTGCATTTCTTCTGACATGGTTCTTTGGCTATAAAGACGCTGTGGAAGAGATCCCTGCGGGAACAACTCCCCCTGAGAATAAAGATGCATCTGCCAATACTCCTAACGCTTGTGCAAATACTCCCTCCGGGCAGGAGATCACGATTGCATCACCGCTGACAGGCAGGGTCGTTGCCTTAAACGATGTTCCCGATGAAACCTTCGCAGCAGG
Organism: Lachnospiraceae bacterium UBA7480; assembly: GCA_002479655.1. Classification (GTDB taxonomy): domain Bacteria; phylum Bacillota; class Clostridia; order Lachnospirales; family Lachnospiraceae; genus NK4A136. The sequence continues at coordinate 15,141 of DLOQ01000087.1, forward strand.
AGTGCTGGGAAAGGGCGCTGCAATAGAACCTTCAGAAGGTAAGGTCACAGCTCCGGCAGACGGTGTTGTAAGTTCACTGTTCGATACACATCACGCAATAGGTCTGACGCTTGATAATGGCGCCGAAGTCTTGATTCATATAGGAATCAATACTGTGGAGCTGAACGGGGAATTTTATGAGGCGCATATCAAGGACGGCGACCGGATCAGCAAGGGACAGCTTTTGATCACATTTGACAAGACAGCAATCGAAGAAAAGGGTTATCAAACCATTACCCCGGTCATCATTTCCAATACGGATGATTATACCGCTGTGACAAAAACCGAAACAGATGCGTTGCAAATGGGTGAAAATCTGTTATATTTAAAGAAATAATCAGAAATTTTCAATCTCCAAGTTTTGTGCTGCGCAAAAACTTGAGCCATAAAAAACAGCCGCAGCATGGAGGCTAAGTATGAATAGTAAATCACTAAATGCAAAATGGAGACAGAAGCTCCATTTAGAACCGCCAATCGGCTGGCTCAATGATCCAAACGGGTTATGCTGGTTTCAAGGGAAATACCATGTATATTTTCAATATGCGTCTGACGATATCAATGGCGGCGTCAAAAAAAGCTGGGGACATTATCAGAGTCCTGATATGATTCACTGGGAATTTACGGGAACTGTGCTTGTTCCGGATATTCCCGAAGACAGGGACGGCGTATATTCCGGCAGCGCAATTGTAAAAGATGATACGCTGCATCTGTTTTATACCGGAAATGTCAAGGAGAAAGGGGATTATGATTATATCCTAAGCGGGCGCGGCGCAAACGTCATCCATGTGACCACAAATGACGGACATCATATGAGCGAAAAAAAGGTGGTACTCAAAAACAGCGACTATCCGGATTACTGTTCCTGTCATGTCAGAGATCCTAAAGTATGGCAGGAAAATGGAATCTATTATATGATTCTCGGGGCAAGGACACGGGACGATAAAGGCTGCGTTCTGTTCTATAGATCCCATGATCTTGAAACATGGGAATATGAGAAAACATATGATATGCCGAAGATGGGATATATGTGGGAATGCCCGGACTGCTTTATGGTAGATGGACACAGGTATATAGGTCTCTCACCGCAGGGTCTTCCTCAGGAAACCGAGAAAAACCAGAATGTTTTTTCTTCGGGTTATTTTCTAAATTGTCATTTTAACGACAATTTTAGCGGTAGCTTTCATAGCAATTTTCAAGAATGGGATTACGGATTTGATTTTTATGCTCCGCAGACATTTGAAGCTCCAGATGGCAGACGCATTTTGATCGGATGGATGGGCATCGGTGACTCTGCCTATACCAATCCTACCGCCGCGCTGGGATGGCAGCACTGCCTAACCATTCCGCGGGAGCTTTCAAGGCTTGAAGACGGAACTTTGCTTCAGAATCCGATGAAGGAATATGATTCATTAAGAGGGGAAAAGATGACGCTCAAAGGAGAGCAGAAGATTTTACTTCCCTTCGATCTGACCGCACAGGTCACCGGGGATTTTGAAATCGTGATCAATAACAGTCTGACGTTAAGACTTCAGGAAAATATGTTTTATATGGAATTTAACGATCGATCTATGGGATATGGCAGGACGATACGGCGCGTCAGGACCAAGCAATGCCGGGATATCCGTGTAATTGCGGATATGTCAAGTATCGAAGTATATCTTGACGGCGGCAGATACGTTATGAGCACCCGTTTTTATCCCGATGAAGAGCATGTACTGATAAAGGCAGATGGAATCAATGCAGAACTATATAAAATGAATGGTATGGAGGTCCGTATCAATGGCGAATGATACCCTGATTGCAATTGGAGAAGCATTAATTGATTTTATACCCGATAAAAGCGGCTGCGAATTTTATGAAGTGAACAGTTTCCTCCCCGCTGTGGGCGGCGCTCCCGCCATNNCGCTGTTGGCGGCGCCCCGGCCAATGTCTGCGGCGCATTTTCCAGACTTGGCGGAAAATCAAGATTGATCACCCAGCTTGGCGCAGACCCCTTTGGAGACAAGATAACAAGAGCCTTAGCACAGGCCGGTATAGATACGTCCTGCATCAGTTATACAGAGGAAGCCAATACCGCGCTGGCATTTGTGAGTCTTGCAAAGGATGGGAACAGGACATTTTCTTTTTACCGTAAGCCGTCTGCCGATATGCTGTTAAATGAAGATCAGATAAAACAGGAATGGTTTGATGATGCTTTTGCCCTGCATTTTTGCAGCGTATCTCTGGGAGACTTTCCCATGCGGGGAGCGCACGTCAAAGCAATCACATCTGCGCGAAAGGAAAATGCGATGATCAGTTTTGATCCGAATCTGCGTTTTCAACTTTGGGACAATAAGGAGGAACTGAAAAATGTGGTCCGGAAGTTTATCAGTATGACGGATATCTTAAAAATATCCGATGAAGAACTCGGATTTATCACCGGCATGGATACGATTGAGAAAGCGCTCCCCTTGTTTTTTGACAAGGGCGTCAAGCTTGTGATATTTACCTGCGGAAGCAGGGGCGCCTATTCTTTTACCCGAAACAATCATGCATTTTCTCCGGCAGGCAGGGTCAAAGCTGTAGATACCACCGGCGCAGGTGACGGATTTATCGGCGCGTTTTTGTGGAAGCTTCACGCACTGGGAATCTCTGCAGACAACATAGAATCTCTGACGGAAGCCGATATGAACTCGCTGTTGGAATTTGCCAATCGATTCTGTGCCATCAGCGTGCAATCCTCCGGAGCGATTGATTCCTATCCCTCGTTGGATGAAATTTGAAAGACTTGACTGCCCCCTCTATTCCTGATTGTTAAGCAGTCCCTCATAATACTCCGCCTGCTCTGTATTCCCAAGTCCGCGATAAATCTCAGATAATGCCCGCAGCGGCAATTCCTTATGATGCTTTAAACTGATTACGCTTTCTGTCTCAAAGGCCGCATTGTAATACCAGACCGCCGCCTCCTCCGGCTCCTCCGCCATGCGGTAATACTCTCCCAAGATGCAGCAGATTTCGCTGCAGCCGTTCATAGCCATAGCTTTTGTCGTATATTGGAATAATCCCAGATCCTCCCCTGTCATCAGACAGGTATGGGCACAGATACAGCATGCCTCCATGATCTCTTCTTCCCCACGGCTGACGTCCGATAAGGTTGCCTGAAAGATCGGAAACGCCTTAATAAAATCTTCCTTTTCCCCTGCGATCATCAATTCCTTTGCATAGATACTGTGTAAACGCTTATCAAGCGCCGTACCCTCTTTAAACAATCGCTCAAATGCCGCCAGATCCCTTGCTTTGTGATTGCCCTCCGGTTTATGTAATATCTCTATATCACTGTCGTAAATCACCGGATCCAGCCGCACCGCCTCATGAATGGCGCCTTCCCAGATAAATTCCCGCAATCGTTTATAAAGCTTGGGCCGCAGCTCTTTATCGTAATTATAAATGGTATTATAAGAAAGCTGATTGGCATAATACATCTGTACAAGATCGATTTCCGGCAGCATAGCTTCCTTTAAAACGCGAAACTTCTCATGATTCGCTTCATCCAACTCCTCGTCAGCATCTGCACAATAGATATACTCCTTGGAAGCTTTGGAAAAAGAATAATTTCTTGCATCGCTGAAGCTTCCTGTCCAGGCAAAATCATAGACTTGATCTGTATATTTACGGGCGATCTCCTTCGTCCTGTCCGTCGATCCGGTATCTACGATAATGATCTCATCCATCAGATCCGCAATGGAATCCAGACATCTTGCCAATACTGCTTCTTCATTCTTGACAATCATACATAAACTGATCGTAATCATTTCGTCCCCTCTCCTATTCTTCCCAATGCCACCGGTGATCTCTCTGCCCTTTTCTATTCTTCCTGCGGCAGATATTGTTTTACATCCGTATCTGATAGATATAGTACCATTGTCCCATTGATTATCCTTATCGAATTCTCCGAGGGCCATGCTTCCATCGCCGCAAATTCCTCCGTTGCAGCGATCTGACACATCGTCTCAAAACCAGCCCGTTCATAACTTGTGGAAAGGTAATGGTTCATCATACTGATATATTCGTTGTCCCGTGTCAGAAAAATGTTGGAAACGACGCCCGACATCATCGGCGCAGCCGGAACATATTCCGGGATTTCATAACAAGAACCATAAATGGCAACTTCCATATCTTCATGATATCCTTCTACCATTTCCATCCGCATGACAAGCCGGTTGAGAAGCATTTCCACCTTTGTATTCGCATTATTCATATTGTAATAGGCACGGTTGGCAATCACCGTAAAATGGAATGAAATACATAACAGAAGCACTACTGATAACATACTGAGATAATGCTTCTTCCAATACCGCAGATCTGTCCACCTGAAGCTCTCTGCAATGCCTGTGGCTTTCTCTTGATCATCCGGCTTTTTCCACTCATCTTTATGATTCTGCGCAGAGGCAAAAAGCCGCATATCGCTCCACATGATCAGCAGCAAAAGATAGACCAGCGCAAGGCTGTATTCCATGGAAGTAGATGTATAAGAAACTCCTGCCGAAGCAAACTCAAAGATATGACAGACAATCGGCAGAAGAGGAAATACAAGCGCCATAAGGATAACCCTGACAGGCTTTCTCCATAAATTTCTCTTAGTCACAAAAACCAGCCATGTGATCAGTGTTAACAAGAACATCAAGACGTTCATGGCATTATAACGGTTCAGCTCCCATCGTACAATATAAAACCTTGCAAAATCCACATAACAGTCGATCACCGCCTGCAATAGGCCATGTATTCCCGCACCGCCTGCGCTATCCATACCCATATAGCCTGCCGCCTGATGTCCGCCGGCTTTCCAGACGATCAAGGTCAAGACCACATAGACGGCAACTCCGGTCACTCCGCTCAAAAGACATCTTCCCGCCATCTTCCCGATATCTTTTATGTCATGTTCCGGAGTATATAACATCCGAAACAGCCAGAAGAGCATGATAATGATCGTCACTGATATAAATGCCTGATAAAATCCCAGTGAAACAGCAAGACACAAACCGCCGGAAAGAATACCCGCCAGACCCCTTTTTTTCAGACACAGGTATGCCGCCAATACAGAAAATAATAAGGATATCATATATCCATCTGCTGTATACATATACGCAAAAATCGATGTTACGACGGGATTCGCTGCAAGAATCCACGCAACGATCACAAGAAATATATTCTCCTGAATATCAAACAGCCTCACAAAGAAAACAGCTGTGCAGCCAATCAAAATGAGGCAGATGATCCCGATCAGAAATGGCAGTTCCACTGTCCCCCTGATTTTTTCCACTCCGGGCAGTAAGATCCTTCCCAAGGATATCACCCAGGTAACCCCTATGCTTTTCAGATAATTCGTCGTATCCGTACAGATCATGGTGTTGGTCATCCGAAACGCGTGGGTCAGGATGCCGATAATAATGGTATATACAAATACTCTTTTTTCCCTTGTCATGCTGTTTTCTCTTTCCTAAAATAATATCAATTGATAATATGTTATTATATCCAAATTTTGAAATAAAAACTATTTCCTTTTGACAAAATACAACATAGTATATTATAAAATGACATGAGGAGAATGTTTATGTTCTTTTATAATATGTTTGGCAGACGATATCATGGTCCTAATGGCCATGATCATTGGAACCGGCCGGAAGGACCATCCTGTCCATCCTGTTCTCAGTCTCCGCCTCCACCACCGTCGGGCAATGGGAACTGTCCATTCTGTCCACCGCCAAAAAACGAGGGAAACTGTCCATTCTGCCCGCCTCCGCCTCCGCCGAAAAAACCCGGATGCGGTCCCTGCGGTCTGCATGAATGTCCTCACAAAAGGTGAGCTACAGCTCAAAAAAACCAACAAACAGGGGTTACCGGAAGGCAGCCCCTGTGATTCATTAATCAATTGACACTGTCGGTGTTCCCACATTTCCTGAATAAGAAATGATAAATCCTACCTCAACGCTTTGTCCCGCGGCAATCTCACGGTTAAAATCCACCGGCTTAATCGTGACACTGCTGCCATTTGCCGCAAAGCTTCCGCTCCATGATTGATCCAGCGTCACATTGCTGTCAAAGCTTACTGTAACCTTCCAATTATTGACTGCTGTGCTGCCGGTATTCTTAATGGTTACCGTGTATTGAGAGCAGTTGCCGTTTCCGCTTGACCAGCCGCCGGAATTGGCAATGGTGACCTGCGTATTGGCGGAACTCGCCGTAACTGCCGGAGTACTGCTGTTATTGTTATTGTTATTGTTATTGTTATTATTGTTATTGTTGTTGCCGTTATTGCTATTGTTATTGCCCGTTTCGGACGTAATACCGGTTGACCCCGGCGTCACGCCGCTGTCCAGAATCCCGACATACCATTTACCGGCTTCTGTCAGTTCATTCGTTGACCAGCCGGAAGTTTTATTGCATCCGCTCTGAATCAGCGAGCTTGTTTCCGCTTTATTCGACAGATTCCAGATACAGTAGCTGATATTATTGTTATCCAGTGCAGATATCCACTTGTTGCCCTCTGTAATATTGTTGGCGCCGGAACCGCTGGCATCACAGATGCCAAATTCCGTACAGAACAGCGCAAGCCCCTTATCAATGGCTGTCTGCATCTTCTGACGCAGACCGTCCCTGTGCGTGTCCGCATAAAAATGAATCGTATACATGATATTGCTGTATCCGGTGATCGGATCTCTGGCAGCTGCATCTACATCCTGAGACCAGTTGGGCGTACCTACGATGATGATGGCGTCGGGGTTATGCGCCTTGATGATCGGAATGACTTCCAACGCATAGCTTTTGATGGAAGACCACTGCGTTCCTCCGTTTGGCTCATTGCAGATCTCATAGATGACATTGTCATAATCCGCATATTTGGCGGACATCTCTTCAAAAAACGCCAATGCTTCTGTCTTATGGGTATTGGGATCGCCATCCTGATTCATGATATGCCAGTCGATGATAACATACATGCCAAGCTCCGTCGCATAAGATACGCCGTTATTCACCAGCTGCTTCAGATCCGCTTGATTGCCTCCGGTACAATATCCGCCATATTCCGCGGAATACATGGCAAGACGGATGCAGTTAGCGCCCCATTCATCACGGATCGTCTGGAACGCCGCCTTATTGACATATTCCGGGAACCATGCAATCCCATGGGTAGACACTCCCTGAATCTGAAATTCGTTACCATTCTTATCAACTAAACCGCTGCCTTTGACAGACAGTTTGCCATGGTTCGCCACCGGCGTTCCCGCAGCAGACACCGGAGTCCGGGCAGGTGTGATTTCTGCCGTCTGTCCTGATACCGTCTGTTCCGGCGGTGTCTGTTCCGGCACCGTCTGTTCCGGAGTCGTCTGTCCGTCAGTGCCATTCTGATCAGTTACAGCGTCCTGCTCTGAAGTATTTTCCTGTCCGGCTGTGCCATTGGGATCCGCCGTCTCCGTACTGCCGGATGTATCTTCAGATCCATTGCTCTGTCCGGAAGCTGTATCCGTCCTCTGTTCCTGCACCACGGTCTCATCCGCACCTGACGCCGCAATATCCTGCACTGTCCCTTCACTATTAACTGCTGCCTGTTCCTCTGTGGAATCCTGACCCTTTGGCATCATTACCAGCAGACCGATAATACCAATCAGCAATGCTGCTGCAGTTACGATTCCTGCGATCATTTTTTTACTAAGTTTCATGATCAAGATTCCTTTCCGTATGTGATTATTTTGACTGACGGCAAAACCTTATGCCGCTACCCTACTTTCAAATTTTGCTCTCTTACAAATTCCAGATATTCTTCCTCATTTACAAACAGGACATATTTCGTACCAACCAATCCCATATATCCTTCACTGATGTAATATCCTTTCATAACCGCTACCTCCCTATCTGTTTGATAAGGACAGATTAACAGGTTATGTGTCCATTAAATCGTACTGTAAGCTACGCGCCCTGCGCCGCGGGCTCCGCCGGATCAGGCGCTTTCGTATATAGATATTTTAATAGGATCGGCACCAAAATACTAGATACAATTATTAATAAAATTACAGCCGTAAAATAGGAGGAATCAATAATTCCCAATGCGAGTCCTTTTTGTGTGATGATCAGCGCCACCTCGCCGCGCGTCATCATACCTACGCCGACCTTGATACAGTTGATCCCTTTGATGCCGCATACTCTGGACATCAAACCGCAGCCTATGACCTTCGTCAGCATCGCCACAAGGACAAAGCAGACAGAGAACCAAAGCATACTGGTATCCAGCTCCCTTAGATTCGTCTTTAATCCGATCCCGACAAAAAAGATCGGGCCAAAGAACATATAATTATTGATAGATACCTTCCGGTCAATATATTCCGCATCCCGTATATTACACAGGATGATGCCTGCTACATAAGCGCCGGTAATGTCCGCAATGCCAAAATACTTCTCTGCGCAATATGCCATGGCAAAACAGATCCCAAGACCAATGATCGGAATCCTCCTTGAATGTGGGTATCTTGCATCTACCTTCTGCATAATCCGATAAAGCACATAACCACCAACCAGAGAGGCCGCAAAGAAGACAACCATATTGCTCATTACCAGCAATGTATTGGAACTTGGATCCTTAAACCCTATCACAAAAGTCAGAACGATGATGCCGATCACATCATCAATGATCGCGGCGCTTAAGATTGTCTGCCCGATCTTCCCTTTCAGATATCCCATTTCACGCAGACACTCTACCGTGATCCCTACGGAGGTCGCCGTCATGATGGAACCGATAAACAACGCTTTGAAAAAGCCCTCTGATCCCCACGCTGACCATCCGAAGAATACCATATATAAAACAGCGCCACCCACAAGCGGTACAAATACGCCCGCACAAGCGATCAGAAAAGCGATCAAACCGGATTTTTTCAACTCCTTCAGATTCGTCTCAAGACCGGCGGAAAACATGATCAGTATCACGCCGATCTCCGCCATCTTAGCTATATAATCGGAACTTACAACCCAGTCAAACAAACAAGGACCTACGATCAGCCCCGCAATGATCTCGCCTACCACCATCGGGGCTTTGCACTTTTTCGCCACAATTCCCATAAATTTAGCTGATAAGATAATAATCGCCAAATCCCTGAAAATCTCATACGTTTCCACAGAAACCGCCCTGCCTTTCCATCACTTTCCAAGCCTTGATTATAACACCAACAAACTATAATTTAAAATATTCAATGCTTTTTACCAGTTCATCAGCTATTTCACGCAGTTTCCCCGCATTGGCGGAAACCTGTTCAAAGGCGCCTACCGCTTCCTGCGTCGCGTCATAAGTCCTCCGGGTTCCGGAAGCATTATCCTGTGCAATTTCCGACAGGTCTTCTACCGCCCGCACCACTTCATTACGGGACTGCTCCAAACGCTGGGCGCTGCCCTTGATCATTTCAATGCCGTGCATGGAGTCGTTGATTTCACCCAAAACTTCCCTGACAATGCTCTGCGTATCCTGCATACTCGCGCTTTGACTTGTTATGATCCCCTGCATCTGCTGCATAATTTCCACTGCCTTCGCAGAATCTTCCATCAGCTTCTGGCTTGCCTTCTCGATCTCAAGGCTGGACTGTCCTGACTGGTCTGCCAGCTTCTGGATCTGGTCTGCTACAATGGCAAATCCTCTGCCGCTTTCGCCCGCTCTTGCCGCTTCAATCGACGCATTTAAGCTTAACAAATTAGTATCTTCCGCTATGGAAGTAATAAAGGCTGTTGCCTGATAGATCTGCTGTACGGAATCATTTGTGCGATTCGTCTGCGTCCGGATCTCTTCGATNNCTTCCTCATTGATCCGGCACAGATTTTCAAGTGTATCCATCGCTTTTTCACTGGACTTCTGCATTGCCGCAGCGTTAATATCCAGCATATTGACCTCTGAAGCAGTCTCTGTAATATCAGAACCCATGATCCGCATATGTTCCGAGGTATTTTTTGAATTTTTCGCCTGCTCCGTAGAACTATCCGAAATACGGCTGACTGCCTGAGTCACTTCCTGCATTGCCCCGCCTGTATGTTTAGCCACATCTCCTAAAGTCTCCGATGCCTCCAATAAATGATTGGCATTTCCGACGATTTCCTGAATCGTAGATTTTAACGCATCCCGCAATGTGAGCATCGTCCTTGACAGCTCTCCTATCTCGTCTTTATAGGAAAGCATCTTCTCCCCGATCTCCACATCCAGATTTCCTTCCGCAACCATCTTCACGATACCGATACTGGATTGTATATTTCTGCTGATAGACACCGCAATTCTGGTCGCAGCTACAATACAGAGCGCCATGACGACCAAAACAGCTATTCCGACCATCCCTAATATCTGGTTGATCGTTTTATCCTGATCCGCTTTATTACTGCCGACAAAAATCATACCGATCGGCTCTGTCGTCGAAGCATTTTGGTAAACCGGCATATAATATCCATATGTAAGCACACCATCAAGGGAAACTGCTTTACTGAAATATTCTTCTCCCCCTTGCAGCACTTTTTGAACGATCGTCTCTCCCGCAGGGGAACCTAAGATCCGGTTGCCGCTGCTATCAAGCGCGGAAGTCATGATCCTTTTGTCCCCGTAAAAAAACGTAACATCCATTCCGGAATTATCCTTTATCCTATCTACAAGGCTTTCAGAATGTGAAACATTATAGCCGCCCTTCCAGATATCTCCGTTTGTGCTTTCTATGTAATCGCCCGCATTTTGGTCATAAGCTGCCAGCGTTGCAGCCGCAGTTCCCTTAAGCGCATCCCTGATCTCATTCACCATGGCATTCTTAACGACCGTTAATGTCAGAATCATAGACAAAAGTCCCAGAATCAATATGGGAAAAATTGCCGTTGCCAGGATCTTCTTTTTTAAACTCATAGCCATTCCTCCTATTCCACTACCGTCACTGTTTTGAAATACCAATTGATACCGCCTGTTATCGTCGCGTCATCCAGAGTTTTACCTTCTTCACCTATCATTTCCCCGGTATTGGTTTCGATCACACCGTCAAAAACATTAAACTCACCGGATAAAATCTTTGCTCTGGCTTCGTCAACCTTTTCCTGCGTTCCTTCCACACAAAAATCGGAAAGCTCAGTAATACCTACCAGATTTTCCGACATACCGCCAAAATAATTACTGCCATCCCAAGTGCCATCAATGATGCTCTGCACCGAAGAAGTATAATAAGCGCTCCAGTTCCAGATCACACTGCACAGACATGCATTTGGCGCTTCTTTACTCATATCGGAGTTATATCCAATCCCATACACACCATTCTCTTCAGCCACAGTCTGCGGATATGATGTATCACAATGCTGCGCAAGCACATCACACCCCAAATCCACGAGCAGTCTCGCCGCAGCCTCCTCACCTTCCGGATCAAACCAACTGTTTGTAACTTTGACATAAACCTCTGCATCCGGATTCACAGAATAAACACCGAGTGCAAAAGCGTCAACGCCCCCTGTCACCTCTGAATTGGAGGAATCCATCGCGGCAACATAACCGATCTTATTTGTTCTCGTATTCATACCTGCTACAATGCCGCTTAAATAACGCGCCTGATAGATCCTGCCAAAATAATTATTAAAGTTTTTACCGTTGCTCAAATAACCGGTGCCATGCGAAAAGTAAATATCCGGATACTGTTCCGCCATCTCTGCCGTCGGTTCCATATAACCCCAGCTTGTCGTAAAGATAATGTTGCAGCCTTCATCTATACATTCCTGAATCGCCTGCTTTGTCGCCACTGCGTCCGTATCGTCAACGTACAGTTTCCGAACAACCTGTTCTCTCGAAAGACCAAGGTTTCTCTCCATTCCCTGGATCCCCAGATCATGCGTATATGTATATCCGCTTCCATCTTCAGGAGAAGTAAGATGCACAACGCCGATTTTTACATCTTCTACCGGAATGCCTGTTCCTTTGTTTTCAGCGCTCTGGGTGTTATCTTTCCCATCCTCCTGCTGAGCCTCTGCAACATCATTGCCATCCTCCGCCGCATACCCTTCATTGGTAGCATAATCTTCAATTTTGACTTTTCCGCATGCCGTAAGCATAACACACAATAACAACAGCATTATGGATCTCCAATATTCTTTTCTCATTTTGCATTCTCCTCGGTCTATTTATAAAATATAAATACTGGTAGAATTTTACCAAAAAAAAAACAAAAATGCAATCTAATCCTCCATGTCAGAGCAGCTTGCTGCGATGACACGCGATGAGAAATCCGCCAATCCTGATTGACACAAAATCAAACATATTCGAAAATACCCTGAATGGCATCAGATATATTCATCATTTCAGAAATTGGCAGTCTATCTGTTTTTTTATAACTACGAACGGTCAGATCCAGCAATGCAAGCTTTTCACATTGTACATATCCTTCATTTTCTTCTGTAGATATCCATATATGAAGAGGTCCCGATATTGAATTGGCAATGATCGGGCAGCCAATGATCTCACCGCTTGTATTAAAAAAATCTTTACTGACAACTAACACGGGATGTTTGACTTTCTCTATTTTGAGGATATCTCCCTGATGCAATTGTTCCATCACCATACCTCTCTTCCGACAGATTCGCCCCAATCATATTCACCATCAAGTATTAATTTGCCGTCAAATTCAGATGCCCTTTCTTCAAGTGTTTTATGACGAAATGATTTTGACAAAGTAATTACGCCATTTGATACTGAAACATCCAGAATCTCATTCAATGTGATTCCCGCGCTTTTTAATATTTCCTTTGAAAGTCTTATTCCTTGACTATTTCCCCATTCTCTTACCTGCGTCTGCATCAAAAACCCTCCTTACGCAAAAAGTATATACATAGTATATACTTTTTGAAAGCAATTATCAATATATCTTTATTTTTGAAGTTCTGGCTCATTTGTCCAAAAGTCAGATGCATGTCATCATAATCCGTCACAAGTACAACGACACCCTTATCAGCATACAATCATTTTTCATTCATATCAATTTGGTCCGGCAGGACTTCCATAATATCTTCTAATTTACAGTTAAAAATCTGACACAAAGCATCAATTGTATTGGTCGAAACCGATTCATCATGCATTAGACGCTCAATGGTCTTATTATCAAGATTATAGGGTCCGCACTTATTGCGTAAATAATAAGTGCTGACTTGTTTTGTCTTAATTAATTCCCTGAATGGCTGAAAAGATATCATGCGAATCGCGTCCCTCTTGACTTTTCATTGATTATCTCATATAGTAATAACATATCGGTATGAGGAATATTCCTCATGACAAACTAAGAAGAACAATGAAACAGAAAGGAAAAAATACAAGATGAGAAAAACATCTGACCTAAAAAAACTTAATTTAGATACCGTGTTTTTTTTGTACGAATTCAAAAAAGCCTTTGAATACGGGAAAAAAAACTTCCACATTTCCGGGGTAAAAGAACAACTACAAGAATTAGATAAAGAGAAAAAACTCTATTATGATAAAGTGGCAGAAATCGTAAATCCAGAACGTGAAAACAATGAAATCAAATATCAAAAATACATGAAATGGAAAAAAACAGAAAAAAAAGCTAAACTGATTGAGGTATTGCTTATTGTTCTTATAATAATACGATTAGTAATTTTTGATTACCTTCCGGTAAGCTTTCGTACTTCTCTTATTTTTTCATTATCTGATTTATTGATAATAGCGTTCGCTGTATTTATTGGACCGATTGCTTTTATTATTACTAAAATTATTAAACATATCTATGGTATATATTATATGCAATACACAAAATCAATTATTACTAAATTAAATGAATTAGGAAATCATTTTGAGCAAATATCCGCCAACTATTATAAGGCGATTGATGATTTATATTTATGTTCCCTTGACAATACACACAGAGAACTGGTACTTCTTCGCAGGCAGCAGGAAATGCAAAATCAAGAAATGCTGCGGCTTGAAAAAGAACGACAGGAATTTGAAAGAGAACGCCTTGATGAGCAGCGAAGAGCCAGAACTGCATCAGAACAACTATTGGCAATTGAACGGGAACGTGAAAAAAGATGGAGAGGCTGGTAACCCGACATCTGAAATTATATTTAATAATCATATAAGGAGTAGCTGAAAATGAAAAATAATACTTTTATATCTTTTCTTTTTTCCATGTTTTTAACAGTATTACTGATTGGTTGCGATTATAATACCACAAATGTAAAACCGGAACAGACCATTACGGACGAAATTGAGGAATCTGCGGAAACTGCTGAATTTACCGAAAATGCTGAATTCGCAGAAACAATTACTAATATTCCTGATACAGTCACGCATACAATATCGGATATAGAACTCAATAATACTTATACCACCCGTTATGGAAAAGTAAATCTTATCACTTATCCCGCATTTTCCTTCGACTATCCCGACGGCTGGACAATTAAGAGTGAAGAAGTTTCCCCTACTGAGGAAAAGGTTATATTAACAAACGACGTAGGCACCACCATTACCTACTGGTATTTTGGCACTCTTCGCGACCTGGAAGGACCAACACACAAAATCAATAGCGTTGATGTTACGCCAGTGGCTAATGCAAGTTTTAATCCCGGTTATGTACAAGCAACTGATTATTCTGATTTGGGCACATTTATGGTAGCTAAGCTGGAAACCACCAGAGAATGCGACCTACTTGCCGGCGGAGAATCAGTCAATGTCGAACGTGTTGTGCGGTATGCTCTTTTGCCGGAAAGTGAGGCAGGCGAACAATACGAATCTTTTATAGTCGGATTGCCTACATTTTCCTTTTTTTATGCAGGTCATATTTCTGTGATTGCCACTACTTCAAACAAGGAATTTACAGAACAGGAAGAACGGGAAGTAATAGCCATCCTTGCCAGTTTTAGAGAAGTCGGTTTTGTATCAGAACAATACGACGACATTTCTTCTGAATCTGACAACCCCTATGCGACAGTGATGAATGACCTTTGGATAAAACTGGAGGGGGTATGGATATTTGACGATTATATATTTATGAACAAAAGCACAAATTATACAGATCATACACTGGAATTTCAATATATTGATAATATACCATGTATGAATCATGAATCCCTCAACAGTGATATTTGTTTGCGTGATACTTTTTTTAACGATTATGAAGTAGTCTTTATTGATGAATTTCACTATAATGTATATTACTATAGAAAAGGTGAATTTAATGCAGATGAGAGCGCCAACTGGAGTGATGATATGCAGCTTGTCTGGTACAGTTTCGATCTGAGCAACATTTCAGATGGGGAGCTTTCAATAGGCTTTCATTTGCGCTTTAGTAATGGCTTTGTTGATGATCACATATTCAAATATCACAAGGATACATGATATAAATAACTATTACAATAACAATTGATCAGGACTCTCTATTTTGAATCGTCGCTTGCTGAGTATTACATTTCCAGAAGGAACCATATTATATATAATAAGCCTGTACTTCCATTTGGTAATACAGACTTAATTTGTGTGGTCATCCTTAAAATGCTGCGTGGGGTCATTGGTCAATCCCTACTTCTCTTCCACCACCTGAAAAATATAAAATTTCAGATAGTAACTTTCCTCCGCTGACCACAAGATCGGGTGATCCGGCGACTGGGTGCGAAATTCCACTTGACGCAGCCGTTTGTGAGCGCCTCTTGCCGCTTCACCGATCGTTCTGGTAAAGAGCTCATAATCCATATAATGAGAGCAGGAACATGTTGCCAGATAACCTCCGTCTTTCACCAGCTTCATCCCCCTGAGATTGATCTCACGGTAGCCTTTCACGGCATTCTTTATGGAGCTTCGGGATTTGGTAAATGCAGGCGGATCCAGGATCACCACATCATACTGCTCGCCCTGTTCGATCAGCTTTGGCAACAGCTCAAATACATCCTCGCATTGAAAGCTTACCGTCTCGGAAAGTCCATTCAGCATAGCATTCTCCGCTGCCTGCTCTACCGCCGGCTTAGAAGCATCCACGCCCAATACGCTCTTTGCTCCGGCGATCCCGGCATTTAGCGCAAAAGAACCCGTATGGGTAAAGCAATCTAACACTTTGGCATCCTTGCACAGCTTCTGAACCGCAAGCCGGTTATGTTTCTGGTCTAAGAAGAAACCCGTCTTCTGACCGTCTTTCACATCTACGATATACTTCACGCCATTTTCCACGATCGGAACCCTGGTATCAAATTCCTCACCCAGAAATCCCGTGACGCGTTCCATACCTTCCTTTTCACGTTCTTTGGCATCGCTTCTTTCATAGACGCCGCGGATCGTGATGCCGTCCTCAGCCATCGTGTTTTTCAGCATCCCGACAATGGTTTCTTTAAATCGGTCGATGCCGAGCGCAAGCGACTGAACCACCAACACATCCGCAAATTTATCAACCACCAGTCCCGGCAGAAAATCCGCCTCTCCAAAGATAACGCGGCAGCTGCTGATATCCACTGTCTTTTTTCGGTATTCCCATGCATCCCTCACACGCATCCGCAGAAAATCCTCGTCAATCTGCTGCTCCGCGCTGCGCGTCATCATCCGGATCCTGATCTTGGAGTTAAAATTAATAAATCCTTTTCCCATGGGATAGCCGTCAAAATCTTCCACAATAACGATATCTCCGTTACGGCAGATCCCATCCGGCGCAAATTTTCCCACCGCGTTATGATCGCCAATAAACGCTTTCTTATCAACAGATCTTTCTCTGTCGGCAGATATTTTCCTATCAGCAGCTATCTTCCTATCGGCAGATATGACCGCGTCGATCTCATTATCAAAGATCCACAGTCCCCCTGCCTTGAGCAGCCTGCCCTCGCCCTTTTTTAGTCTCACTACCGCAGATGTTTCCATACCATTCCTCCATGTCAGAGCAGCTTGTTGCGATGACTACCCTATGCCACCTTTGTGTTTTTCTGTGACCCATTTCTTCTATTCATTCAGCTGATCCAGAATCTTCCTAAGTTTATCAAAATCAACCGACCCATCCTGAAAGCTCACCATCGCACGAAGCGGCAGATACTCCATCATTGCGTCCTGTAACCCCGTAAAGCTATCCCCTTCGCCCTTTTCCGCGCTATCCGTATCACAGACTTCCACTAACGTACTGGCTGCAAATAACGGTGCAAGAATACGCGATGCCTTTTCATCCTTCATCAGATCGCCAAATGTCGTATTTAGATGATATTTCGGTTGATATACCTTAGTTCCTTCCACATAGACCCTGCCTTCCTCACGGATCTCTCTGGAGGAGCTTCCGACCAGAATAGCAAATGTTCCGCTTTCCACATAAAATTCCTTCAGCTCCGTATGATAATAGGCAAATGCTCTTGCATCCAGCATAAAATGCACTGTCTTTGTCTCGCCCGGTTTTAAACTTACCTTTTCAAATCCCTTCAACTCTTTTTCCGGACGGATGACGGAGCTTTCCTCGTCGGCAACATAAAGCTGGACAACTTCTTTTCCTTCCATGCTTCCCGTATTCGTAATATCAATGGATACCGTCAGAAGATCCGTATCCTTGATCCTGAGCATGCCATCGGCGCTCTGCTTTCCCCCGGCAGCATCGCCATTCACACATTGAACATTCCTTTGATCCTTTGCGCTGCTGTTCTGAGCAGCAGCGTTGTCACCACATTCCAGCCGCAGATTGGAATAGGTGTATTCCGTATAACTCAGTCCATGCCCAAACGGAAACAACGTCTGCATTTTCTTTGTATCATAATAACGGTATCCGACAAAGACGCCCTCGCGGTATTCCGTCATATCCCCTTCCCCGATATAATACAGATACGAAGGATTGTCCTCTAACCGCAGTGGAAATGTCTCCGCCAGCTTGCCACTGGGATTGACGCTGCCAAATAAGATATTGTACTCCGCTTCGCCTACCGCCTCGCCGCCCAGATAAGCCTCCAAGATACCTTTAACCTCATCTACCCACGGCATCTCTACCGGAGAACCATTGTGCAGAACCACAATGGTATTGGGCTGAACCTTTGCAATTTCGTGAATCAACGTATTCTGACTGTCTGGCATCCGCATATGCTTTCTGTCATATCCCTCTGATTCGAAGCTGTCCGGCAGTCCGGCAAAGATCACCGCCGCCTCCGCGTCTTTCGCAGCCTGAACCGCTTCCTCTAATAACGCTTTCGCTTTTTGCTCTTTCTTAGGATCGACGCTTCCGGTCCGACCGTCCATCTCCTCCAATGTGTCATCATATCCCTGCGCAAAGGTAACATTTTCCATATCCTTCACACATTCAAGCATACCTGACACCTTATAACTGTTGATGTGCGAACTGCCGCCGCCCTGATATCTCGGTTTCTCAGCATACTGTCCGATGATGGCAATCTTTTGCTCTTTCTTCAATGGCAGAACACCTTCATTTTTCAAAAGCACAAGAGATTCCTCCGCAGCCTTCCTGNNCTGAGATCATGCTGTGCGTCCCGGTCAAATACAGCCGTCCTATCCCGATGCTCCATATAGCGGTAGATAATATTTAAAATACGGATCACCGCTTCATCCAATACCTTTTCCTCAAGCGTACCGTTTTTCACAGCCTCTACAATCAGCTTGTCATTTACTCCAAAGGAAGGCGGCATTTCCAGATCAAG
>DLOQ01000087.1:33853-34149 GCA_002479655.1 Lachnospiraceae bacterium UBA7480
TCCGTCAAAACCCCATTCGTCCCGCAGAAGTTCTGTCAGCAGCCATTTATTTTCCGCAGCATAAGTTCCGTTGATACGGTTATAAGAGCACATCACTGTCCACGGCTTTGATTTTTTGACTGCCGTTTCAAATGCCGGCAGATAGATCTCCCTCATCGTCCGCTCATCCACTCTGGAATCCGAAGACATCCGCCTTGTTTCCTGACTGTTTGCCATAAAATGCTTGATGCTGGTTCCCACCTGTTTACTCTGTACGCCTTCAATATAGCTTGCTGCCATCTCTCCGGCAAGATACG
>DLOQ01000086.1:0-12430 GCA_002479655.1 Lachnospiraceae bacterium UBA7480
CCTCTTCCCGAATGGCGATCCCTGTATAGATACTGGAAACCGCCAGTGAACCTTCCTTCACCTGATAAGAGGAGATATCATTTCTGTTGATCAGCTTATAAAACTGGCTGATAATATAAACAATAATAATCAGAACAATAAATAATGCTATCGGTCTGTTATTTGTTATTTGCTGCCTTTTTTGACTTCCCATTTTGATTAAAGCCTATGCCTGCTTGTTTTAAAGTGAAATAATGACGTCTGCGCGGTATTTTTCAGGAATGGCGCTTTCGTCCATTGCAATGCTCATACATAATGTAATATTCATGCGGCTGCTTAAATCAGCAAATTTATCAAGTACCGTCAGAATATCTTCCTTCTGCGCGGAAGCGATCCTTAAGAAATTGTCAAAATAAAGCTGCTCAAGATCGTGATCTGTTGAAATGATTCCGCATACGAAGCCGTAAAACTCATCTGTCGTCTTAAAATCAAACTCAGATACATCCACAAGCCTAATCTTATTATTCAGTTCATACATATGCTTCTTATTCTTATCAAGATAAGCGATCGTGCCGTTTACCTTAGTGATCTCCTGATTTGCTTTTTCCAAAAGTTTTGTTGTCTTTCCTTTTCCTTCATTTCCGACAATCAATTGAATCATGCTTCCATCCTCCGAATTTTATGTATTGGTATATAAAAAAACAAAATTTATCATAAAATTATTATACAGTATTATGCCGGATAGTACAACTCATATTTCAAAAAGAAATAAAGTTTCATCCAAAGCTATATAAAATTACATTTATTTCAAGATGACTTCCTCACAAAGCTGTTTCATCAGGCGGTAAAGCTGTTCTTCATTGCCTGCTCCCATAACGACGCAGATATAAGGATTCCCTGCAGCATCCGAAGCATACAGGATGATACATTTTCCGGCTGCCATGGTGCTTCCCGTCTTTCCCCCGATGATTGATACGCCGGACGGCGAATCGTAAATTTCCGAAAGGAACTTATTGGTGGTCGTGATATCCCTGCTTTTCTGTGTTCCATCTGCCAGAGTATATTCTATAGTATAAGAGGTGGTATTGATGATCTGTTGAAAGATATCATGCTTTACCGCCGCGTTAAAGATAAGATACAGGTCGTATGCTGTTGTATAATGTTTCANNCCATGTGATAATCCGTGCGGATTTACAAAATGTGTATTGGTCGCGCCAAGCTGAAGCGCCCGTGTATTCATCATTTCCACAAACGCCTCCTCAGAGCCTGCCACATGCTGCGCCAGCGCCAGTGCTGCGTCATTGGCGGAATATACCAGCGTCGCATATAGAAGATTCTGTACGGTGATCCGGTCTCCCGCTTTCAGATTAAAGAGCTGTACGCCATCTTCATAGATGGTTACATCGCCAATCAGCACAACATCTTCCAGATTGCAGTTTTCCATCACAAGCAGCGCTGTCATGATTTTTGTCAATGATGCCGGATTGAGGCGCTCATTGGCATGATAGGAATATAACACCTTCTCCTGATTAAGATCATATATGCATGCCGCATTCAGATCATCTACAACAGCTGTACTGCTGTCTGTAATATCATCTGCCGCAGCGCAAAGCTCAGAAGCAAACAAGGCAATCTGCGTTTGTGCTTCATCGGCTTCTATGGAAAAGCTGTCATTAGACTGCAGCGTCCCATAAGAAAGCGGAATCTCTTCAGAAGCACAGGCAGCCAATGAGACTGTTGTCAACAAAATAAGACATAACGCTTTAATTTTTTTTAAATTATTATTTATATTCACGCCACTCAAATTCTCCTCGTTCCAGAGATTTTATCAATAATTCCGCAGAAGCAAGATTGGTTGCCAGTGGAATATTGTGCATATCACACAGTCTGACAAGATTGTTGACATCCAGTTCATGGGATTTTGGTGTCAGCGGATCACGCAGGAATATAACCAGATCGATCTGATTATGCTCGATCTGAACACCGATCTGCTGTTCTCCGCCCAGATGCCCGGCAAGATATTTGTGGATCGTAAGGTTCGTCACCTCTTCTATCAGGCGTCCCGTGGTTCCGGTTGCATATAAAATATGCTTGCTTAAGATCCCCCGGTAAGCGATACAAAAATTCTGCATCAGTTTTTTCTTTGCATCATGAGCAATTAACGCAATATTCATGCTTATCCTCCATATTGTGACCGGCTTTTATGGTTTTGACATTAACGATTCAGGGACTTTTGCAGTGAAAAAAATGTTTCATCCTCTTTCTCGCTGTTTGTCCGTCTGCGGTTTCCACGCTGCAGCTTCACATTGAATACGAATCCCATTCCCATATACATACTGACCAGCGAGGTCAGTCCGTAACTGACAAAGGGCAGCGGTATTCCGGTATTCGGAAGGAGCCCGGTAGTAACCGAAATGTTGATAAAGCTTTGAAAACATACGATTGAACCAACTCCGCTGCAGATTACGGCACCTGCAATATCATCTGCCTGCATGGCGCCCAGATAGCATCTTGCCGTGATCGCCATCAAAAGCAGGATGACTGCACAGCTTCCGACAAATCCCATCTCTTCGCCAATTATGGCAAAGATAAAATCCGTCTGCGGTTCCGAAATATAATTTCCGTTTTTCACGGAGCCTACTTCGTTATTGTTCAGTCCCTTGCCCCACAATTGCCCCGAACCTATGGCAGTGATCGAATTTTGCTGCTGATATGCAGTGGTCAGCTCATATTTTTCGGGATTTAACCATGCATAAATACGTTCCTGCTGATAATCCTCGATCAATGTCTGATCCGGCTGCAGCACAATAAATAAAAAGATAACACCGACCGGAACCGCAACGGCAAGCAGCCCTAAAATGATCTTATAACTCAATCCCCCAACATAAAGTATTACGCAGAAAATAACTGCCACCATAATACTTGTCGACATGTCCGGTTGTTTGTAGATCAATGCCAGCGGCGGAAGCAGCAAAAGGATCATTTTTGCCAATGTGCTGAATGTATTCAAATTATCCTTATGCTTTATTATAAACTGTGCATAAAAAAGTATCAACAGTATTTTTGCAGTTTCTGAAGGTTGAAATCTGATTCCCGCAATTTCCAGCCATCGCTGGGCATTATGCGAAGAGTTGCCAATCAGCTGCACCAAAAGCAGTAAGCCGAGATTTACTGCGTAAATCAGCCATTGCAGCTTCAATATCAGGTGATAATCCACACAGGCGATCGCAGCCATCAGAAATATGCCAAGGATGGCGCCGCCAATCTGTCTGGTCTGTACGGATTCCTTGGCACTTCCGATCGCGAGAATGCCTATTATTGTCACTGCAAGCAGCAATAATAGAAGTATAAAATCAAAATTTTTAATATGGTATTTTTGCGGCATAATACTATCCTTATCCTGCGGTTTTTATTTTGAACGTAATTCCAGGATGGGGATATTGGCGCGGATCGACGGGATCCGGCTGCCCCGTTCCTGATTTTTGGTCTGTGTAATCTGTATTTCCGTACTCTCTACATCAATGCGCATATATTTTGACAACACGCCGATGATATCCTTTTTGATCATTTCCACCATTTCCGGTGAACATTCCGTCCGATCGGAGATCAATAGTATTTTCAGTCTGTCTTTCGCAACGCCGCTTGATGAATGTCTTTTGAAAAGAGATAAAAATTTATTCATAGTCCGCTCTCCTTTCTGCTATACACGATGGAAAATGCCGCTGAATCTGGCCCATAAAGTGATGCTCTTGTCCATTTCCATCAGCGGTATCTCCTCCCCGGTGACGCGCTTGGAAATATTCAGATACGCCTTGCCTGCCTGCGTTGCGCTGCCGACAAGCGGTTCTCCCTGATTGGTGGAGATCACGACATTCTCATCATCCGGAACCGCGCCGATCAGCGGGATTGCCAGAATATCAATGACATCATCAATCGTCATCATTTCACCGCGTCTGATCATATCATGTCTGAGGCGGTTGATGACAAGCTCGATCTTCTCAAATTCATTGGCTTCCAATAAACCAATGATACGGTCGGCATCCCGTATGGCGGAAACCTCCGGTGTCGTCACGACCAGCGCTCTGTCCGCACCTGCAATCGCGTTTTTAAATCCCTGCTCGATGCCCGCGGGACAGTCTAACAGGATATAATCATACTGTTCTTTTAATTCCTGGATCAGCTTTTTCATCTGTTCCGGCGATACTGCGCTTTTATCCTTTGTCTGTGCCGAGGGCAGAAGATATAGCGATGGGTAACGCTTATCTTTGATAAGCGCCTGTTTGATGCGGCAGTTTCCTTCGATCACATCGACAAGATTATAAACGATGCGGTTCTCCAGTCCCATAACGACATCAAGATTCCTAAGTCCGATATCCGTGTCAATGAGGACAACGCTTTTTCCGAGGGACGCAAGTCCCGTTCCTACATTTGCGGTCGTAGTTGTCTTACCGACTCCGCCTTTCCCTGATGTAATGACAATTACTTCACTCATTTGGTCTCCCTCCAAAATTAATAATTGTCCCCTAAAACATGATCACATCAGTAATCTGCTTACAGCCAATGGATCATTCCGTGATCCGTTTTAGTAATTCTTTGGTGTAAGGCTCTATATTAATTTTATCATTAGATGCATAAGCAATCTGGGGCAATAACTTTGGCTTGATCCCCCAGCGCGGCTTTTTTGCAGGCTGATAACAAAGGCGGCCGATCCTGAGTTCCTCCGGCGCCATCTCCATAGCAAGGATCACCTGCTTAGAAGCCTCATTATGTAATTCATCATTATGTACTTCATCATTCTTGTCTTCCGGCGGCTGTATTTTGGGATTCTCCGAAGACCGGATCCCGGCATATGCCTCCCCATATAAACCGCCAAAGATATAGATGCTTTTCTCTGAAATGATCGTGCATCCGGGATGCACATCGCCTATGACGACCACATCCTTCTCCGAATCTATAAACTCCTGATTAATGACGGAGTTTCTGATAAAGCAGATATCATTTTTCTTATATTCTTCCGAAACGGTACGGATGCAATGCTGAAATGAATCCGCTGCCTTGGAAAGATCTACGAGACAGACGATATTGATATCCGTACATTCCGTAATGATATCGCAGAAATGATCCTGCTCTTCTTCCGTCAGTTCTTTCCCTTCAAATGACAGCGCCATTTTGGCATTCCCAAAAAATTTCCGCCCATCGGTCAGCTTTTGACGAAGCGCCTCTTCCAGCTCTTCCATGCTTCCCTCCGTGGCCATTATGATTCTGAGCCCGTTAGCAGAGCTCTTTATTTTGATCAGGGTATCCATAATTATCCTTTCTAATATTAATCTGTTGTCGTGCTGCCTCCGACTGCCTCCGATGCCTCGCCGTTGATCAGCTCCGTATGATCCATCAGATTAAAATAATAAGTAAATACATCTTTGCCCAGCTGCGCGGCGTAATCAGAGGAATATCCATGCGCGATACGTATGGCAATCGCGATCTCCGGCGAGTTATAGGGGGCGTAAGCAACAAACAATGCATGGTTGGGTTTATTTTCTGCTTCCTGGGCCGTTCCTGTTTTCCCGGCGCAGACTACTCCAAAGTCATTAAAATATGACTTTCGTTCGATCACTCTGCGCATGCCGACATGGATCGCATTCCAAAGATTGTCGCTCAGACTTACATAGTTTCGAACATTCGGCGTATAACTATACAGCACTTCCCCACGCGGATTTTGGATGGCTCTGATCAAGCTTAACTGATATACGGTACCGCTATTGGCGATTGTTGTAACATACCGTGCGAGACCGACTGTCGTATAGTTATGATTGCCTTGTCCGATTGCTGACGGTACAGGATACTGCGTCGATACCTGCGGCTCGGATTCCGCAATCTCTACACCGGTTTTTTCGCTGAATCCAAACATATCCGCATACCGGTAGATGCGCTCCATGCCGACGCTGTCATTATAGCCTGTGCCGCTGTTCGCAAGGCGGTAGCCTACCTCATAAAAAAATATATTACAGGAATTTTCAATCGCGCCGGTGACGGCAAGCGATCCGTGTACACCGGTACATCTGGGCGGGGTAGTCCCGGCCAGCTTGTCTTCAAACACTCCATGACAGGTGATCGTTTCTCCAAGCGTGATCACGCCCTCTTCCACGCCCGCAACTGCGGAAAGCATCTTAAAGGTGGAGCCCGGCGCGGTACGCTGCTGTGTTGCATAATTCCAAAGCGGTTTTGACATGTCACTGTTAAGCGCCGCCAAATATGCGGAATCTGCGTTGTTGGCAAGCCGATTATTGTCATACCCCGGATAGGACACCAGAGCAAGCACCTCACCGGTATTCGGATTGGTAACGACGCAGGAGCCGGAACATGGTTCTAACCCCAGTTGGGCAGGTGTGATGTCCAGATTGGAGATCAATGATACCATAAAGTTGTATGACGATACCTGCCCGGAAGTAAGACGGCTGATCCTTGCCTGTTCAATCTGTATGATATCCTGTTCCCAAAGCAGCATACATACCTGCTTTCCGCTGATATTGTCATTTAGAAGCATATAACGGTACAGCTTCTTGGAAAAATCGTTGTTATTGGTAAGATGCTCTATAATATAGTCGATCAGCGCCGTATAGATCTCCGTAGAATCAGAATATTGATTCTCCAGATGCAGCTTGCTGATGTCAATCCAGTTCTTAGAGATAGCATAGGTCAGGAATTCCCGGATGCTGATGGTCTCATCCGTTTTCCATTTTTGGTAGACCGGATCTGTCTGATCGACTGCTTCCATATTCAACACACCGTAATCATTGGAGGAAAGCATAGCGATGATAAAACTTTCATAGACCTGATATTCTTTGCCCAGGTCCCGGTAAGCGGTGTTGCTTTCCATCATCTGCCTTCTAAGCTCAGCAAATACATTTTCCTGTTTACTCAAAAATGCCTGATATACGGCATGCTCCGTTTCTCCCGCATACTCTTTGGAAAGATGGCTGATATCTATGACATTATTATTAAACAGTGCATAATAAACATCATAGATGGGGATCTTTACATTACGTCCGGTCTGTTCCACTTCCTTCTCATTCACGATACGGCTCACCAGGATTCCGGCGATCTTCTGCTCAACTAAATTATAAATCGCAATCTGAAGCTCACTGTCTATCGTCAGATAGATATCATTGCCGGCGATCGGCGGTATGGCATTTTGCACCTCTATGATCCTGCCAAACTTATCCACATAGACAGTCTCAGAACCCTTTGTTCCCTGCAGTTCGTGTTCCATGGAATATTCTATGCCTGTTTTTCCGACAATGTCGGTAAGGGAATAGTTTGGGTTTTCAAGTGACAGCGTATTATATTCCTCCTGCGAAATCTTCCCGGTATAACCGATAATCGGCGCAAAATAAATACTGTTATTGTACCGGCGGATCGTATCCTCCTCAATGGCAACTCCCTGCAAAAGATCGCTGTTTTCCATAATGACGGCAACGGTCTTTTCACTGACATCTGTTGCTACCACAGTGGAAATATATTTTTGGAAAGCGTTCAAACTCAGGTTATATCTGATATTGATGATCTTTAATATTTCTTCCTTAGTATAACCCATTCCCATCATAAAAGTAGTATGCTTGCCTGATTCATCGGTAAAATAACCTCCGATTCCAAATTTATTCTCTCCGGCAAGGTAAGCAATGACATCGTCCGGCGTCGCCGTTTTTTCCGGATAAGTAAGCTCCTGTATCGTCTTTCTGCCGTAAACATCCGCCAGAAAGCGAAACAGCGTATTCCCTTCCACGGCATACCGATAATTGCCATTTTCGTCCAGATAAATCTTAAAATCGCTGACAATCTCATCCCCGCTGCTCTCAATCATATGTATCATATGATAAATAATCGTATTCAGAGCAGCATTTTTGCCGGCTCCTGATTCGATGGTATCCGTGATCGTCACGCTGTATGCCAGTTCATTATAAGCAAGCAGAACGCCGTTACAGTCATAGATATTGCCTCTTGTGCTGGAAATATCCACTGTTTTTTCGATACTGAGCGTAAAATTGCTCATATATTCGTTGCCATTCACGATCTGAAGTTGAAAGATCCTGTTGACCAATATTGCGGTAATGACAATGAGTGCCAGGAACAGTAAGGAAAATCTTGATAATATGAAGTTGATGATTTTTTCCTTCCAATCATAAAACATCTGAATCGTCTCTCCTAAATTCAACCAGCACAAATTTATATTCCAGAACTACCAGCAGGGGATACAATATCACCGAAATGCCGAGCGTATAGATCAGTTCCGGAAATATAGTATGCAGGACATATCCGCCAAAATCAAATCTTCCATTTAACAGATGAAAAAATACGTAATCCACCAGCAATAACACCAGATCACTTCCGGCGATCACCGCCAAAGGCAATTTAAAATCATCATGTATGTAGTAGGTATTCAGCTTGCCTGCAAAGTAACCGATCAGCATATAAACCAGTGCGTAAAAGCCAAGAACATCCATAAAAAAAATGTCCAATAACAGTCCGCCGAAAAATCCTATAAAGATACCGCTGTATTCTCCGCGTATCAGTCCGTACGCGCCGGTCAGGAGGATCAACAGATTAGGTACACTCCTGCCATAAGCCAGCTGGCTGAATACGCTGGTCTGCAATAAAAACATGATCAACAAAAGTAATACTGCCGTAACTTTTTTTTTCATGGTCAAGCTCCATTCTTGATCTTACTTGATCTCCGGCTTCATCTGGATAATGACAAGCACTTCTGATAAATGTTCAAAATCAACTACCGGTGTAATATATCCTGATTTTGCGCGTATCGCCAAGGATGAAGGATTTACAAAGGCTGAATCGAAGTTTACACTTATTGNNGTTGTTGGAATCCGTTTCGACAGAAGCCACATAGCCAAGCAGGATTCCCGGCAGATATTTGTCACTGATATTAGATGTTACTACTTTATCTCCGATGCCAACCTGATTATCTTCATCGATCAGCTGGGAATATTTGATAAAACCGTTTTCAATCAGTCTAAGATCGCCGGAAACGATCAGGTTGTCCTGCGTATGTAGTACAGATGCGCTGATGTTAGAATTATCATTGATGACGGTTGTTACTCTTGCCCAGTTTTTTCCCGTTTCCANNGCCCTGCCGACCAGTCCGCCGCCCGCGATGACATTCATATCCACAAGAATCCCATCGTCACTTCCTTTATCAATGATAAAGGCGTCAAACCAGTTGCCTGAGGAGGCTGAGATCACCCTTGCCCCCACCTTTTCGTATTCCGGATACTGCTGATCAAGTCCGTACAACTCCCTCAAACTTGTCAGTTCATATTTATCCTGCATCAGCAGTGTATTCTCGGTCAGAAGTTCATCGATCTGCTCCTGCAGCGCCTGATTTTCTGCCTGCAGCTCCGCAATGGTCGCTTTTTCACGGGAAGCTTCCACAAAACCGGCGCTGATGACTGTTATTCCCTTTTGAAACGGCACAATAATAAAACCTGCAATGTTTCCGAGAAATGTCCCTGTAATATTGGTCGTAAATGTTGTAAGCATCAACGCAATACAGAGCATGGAAAGCATCAGCATCACATACTTCCCCGGAATTTTCGGTTTTTCTGCTTTTCTTTTTACGATAGGGCTCATATATGTTACGATTTCATTGCCTTTCTGCGATTTTATTATTTGTTTTCAAGCGAATAAGCAAGCGAATGGAATTTCGGTTCCCTGATTACCGCCGCAAGCCCTTTTGCCACACTGCCCAACGGCTCATCATCCAGATTTACCTTCAGACCGGTCTGTTCTTCAATCATCTCCGCAAGATGTTCCACCTGACTTGCACCGCCTGTCAGATAAATACCGTTTCGATAGATATCTGCGCCCAGCTCCGGCGGCGTCCGCTCCAAAACCTGTTTAATGTTATCTATGATTACATGAAAGCTTTCCTTCAGACAGTCAAAAACCAGATCCGTCGAGATCGCTTTTTCAACCGGAAGACCTGTGACGATGTCTCTTCCGTAAATGATCGCGTTTTTATTTTCCGTCCCCATGACACGCATGGCAAATTTTACTTTTTCCGCCGTCTTATTTCCGATAAAAAGATTATATTCTTTTCTGACTGCATTTTTGATCGCCTCGTCAAATTTATTGCCACCCATTTTGATCAGCCTGGAGAGAACGATGCCGCCCAGTGATAAAATGGAAATTTCCGTCGTGTCAAAACCTACATCTACGACCAGCACGCCCTGCGAAGTTTTGACATCGATGCCAAGACCAAGACCGTCCGCAACCGCCTGCTCCATCACATAAATGTGCTTTGCTTTTAGATTAGAATCCCTGATCAGATCATAAAACGCCCTCTTTTCTACCTCCGTAATGTCCGTAGGAACTGCAATATAATAATCCGCAGGTTTGATATTATTCTTACAGAGATCTCCGATAAAATACCGGATCAGGGTATTCATGTTTTTAATATCAGCAATCACACTTGCGTTGACGGGAAAGGAAACCGTGATATTATCAGGAGCCTTCTCATACATACTGAAAGCGGAATCGCCGTACGCAAATAACGTATCCTTTCCTTCGATGGCAATCATATTCTTTCCCATAAAAAAAGTATCATTGTTAGCATTGTATATTTTAATATTATTGGAACCGAGATCGATTCCAAAAGCGTTCACACCCAAAATAAAATCTCCTTTCTTTTGTGTATGTATATTTTATCCTATAAAAATTTGTAGATGATGATCGCCGCTGCAACGCCGATCAGACTTGCGATCGTTATACTGATCGAAAATCCGAACGTGATCGTTATAATGCCGAGGTTTAGCACAGCCGGCGAGGTCAGTCCGAACACTCCTCCGTAGTTTAACCATTCCCATGGAATGTAAGTTCCGATAAATCCGCCGATCACCAGCCCGGAAAGGATCATCACCAATAGTATCCAATAGTTTTTTTTCATAAGTATCTCTCTTTCCTGTTAAATTCTCAATCATGATTTTAACATATTTTTCCAAACCTGTACATAAAATAGTTACAGGAAGTTTCCTTTCTCCTTCGATAGGATTCGACAGGTTGATTCGAAAAGTCTCAATTATACGGGCAAAGTGATCAGTTTACGGTCTTTTAAATACTGTACTGTCTTAAGCATTCCGTATTTAGCATGTTCAAAAGTAAGTCCTCCCTGAAAATATACGGCATAAGGCTCTTTCATCGGAGCATCTGCACTGAGTTCGATCGAGGAGCCGGAAACGAATGCTCCGGCGGCCATAATGACATTGGCATCATATCCGGGCATTTCCCAAGGCTCCGGCACTACATGACTGTCTACGGGAGACGCGGCCTGTATGGCTTCGCAGAACGCCGTCACAAGCTCCGGCTTTCCAAAGGTGATCGCCTGTATGATATCATGTCGTGATTCCGTTCCGTCCGGCAGGACACCAAAGCCCATACGTTCGTAAAGATTGGCGGCAAAAATAGCGGTTTTTAGTGCATTGGCTGTTACTTTTGGGGATAAAAACAATCCCTGATAAAAAGCGGGAAGGATACCCAGCGAAGCACCGACTTCCTTGCCGAGTCCCGGAGAGGTCAGGCGATAAGCTGCGTTTTCCACGCATTTCTTTGTTCCTGCAATATAACCGCCAATCGGCGCAAGTCCGCCGCCGGGATTCTTGATCAGGGATCCGACGATCATATCCGCTCCCACTTCGGAGGGTTCCATCGTTTCTACAAATTCTCCGTAACAGTTATCCACCATAATGGTCACTTCCGGCTTGATATCGCGGATAAAGCGGATCAGCTCGCCGATTCTCGCCACGGAAAGCGTCGGTCTTGTCTGATATCCTTTAGAACGCTGTATGGTAACCAGACGCGTCTTATCATTGATAGCATTTCTGATTCCTTCATAATCAAATGCTCCACTGTCCAGCAGATCTACCTGACGGTAGCTGATGCCATATTCCGCGAGGGAACCGGTGGATCTTCCGTCCGCGCTTTTGGTCTTTCCGATTCCGATTACTTCTTCCAATGTATCATACGGCTTACCCACGGGACTAAGCAATTCATCTTCCGGCCGCAGATTGCTCATCAACGCAAGCGCCAGGGCATGCGTCCCACAGGTGATCTGCGGACGCACCAGAGCATCTTCCGTCCTGAATACTCCGGCATAAACACGTTCCAGAGTATCTCTTCCCAGATCATTATACCCATATCCCGTAGTTCCTAACAGACAGGCCTCGCTGACCTGATTGTTTTGAAATTCTTTTAAAACCTTGAGCTGGTTATATTCTGCCGTCCGGTCGATCTGTTCATACCTTTCCTTCAGGGAATCCAGGATCGTCCTGCCGTAGTTATATACTTCCTCATCAATGCCAAGGGAGCGGTACATTTCTTTGATGTTGTTCATATGCGATACCTCTTTATTGTAAAATTTTATGTGATTGCGAAACTCTTATCA
>DLOQ01000086.1:12585-27710 GCA_002479655.1 Lachnospiraceae bacterium UBA7480
AGGTTTACATAACTCGAAGTTGGAACACATATTTTCTGGCGAAAAGTTATGTAAACCGGACTCGACTCTTTCGTAACGTAATCTTATTATACACCCTCATCAATATATTTCATTAATTCCACCACAATATCTTCCGCAGTATGTTTGCTGGGATCACAGTCGATCCAGATCGCTTCCGGCTCTCTGCGAAACCATGTCANNCGCTTGGCAAAATGTCTGGTATCCCGTTTGATCACATAGACGGCTTCCTCCAAGGTCATCCTGCCATCCAGATAGGCAAGGATCTCTTTGTAGCCAAGTCCCTGCATGGAGATGTCATTTTCCGTCAATCCCATTTCTTTTAGCTTTCTGACTTCCTCTACAAGCCCCTGTTCCAGCATCTGATCGACACGCAGATCGATCCTTTGATACAGCACAGCGCGATCCATGGTCAATACAAAATAATAGGCTTCATATGGGGATGTTTTCTGCCGCTGCTCCTGATTGTNNTTGATATTTTTTCTCCGGTCAGGCGGTGGTATTCCAAGGCGCGGATGACGCGTTTTACATTATTGGGATGCAAAGTTTCTGCCGCTTTGGGGTCTGCTTTCATCAACATCCGGTAAAGCGCCTCATTGCCCTGCTCTCCCGCAAGCTGTTCCAGTTCATGGCGATAGGCTGTGTCCGCTTCGTTTTCCGTAAAATCGATGTCATATAAGATAGACTGGATATAAAAGCCTGTCCCCCCGACAAGGATCGGGATCCTGCCCCCTGCATGGATATCCGCCATTGCCGCTTTTGCCATCATTTGGAAGCGTACCACATTAAATTCCTCGGTGGGTTCCAGAACATCGATCAGGTGATGCGGCACCCCCTGCGTTTCCTCCGGCAAAACTTTTGCAGAACCGATATCCATATAGCGATAGACCTGCATGGAATCCGCAGAAATAATCTCTCCGCCCACCGCGTTTGCAAACCCTATGGAGGTTTCGGTTTTCCCCACCGCCGTAGGGCCCGTAAGCACCACCAGAGGCCGGAATTGCTGCAATTTATCAGTTGAGTACTGTATCATAGACACTGCTTTCCCTGTTGATTTCATAGGNNCTTGGAATCCGCAGAGATGATCTCGCCATTGATCTTTTTGGCTAATAAGATCGAGGTTTTCGTTTTTCCGGCTGCTGTCGGACCGGCAATAATGATCAGCTTTTTTTTATCCGGCAATTATATGCTCCCTCTTTCCAGTTTTAATAGCGCGGCTTTTTTCTCCAGCCCGCCGGCATAGCCGGTAAGGCTTCCATTGCTTCCGATCACCCGATGGCAGGGGATCATGATGGATACCGGATTGTGCCCGACTGCACCGCCGACCGCCTGTGCTGACATCCGTTTTGCTCCATCCGTCATGGCGAGCTGCCTTGCGATAGCGCCATAAGTCGTTGTCTGCCCATAGGGTATTGCGCATAAGAGCTTCCATACCTTATGCTGAAATGCTGTCCCCGTAACATGAAGCGGCACTTGAAGCTCCGGTTCCCTTCCCGAAAAATAGATGTCAAGCCACTGCCCGGCTTGCGCCAGTATAGGTGTCTCCTTCTCCATGTAATGCGTCTCTGGATTGCGCGCAAAATATTTCTGTCCCATAAACCATAAGCCTGTCAGTCCGGTCTCGTCGGCAGCAAGCAGCACGCTGCCAAGCGGAGATATATATTTCACCGTATATTGCATGATTTACCTCCATGTCAGAGCAGCTTGCTGCGATGACACGCGATGAGAAATCCGCGCAGGCAATTTTTCATCTGTGCTGTATACAGCCGCATTAAAAACTGCTTATGACAAAAATGACAGAAATTCCTTCCTGCCATTTTATATCCTAATAATGATCTATAGATTTTTGATCAGATCCGCTTGAATCTCCTGATAATGCGCATCTGTCAGTCCAAAATCTTTCTGCTTATAATTCCAGCAGGAACGTCCGATACCGTATTTTTCAAATACCGCATGGATATCCTCAAACCATCTGAGCGTATCGGGAAGCGGAGCCTGATCGATCACGCCGTATTCTCCGCAATAAAGATAAGCGTCATTTTTTTCGGAAGATTCAACCGC
This sequence comes from Lachnospiraceae bacterium UBA7480, assembly GCA_002479655.1. Classification (GTDB taxonomy): domain Bacteria; phylum Bacillota; class Clostridia; order Lachnospirales; family Lachnospiraceae; genus NK4A136. The sequence continues at coordinate 14,665 of DLOQ01000086.1, forward strand.
GGAAGCCATCATTGCCTCCATGAATTTGCGGTCAACCCGTTCCAGTGAAAATTCGTTCAACGCTCCCGCCAGATCCTGCTTTAGCAGCTTGCTTTTTTCTACATAGATTTCTTTGGCATCAGGATATCCTATCTCAAAATCCGGTGTCATGCCCTCGACCCAGTATGCTTTCTGGTGGGTAAATGCAAGCGGCTCATAGAAATGGAAATTGTAAACCACCTTATCGTCATATGGTTTGGCAAGCTGCTTTACACTGGTCACGCTGTTATAGCAGACTCCGCCATAGATCACATAACTGTCTTTTGCGATCTCCCTGATCGCAGCGATCGTCCGGTTGGCAATGTCGTTCCATGCATCCGCTACAGACGGACTGACGATCTCATTTAACAATTCAAAAGCGACGGTATTGCTGTGGGAGCCATATCTTCCGGCAATTTCTTTCCAGAGCTTGATGAATCTTTCCTGCTGTTTGTCATTAGAAAAAAATTCTTCCAGCTCGCCATGATCTAAAGGATCAAACGTATAGCCATAGGTCTTGTGAAGATCCAAAACCATATGCAGACCATGCGTCTCACACCAGCGGATACAATTGGTAATATAAGCATATCCCTCCTCTTTACACGCGCCGTCCTCAGTCTCTATGATATCATAATCAACAGGCACGCGCACATGATCCAGTCCCCATCCCGCGATCTGCCTGATATCTTCTTCGGTGATAAAAGTATCAAAATGTTCTTTCTCATAGCTGACACATTGCGAAAGCCATCCGCCCAGATTTACACCTTTCATAAAACCCTCAAAACGCTTCATAGTTATCCGCCCCTTCTGATTTATTTTTTAATTATTATATCATATCCGCCTGTCTTTGATATCGTTTTCATTTTATTTTTATCATTATCATTACCATTACATGAAATCAGAACCTGATCATACAATGCGTTTAAATTTTCTCTCGATCTCGGATTTGCTCATGGAAAAGATCGTCGGGCGTCCGTGGGGACAATGATACGGATTGTCCAGTGTCAGAAGTTCATCTAACAGCGCATCCATCTCCGTAAGCGATATTTTCATATTGCCCTTGATCGAAGCCTTACAAGCCATAGTTGCAATCCTCTGCCGGATGCTCTCCGGTGTGCCGGTAAGACCTGTTTCCATCAGCTCATTCAATGTGTCCAGAAACATATCCTTCGGATCGTTCAGATACAGCTCCAGCGGAATCGCGCGTATTGCATATTCGTTTCCGCCAAATTCTTCCACTTCAAATCCAAGCTCTTCAAAATATTCCAGCGCATCCAAAAGCATCTGGCGTTCCGCGCCGGTCACGGTGATGACGATCGGCGGATCAAGCTGCTGCTGATAAACTGTATTCTCCTGAAGCTGTTTCATCAGACGTTCATAATTCACTTTTTCGTGCGCCGCATGCTGATCTACAAAATAAAGATTGTCATCCAGTTCAAACAGCCAGTAAGTATCAAAGATCTGTCCGATGATCTTATAACGCTTACGGGAACTTTCTGACAGAACGCGCTGTTTATCGAATAACTCCATCTGCACAGGACGTTCCACAAAAATATGGTCGCGTTCTTTCAGGATGGGATTGTTTTTTTGCACAGGTCTGGTAACCTTTCCCACAGGTTTAGGTTCGAGGATTTTTTGCAGCATACTGTTCTGCTCCGGCTGCAATCTGAAATCCGTCTGCCTTTCCTGCCCGGCATACGTTTCTTCAGATTCCCTTCGTTTTTGTTCAAAGGGTTCCGGAGTTTCCTTGTAGATCTTTTTTTCCTCTTTTTCCGGGTTCAGATCACAGTCGGCGATCATCTCCCGCGCGGAAAGCGTCTCCGCAACCGCCTTGATGATAAAATCCATAAACTGCTGTTGGTCGTGAAAACGCACGTCCATCTTGGAGGGATGCACATTGACATCCACCTCCTGCGTATCCATCGTGATATGCAGCACACAGAACGGAAACCTGTGCTGCATCATATACGCCTTGTAGCCTTCCTCGATCCCTTTGGCAATCAGATTGCTTTTAATATATCTGCGGTTGATAAAATAATTCTCAAAATTACGGTTGGAACGGTTATTGACCGGCGTTCCAAGATACCCTTCGATGGTCATCCCATCCTGTTCGCTGATGATCGGAATGATCTCTCTTGCGGTATCTTTTCCATAGATGCGATAGATCACTTCCTTCAAATCACCATTTCCGGAAGTCGAAAATCTCACTTGTCTGTTCTGGATAAAAGTATAGGAAATATCAGGCCGGCTCATCGCCAGATGCTCCATCAGGTCAGCCACATATCCTCCTTCCGTAGCCGTTGTTTTCAAGAATTTCCGCCGTGCCGGCGTATTATAAAAAAGATTGCGTACGATGATGGTCGTCCCATCCGGCGCGCCTACTTCATCTGATTCTTTTTCTGTGCCTCCCTCAATCACATAACGGTTTCCCATGAGGGCATCTGTATGCTTGCTGATCATCTCCACTTTGGCAACCGCAGCAATACTTCCCAGAGCCTCTCCGCGAAATCCCATAGAGCGCACGCTGCTCAGATCCTCCGCCGTATGGATCTTACTGGTAGCATGACGCAAAAATGCATTGGGAAGATCCTCCTTCATAATGCCGCAGCCATTGTCCGTAACGCGGATCAGTTCTATCCCGCCATCCTTGATCTCTACCGTGATCGCATCCGCACCGGCATCCATGGAATTTTCCACCAGCTCCTTTACCACACTTGCCGGACGTTCCACAACTTCCCCGGCCGCGATCTGATCGATCGTATGCTCATCCAGAATATGTATGACCGCCATGCTTTTTTCTCCCTTCTCTTACCATCTGTTCTTCAGCTTATTCTGCAGCCCGTATAATGTGTTCATGGCATCCAGCGGTGTCATATTGGAGATATCCAGTCCCTTTAGCTCCTCTATGATATCCTGATCTGTCACTGTATCAAATAAAGACATCTGTTCCAGATCTACATCTTCATAATGTATCGGCGTTTTCCGTTCTGACCGCTGCTCTCCCACTCCCACAATTGTCTGGATCTTTTCAATAATATCATTGTCCGAAAGCTGACCGACAATCTCCTTTGCCCGGTCGATCACCATATCCGGCACGCCTGCCAGCTTCGCCACCTGTATCCCATAACTTTTATCTGCGCCGCCGCGGACGATCTTTCTTAAGAATACGATATCGTCGCCTTTCTCCTTTACCGCAATACAATAGTTATTGACATTGTTCATCCTGCCTTCCAGCTCCGTCAGCTCATGATAATGCGTTGCAAAGAGCGTCTTTGCACCCAGCAGCTTTTTGTTGCTGATATGCTCTATGACAGCCCATGCGATGGAAAGACCGTCAAAAGTGGAAGTTCCCCGTCCGATCTCATCCAAGATCAGCAGGCTGTCTGCCGTCGCGTTTCGCAGTATATTAGCCACCTCGTTCATCTCAATCATAAAAGTAGACTGCCCGCTTGCCAGATCATCCGATGCGCCTACTCTGGTAAAGATACGATCCACAATACCGATCTCAGCCGACTTCGCCGGAACAAAGGACCCCACCTGAGCCATCAGCACGATCAGCGCCACCTGACGCATATAGGTTGATTTTCCGGCCATATTGGGGCCGGTGATGATGCTGATACAATTTTTCTTATTATCCAGAAAGGTATCATTATCAATAAACATATCGTTTTCGATCATCTTTTCCACCACCGGATGACGACCGCCCTTGATGTTGATGATGCCCTTGGTATTCACCTGAGGACATACATAGTGATTCCTCTCCGCGACAAAAGATAACGACGCATAGACATCCAACTGCGCCACTGCTCTGGCTGTTTTCTGCACACGGTCAAGATTTTGGTCGATCTCATCACGCAGGGCAGCAAATGCATCATATTCAAGAGTGTACAGCTTATCCTCCGCATTGAGGATCATATCCTCCAGTTCTTTTAAACGGGGCGTCGTATATCGCTCTGCATTGGCAAGTGTCTGTTTTCTGGTATAATCCTCCGGCACAAGATTTTTGTAGGAATTTGTCACCTCCAGATAATATCCGAAGACTTTGTTATATTTGATCCTAAGATTTTTGATGCCCGTCCGTTCCCTTTCTGTGGCTTCCATCTCCGCAAGCCATGTCTTTCCCTTGGTTTTGGCGCTGCGCAGCCGGTCGATGTCCGCATCATACCCTTCCTTGATGATACCGCCGTCCCGTGTGCTGATCGGAGGTTCTTCCACAATGGCGGCCTCGATCTTTTGACAGATATCCTCCAGCGCGTCTATCTCTTCATAGATCGTATGTAAAAGTGTATCCTCAAATTTTCCCAGTAAAAGCCGTATAAAGGGCAGCATTTTCAGGGAATTGCGGAATGCGATCATATCACGGGGGTTCACTGACTTATAACTGATCTTTGCAAGCAGCCGTTCCAGATCGTAGACGGCGCCCAGATATTCTCTGATCTCATCCCGTTCCATCGGCGCCTTACATAGCTCAGATACCGCATCCTGCCGCAGTATGATCTCATCCAGTCCGATCAGCGGCTGCTCAATATAATTTCTAAGCATCCTTGCACCCATAGCGGTCTTGGTCTTGTCCAGGATCCAAAGCAGCGTACCGCGCTTCTGTTTTTCCCGCATCGTTTCGCAAAGCTCAAGATTCCTTCTGGTGGAACTGTCAAGCAGCATATATTTGCTGTTGATGTACGGATCAAGATGTGTGATATGGGAAAGTGAGATTTTCTGCGTTTCATACAGATATTGTAAAAGCGCGCCCGCGGCGATCGTCCCCGTTGCAAAATCATCGAGTCCCAGTCCTTTGACTGATGATATGTGGAAATGTTCCTGTAAAGTCTTATGGCAGGACGCTTCCTCAAAATACCATGAGTCAATGTTGTAAACGGTGATGCCAAGACGGTTTTTCAAAGTATCCATATCGATATCGGAAACCATAAACGCATCATTGCAGATGATCTCTACCGGAAGCAGCTTTGCGATCTCATCCATCAGCCTTTTTGTATCGGTCATCTCAGTCAGACGGTATTCGCCTGTTGTAACATCTGCAAAGGAGACGCCGATCTTATCAGGAAAATAAACAATGCTCATGATATAATTGTTTTTTCCTTCTTCCAGCGCCTGCATATTCAGATTGGTTCCGGGCGTAACGATACGGATCACTTCACGTCTTACGATCCCCTTTGTCGTCGCGGGATCTTCCATCTGTTCACAGATTGCAACCTTATAGCCGCTGGATACCATTTTATTCAGATAGGCATCTAACGCATGATGCGGCACGCCGCACATTGGGGCTTTTTCCTCCAGTCCGCAGTTTTTGCCGGTCAGTGTGATCTCAAGGACTTTTGAGGCAGTCAGCGCGTCTTCAAAAAACATTTCATAAAAGTCACCCAGACGGTAAAAAAGAATACAATCCGGGTATTGCTTTTTGGTCTCCATATATTGCTGCATCATGGGTGTTAGTTGCTGTTCCATAGGTCCCTCTCTCCGATAAAGTAAAATCCCTTGTTTTCGACTAATTTTACCGTGCAAAAAGTTCCAATCAGTTCCGGACCGCCCGGAAAATGCACCAGAAGATTGTTGGAAAGCCTTCCGGTGACCAGACAAGGATCATGTTCATTGACTTCCTCTACTAAAACTTCTACAGTTTTTCCGGTATGCTTTAGTGTCTGTCGTTTTGCGGTATCCTGCACTGTTTTTAAAACACGGTCAAATTGTTCGGAAATCTCCTTTTCTGACATTACGCTTTCCATGGCAGCTGCCGGAGTGCCGGTACGTTTGGAATAGATAAAGGTAAAAGCATTGTCAAATCCTGCTTCCGTTATCATCTTGACCGTATCGTCAACATCCTCTTTGGTTTCTCCCGGAAAACCCACGATGATATCTGTCGTAATGGAAAGATCAGGGATCGCCGCGCGCAGTTTTTTTACCAGCGCAAGGTATGTCTCTCTGTCATATCTGCGGTTCATCTTCTCCAAGATTCTGCTGCTTCCCGACTGCAGCGGCAGATGAAGATGGCGGCAGATCTTTTTGGAATCCCGCATCACCGCGATCAGCTCATCCGACAGATCCTTGGGATGCGATGTCATAAAGCGGATCCGGCGGATCCCCTCGATCTGTTCCACCTGCTGCAATAGTTTTGCAAAAGTGATATCTTCCGTAAGTCCCTTTCCGTAAGAATTGACATTCTGCCCAAGAAGCATCACTTCCACAACGCCTTCCCTCGCCAATGCCCTGATTTCGTCAATAATCTCACTGCTTGCCCGGCTGCGCTCCCTGCCTCTGACATAAGGGACGATACAATAACTGCAAAAATTATTGCAGCCAAACATAATATTGATTCCGCTTTTAAACGGGTATTTCCGATGCGTCGGAAGATCCTCAACGATCTGATCCGTCTCCTCCCAGATATCGATGATCCGCCTCTTTTCCTCTAACATAAGGCATAACAGCTCTGCAAATTTATAAATGTTATGCGTGCCAAAGATCAGATCCACCTGCGGATAGCTCTTTAAGATCTTTTCGATCACTGCCTTCTCCTGCATCATACAGCCGCATAAAGCAACCTTTTTGTCGGGATTTTTTTTCTTCATGGCAAGCAGTGTTCCCAGCCTGCCATAGACACGCTGATTGGCATTGTCCCGTACCGTACAGGTGTTGTATATGACAAGATCAGCCGTTTCTTCCTCGATCAGTTGATAGCCGGATTCTATTAATATCCCGCAGATCTTTTCAGAGTCGCGGGCATTCATCTGACAGCCAAATGTGGTAACACAGCAGGTCGGCTGCCTGCCGAGATCTTTTTCCATCTGTGCCACCAGCTCCCTTGCACGTAAAACAGCCTCCTTTTGACGGAGGCTTTCTTCTTCGGATGTACGCTGATGATCTGTTGCTTTTGATATCTGGCTCATAGTGACCACACCATTCCTGTTGGCTTATGACCTGCCTGTTTGGCGGATTTTTAGTATCTTCCGACAGACCGGTCTGTTTACTTACGGATCTGCCCGTTTCCACGCACCTTATATTTATACGAGGTCAGCTCGCGCAGCCCCATGGGGCCTCTCGCATGAAGCATCTGCGTGCTGATCCCGATCTCTGCGCCAAAACCAAATTCATATCCATCCGTAAATCTGGTGGATGCGTTGACATAGACGCACGCCGCATCCACTTCATTCAAAAACCGTTCCGCATGCTGCACATCCTGTGTAATGATACATTCGGAATGACCTGTATTGTAACGATTGATATGCGCGATCGCTTCATCGATGGAAGCAACCGTTTTGACTGAGATAATAAGATCCAGATATTCCCTACCGAAATCTTCTTCCGTGGCAGCCTTACAAGCAAGCAGATCAACCGTGGCTTCATCGCCGCGGATCTCGACCCTCTTTTCCTGCAATGCCGCAGCGACCTCTTTTAAGATCGTCTCCTTCACCGCTTCATGTACTACTAAGGATTCGCAAGCGTTGCACACGCCGATTCTCTGCGTCTTGGCATTTATAATGATCTCTTTTGCCATTTTCAGATCTGCGGAATCATCAATATAAATATGACAGTTGCCGGTGCCCGTCTCAATCACCGGAATACGGCTGTTTTCCACAACACTCCTGATCAGTCCCGCGCCTCCGCGTGGGATCAGCACATCAATATCATCTGACATCTGCATCAGCTGCAATGCTGTCTCTCTGTCCGTAGCTTCCACAAAACAAAGAGCATCCTCAGTAACGCCGCAGTTTTTTAACGCCTGCCTGATACAGGAAGATATGACTGTATTGGAATGAATGGCATCGCTTCCGCCCTTTAAGATCACGGCATTGCCGCTTTTAAAACATAGTCCGAAAGCATCCACCGTCACATTCGGTCTTGCTTCATAGATGATACCGATCACACCAAGCGGCACCCTGCATTTTTCGATCTTTAGACCGTTTGGCCGTTCAAATGTCTCCATTACCTCACCGATGGGATCCGGAAGATGGGTGATCTGCACCAGCCCCTCTGCCATCGCAGCGATCCGTTCCTCGTTCAATCTAAGTCTGTCGATCAAGGCAATGCTAAGCCCCTTGGATGTTGCGGCTGCAATATCATGGGCATTTTCCAACAATATATGCTCGCTGTTATCCAACAGGACTTTAGAAACCTCCGTCAATACTTCATTTTTCTTTGCGGTGGTCAGTGTTTGAAGTTCATATTTGGCTGCTTTTGCAGCTTTGCATAACTCTGCTATATCCATCTTGCTTCTCCTTCTCCATTCAGGGTGATCACTCCCTGCTCACATACGATCTCATCCATACGGATATCATGTTCTTCATGCGGACAGTCTTTCACGAGCTGGACGCCATAACAGATCCCAGTCTTCCACAACCCCGGATAATCCGCAAGATAGCGGTCATAAAATCCCCTGCCATATCCGATGCGGTAACCATCTCTGCCAAATACCAATCCGGGCACGATGATCATTGCATCCATATTATTGCGGCTGTTTTCAAATGCCCTGCTTGGATGATAAGGTTCTTTGATGCCTCGATAACCATCGGAAAGCTCAGAAAGGGAATTAACCTTGTAGAAGTACATAACATCTCCCTCTACCTTGGGATAATATGTATTTTTTCCAGCCATCCTGGCAGCCTCAAAGATATAATTTGTTCTTGTTTCAGAACCGTAGTTGCAATATAAAAGAATATGCTGCGCTCTGAAAAAACGCGTAGATGATGTAATCAAGCGGCAGATCTTCTCGCTGTAGTGTATCATCTCCGGTGGCGAAAGATGGTTTCGTTTTGCCTGTATTTCTTTTCGCAAAACAGTTTTGTTTAATTTATTTTCGTACATGTTCTTTCTCCATGCTTCGATTTTTTTTGACGGCGGCATCACGCCTGTCTTTCAGATGACTGATGGTTCCATCAGCATCAACGATATCGATCTGATCTAATTGCATCTGCAGATTGCCGCGCACACTGGCGATATACTCCTGACGCAGTCTGGTCTGCTCCGTTTTTTCCGCTTCCGTCAGCCCTTCGCTTTTCGACTTGTGATACAATTCATTGATTCGTTTTATCTTTGCTTCCATGTCCTTCATACTATCCTCCATGTCAGAGCAGCTTGCTGCGATGACACGCGATGAGAAATCCGCGCAGGCGGTTTCTCATCTGCGCTCAGGTTGAAAAATCAGCACATCAGTGTGATTTTTCAACCTAATCCTCCACATAGGAATGCTTAGTTTCGATGCAGATTTTGGACAAAATCCTTTAAATAAAAATTCTCATCTTTATGCGCTTTAAAAAATGTTCCAATATCCCTGCCATCCATGATCCTGTGTATGATTCTGATATCACTGCTGTTGGCTATAACCATATCCGCGCCGGCGCATGTCGCGATCTTTGCGGCAAGCAGTTTTGTATTCATTCCGCCCGTACCGCTGGCAGAACCTGTTTCTGTTGTCCCCATATGCATGATATCCTCGGTTAGGTTTTCTACCTCGCTGATAAATTTTGCTTCCGGATTATTTCTTGGATTTTCCGAATATAAGCCGTCAATATCCGATAACAGGATCAGAAGATCAGCATCAATCAGCGCGCAGACAATTGCAGAAAGCGTATCGTTATCTCCGATCTCAATCTCATACGTTGCAACCGTATCATTTTCATTGACAACAGGTATGACGCCCAGCTTCAGCAATTCCGAAAATGTATTGTGGGCATTCAAACGGTTAAGATCATCCACGATTGTGTTTTTTGACATCAGGATCTGCGCTGATACCTGATTGTACTCAGCAAATAATTTCTGATAGACCATCATCAGCCTTGCCTGACCGATGGCGGAACACGCCTGCTTGACTGCAATCGGATGATCCTCCTTGCTGATATGGACTGCTTTCCGTCCGGCTGCGATCGCACCGGATGTGACAAGCACCACGTCCTTTCCCTGATTGCGCAGATTGCAAAGCTCCCGTACCAGAACCTCCAGTTTGATATAATCAAGATCGCCTGTCTCCGGATGCTGCAGGGAAGACGACCCAATCTTGACCACAATTCTTTTTTTATTTAAAATTGCTTCACGAAGATTACTCATTTCAAACCTCAACTACAAGATGTTTTTATTCGTTTCCTATATTCATTATGTTGTAGCGCATACAAAATTATTATACAACATAATGACTTTTTCTGCAACTTTTAACCCGTCTAATGCCGCAGAGGTGATTCCGCCGGCATACCCTGCGCCTTCTCCACATGGATACAGCCCTCGGATATTGCTCTGAAAGTCCTCATTGCGCAGTATTTTGACGGGGGAGGATGTCCGGCTCTCGATTCCGCACAATATGGTATCCGGCCGGTCAAATCCTTCCATGACTGTCCCAAAATATTTCATAGCTTCTTTGAAATCCAAAGAAAGCTGTTCCGGTAGAAGATCACGGATATCGCTCCACTGATATTGTCCCTTGACTTTGGGCTGTACCAATTCCGGTATATTTTCCATTCCTCCGTTTCCGGCATCATGCAGCATTTCTTTCTCTCTGCCCGGCATTTCTATTCCTTCCGATGCGGACGGTTCTTCCATAAAGTCCGACAGCCTTTGCAGCGCAAGCCGTCCGCCTCCTAAAAGATATGCCTTATGTTCCAATTCCTGTTGAAAAAACATGCCGTCAAACAGCTTCACGCCATAATCTGCCTGATCTATTGTCATGACAATGGCGCTGTTGGCATTGCCCGAATCACGACCATGATAGCTCATCCCGTTGACTGCCGTTCGTTCCGGTTCACTGGAAGCATTGACGACATATCCGCCGGGACACATACAGAAAGAATAGACGCCCCGCCCGCTGTCTGCCGTATATGTCAATTTGTAATCGGACGGCGGCAGATGCTTATCTTTCCAGCCTTCCCCATACTGCGCTTCATTGATCAGCGACTGAGGATGCTGCGCGCGAAGCCCCACCGCAAACGGTTTATTTTCCATCGTTACGCCCTGTTCGTGTAAGGCAAGAAACGTGTCCCTTGCGCTGTGTCCGATGCATAAGATACAACAATCTGTGGGAAGTATGCGTTCTCCCTGTTTATCTGCAAGGCGGATCCCGCAGAGTTTCCCCTTGTCGATCTCCAGACCTGTCATCGTTGTTTCAAAATAAAATTCCGCTCCCATAGAGAGCATATGCTCACGCATATTTTTTACAACAACAGCCAGAAGATCGGTCCCGATATGCGGCTTATTCAAAAATAAAATCTCCTCCGGCGCGCCATGTTCCACGAACGTCTCTAAGATATACCGGATCCTGCCGGTCTTGTCCTTTACCTGCGTCTGCAGCTTTCCGTCCGAAAAAGCGCCGGCGCCGCCTTCGCCAAACTGGACGTTCGTATCCTGCTCCAATACTCCCCTTTCCCAGAAATCTTCAACAGCCTTTTTGCGCTGTTCCAGACATTTTCCACGTTCGATCAGGAGCGGCCGAAGTCCCTGACAGGCAAGCTGATAGCCGCACAGCAGTCCTGCCGGTCCCGTTCCTATGATGACCGGGCGGTTATGCAGCCGGTCTGCGTCCACAACATTGAACACAGGCGGCTGATAACTAACCGGATGATATGCTGTAACAAAGGTGTTCTTTGAAGATGTTAGAAGCTTTTCCTCCATCCGCTTGTCCGTCAATGTCACCGCTACACGATATACCCAGTAAAGCTTTGGTTTCTTTCTCGCATCTAAAGATTTTTTCAAAATCTGCCAGTCGGCGATCTCTTTGCCGGAGATACGCAGAAGTTTTTCGATCTGGCTTTGCAAAAATGCTTTTTCTTCCTGAGGCTGTTCCTTGATCAACATTTTGATCTGATCGATCTGCAGCATATCATTCCTGCCCTTCCTATGTCTGTAGATTTGGTTAATTGCGCAGCAGGGATGCTGCGGCGCTTTCCCCTGCAATATATCCTGTAGCTGCCGCAAAATGAAGATTATATCCGCCACAGGCTCCCGCAACATTCAACATCTCTCCCGTAAGGTAAAGACGTTCTGTCAGCCTCGAAGCCAACATATCGTCTACTTCCTTTAATGGCACGCCTCCCGTGGATATCTGCGCATGGCTGTAATCGTTCAGACGCTTCACCCTGACACGGAAACATTGAAATTGATCAAGCAATTTCTGAAACTCATGATCGGATATGGAAACTATACTCCTTCCGGGAGTGATATTTTGTTCTTTTAACAGCATTAATATCAGTTTTTTATGTAAGATACCGGTAAAGAAATCCTCCACGCTGCGGCATCTCATCTTTTCACGCCGTAAAAACATCATTTTAAGCCATTCCTCCCGCGTCATATAAGGAATAAAATTTAATAAAAAATGAGCCTGCTTTCCTTCCCTGAATGCATCTCCAAGATATCTGGTCAGCTGAAATACGGCAATTCCAGAAAGCCCCTGCTCCGTGATCTGCAGCTCGCCCTCCTCTGTTGCCACCGTACTCCCGTCCAGCAGCAGAGAAATACGCGCATCCGTCCTGATGCCGCTTATGCTTTTAAAATAACTTCCCTCGCATATGGTCTGGACAAGCGCCGGAGCGCAGGGCAGAATTTGATGCCCCAGCTGTCTGCAAAGCGCATAGCCGTTTTTATATTGTTCCTCATATACGCCGGCCATCCCGCCGCAGGCAAGGATAACGGCATCTGCGGAGATTTTTTCTTTATGCTCCGCCGTCTCAATGACAAAACCTTCTTTTTGTTTTTTTATGTATCCGGCTTCATAATCCGTCCGAATCGCTATTTCTTTTTCCTCCAGCTTAAGACGCAGACAGTTCAGTACGGAAGCCGCCTGTCCGCTCAATGGGTAAACACAGCCGTTTTTTTCTTTCGTCAGAAGTCCAAGCCCCCTCCAAAATCCTTCTTCGCAGGGACGGTAAGCCTCCAATATTTTTTTCAGACGTTTCACATCATCCGTCAGATAAAAATCTTCATGTATCGTCCGGTTCGTCAGGTTGCATCTTCCGCTGCCGGTGAGCAGAAGCTTCTTTCCCACTCTGTTCTGCCGTTCTAACAGCGTCACCTTAAGTCCCGGTTTTGCCGCCCTGACG
>DLOQ01000086.1:27767-38013 GCA_002479655.1 Lachnospiraceae bacterium UBA7480
TTATGTCTCCAGGAAATCAAATAATTCTGCATTTCCTACTATCAGCTTAAAATTCAATATTTCCTCCGCAAGCGAAGCAGTCAGTTGATCCCTGTGAATATCCGTCGTCAATAAGATGGTCGTCTTATCTTCGCAGTATACCGTAACGCAGTCATCCGCAAAAGCAAGGTAATAATATTCCATCACTTTATTGTGATATGACTTTTCTATGGTTACACAGCCTGCCGAGAAGGCAGTCAGTTCTATCCGATAAAGTCCCTTTTCGATATCAAGGCTGTCCGGTCCGGAACAATAAGACTCCAGCAGTTCGTCCAGATCGCTTCGGCGTCTGCCGATCATTTCTTCCGGAAGCGCTGACTCAGATTGCCTGCATAGTCCGCCGGGATAATTTTCGATGATGACCAATTTCGTATCGGCAGTAGTCATATCTGTTGTGTCTGCCGCAACCGTGATATCATCCTGATCTTCCGGCATCCCTGCTGATTCCGGCTGCAAAGCGTCTGCTGTCCCTTTGTCTGCAAGAGTCTGTCCGCCGGAATATTCTACATACGGTACATCGCGTTCTTCATACCGGTATAACAGGAAGCAAAGCACAAACATAGCAATGACCATAACACAGATCAAGCTGATCCTATAAACCTTTGACATAATCAAACTTCCTTTCATGGCTGGAGAGTTCTTCCAGCTTTCTGTCATTTTCTTATAGTATCAGCTCAAAAAATTTATTTATTCAGTAATATCTCTTTTGCTTTCATATATTTTTCCATACGTTTTCTGCGCTTTTCCTCCGTCTCCTGCCCCACGCCTCTGGTCTCATCCATATTGTGCGTCAGATCGGCAAGCTTGACCTGACGCGCGATGGGATCGTCCTTTAAACGTTCGATATATTCCAGATAAGGCGTTTTCGGATCATGCGTCAAAAGCCGTACCGCGCGGGCGATCTCGGCAGGAAATTCCTGTTCAATGACCTCAATGCCAATATCCGTATCTTCCACCACATCATGAAGCGCCGCCGCACAGACTGAATACTCATCCTGCATCTGTTCCGCAAGATGATAAGGATGAAAGATATAAGGAAGTCCCCCTTTATCAAGCTGTCCCTCATGCGCCTGAAATGCCATATTGATGGCTTTGATCGTTAATGGTGTATAGATCATAGTTCCTCCATGTCGTCTTAAGGAAATATCCCAAACAGTTTGCCAAGCTTAAGCAGCAGACTTCCGAACGGGAACGCGGAAACGGAATATGCGCCGATGACATCAAACTTAGCCAGTGCAATAAAATATACCGGAAAAGAAAGCAGCGCGGTTATGATGACATTGACGATCGGCGGAAGAAACAATCCGAATAAAAGTGACAAAAGAATCATCACCACCATTGCGATCATGCCGGATGCTGCCGGGAAATACAGCAGTTTCCTGATATTCATACGCCCTCTCACTGCATGTTGCAGAAATACGATTCCCAAAAGGGTATATACCAAACCAAATACGATGACGGAAAGCATGATCCCATAAACACCCATAGACAAACGGTTTACTGTGATATAAGCGGTAATGCCGTTTGCTGCAAGTGCAAGAATACCCGTCAGCAGGGCAGCAATAGACATATTGATTGCCGGAAGAACAACAAGCAGCGTCACCACCATGGCAAGCAGTACCATTGCGATACATCCCATACGGAGCAGGCGTACTGCCAGCGCAGATTCCACAAGGAAAAATCCGGCAATGATCTTATCTGCCATAATAAGCGTAAGCGCCATAAAAAATAATGATATGATCATATTGTCGCGTATAATACCATGGATCTTAATGCGTACTTCATGAAGATCATTACTGTGATATCCGATAGACAGTCTCTTTCTTTCGGCGGCTGTAAGCGTCAGCACGATCAGCAGCGGAAGGAGCAGGACGCCTCTGTATATTCCCGCATATGCGCCCCATTGATAGGTCAGCATAATCGTTTCTCCGTGAAGTTCTCCGATTCTGAAAAAGATGGTCTGATCAATAATCGGGAAAAGAAGCGCCACAAAATAACTGCCTGCCGTGGGCAGCACCTGCATAACAAGCTGGATGACGATATCTACGGTATCCATCCTTCGTTTTGCAGTATCTCTCTTTAACAGTTTTCTGAAATAATTTCCATACAACCGATACATGATTATCATCAGAATACATGCCACTGCAGCGCCGACAGATACCCCGATGGCCGCTCCTGCGGCGCCATACGCATAACGCGTTTCCTGTGTTCCGAGCACATTGGAGGCTTTTATCCCCCGCATCATAAAGATGCCTGAAAAGAAAGCCGCGGCAATCGCCATTGCCAGCCGTCCGGTCAGCGTTGATGTCAATAGCGGAAATGAACCTCCCATGCCTTCAAAATATCCGTTAAACGTGCAGGAAATACTGTAAAACAATATTGAGCAGCTTAATATGATCAGCGTCAGATAACTTTTCGGACCGATCAATACAGACCGGCATAACGAATCCGCAAAAATATATATCAGCAGGATGGTTGCGATACTGTATAAAATAGAGATCAATAACCCTGCATTCAATATACTTTTTGCATGCCGGTATTGCTGCTGTTCCACTCTTTTATAAACAAGGGAAGCAATTACCGACTTCAATGTATAAGGCAGCGACACCATCAGGCTCAGAACCAGATCAGCTGCCGTAAAAAAATATGCCGAACCACGCAGCCCGTTTTGGGATACGATCACTGTCCATGTCCATGAAGCAAGCAGAATGATCATTAAGATCACTGACGGAATCACCAGTTCCTCCGAAGGATAATTGTCCTGAATTTTTTCTACTCGTTTTCTTTTACCCATATAACTTGTCCTTTCTCTGTCCGAAAGTCTCCGTACTTTTTATTTTATCTTGCTTACGCATCCTGCTCTCTTGTGATGGAAAGCCGCTTCAATATCATTCGCTGCACCTCTTCCATCCTAAGCCGCTGCGCTTCTTCCATGTGGTCATACCCCAAAAGATGCAGCATACTGTGCGTCAGTAAAAATGCATATTCCCGTAAAATACTATGCCCATACTGCTCTGCCTGCTCCACCATCCTTTTGTGGCAGATCATGATTTCCCCTAAGATCAATTCTTCAGTGTCAGGATCAAAATAAGCATAATGTTTCCCATCTTCCTCAAGAATCGAAAAATCCGCTTCTTTTGCAAAGGGAATATTAGGAAAAGATAGTACATCCGTAATCTTATCCATGCCGCGCGTCTCATGATTGGCGTTTTGTATCGTCTCTTCATTAACAAGATAAACAGAGACACATACCTCATATGGGCAATGGAAAAATGCCAGCGCTGCATTGATTACATCTCTTGCAGTTGCTTCATAATCCGGCAAAACATCTTCCGTTGTTTCTTTTTCAAAATATAATGTCATGTCGGTTGTTCTCCTGTCTTAAGGAATGTCATTGTTCAATATCATAGTTCTTTATTAACGCAGCTATTTTGATTTTTTCGGCAGTCTTGGCTGCTTTGCTTGCTCGTATTTTTCATATGCCTGTACGATCTTCATAACCAGTGGATGTCTCACAACATCCTTGCTGGTCAGCGTACAAAAGGAGATCCCCTCTACTTTGGAAAGCACCCTGCACGCCTCATCAAGACCGGAAACAGTTCCCTGAGATAAGTCCTTCTGAGTCCGGTCTCCGGTAATGACCGCTTTGGAGCCAAAACCAATCCTCGTTAAAAACATCTTCATCTGCGCCGGCGTCGTATTCTGCGCTTCGTCTAAAATGATAAAGGCATTATCCAGCGTCCTGCCTCTCATATATGCCAATGGTGCCACTTCGATCAGTCCTTTTTCCATATTTCTGCTAAATGCCTCCGCGCCCATGATCTGATAAAGCGCGTCATATAACGGACGGAGATACGGATCCACTTTACTCTGCAGATCCCCCGGTAAGAATCCCAGCTTTTCTCCCGCTTCGATCGCCGGTCTTGTCAGGATGATACGGCTGACCTCTTCCCGTTTAAATGCAGTGATCGCCATTGCCATGGCAAGATATGTTTTTCCCGTTCCGGCAGGGCCTGTCCCAAATACGATCATATCATTACGAATGGCTTCCACATATTTCATCTGCCCTTCCGTTTTGGGTTTTACCGCCTTACCGTTCATCGTATGGCAGATAACATCCTCCTCCAGCGCCAGCAGGACGTCCTCCTTATCTTCCTTCGCCATCTCAATGCCATACTCCACCTTATGCGCCTCCAGCGAATCAGCATTTTTAGAGATTTCTATCAGATCTAAAATCAAAGACCTTGCCTTGCGTATCGAAGACGGTTCCCCATAGATCTGCAATGCGCCGTCGCGGTTGATCACCTCTACCGAAAGCTCCCTCTCCATCTTATTGATATATCGGTCACATTCACCAAAGATCAGACGCATGGCATCGCTGTCAATATTAAGTTGCTCTTTATGATCATGGTTCATACTGATCCCCCGTATCGCAGGCGCACTATTGAAAGACGGCGCTTTTCACACTAATAACCATGCCTTTCCACAGCCTGCGATTTGGGCCGCAGGCACAAATTCGTAAAACGAATTTATTCGTTTTGAAAAACTCTTTGATTTTTCAACCTAATCCTCCATGTCAGAGCAGTTTTGCTGCGACTTAAATAGCGATGAAAAACGCGCTTCAAAAGCAAACTTGTTTGCCTTGGGTTTTTCGGTGTGAGACTATGTTCATGGTATCCTTATTAACATATAAAGTGGTTCAGTTTTCCTGCTCGGAGATATAATGAGTTAATGTTTCAAACTGTCCGTTATAGATGATCTGCAGCAGCTTATCTAACTGCGTCAGGGAACGCTTTAGCTGATCCAAAGAAATCTTCTGCTCATTCAGGCAGATCACCATTTCATCAATATCCACCACTTTGACAAAGCCGTCCGGGTAGATCAGGACATCCGCGAGAAGATCTGTCACGATCAGGCGGTTATCCTCTTTCTGATATTCATAATCTACGATATCACAGTACCAGTAAAGCAGTGAATTGTCTTCCTGATAGAACTTGCTGACCTTGCAGCCTTCCTTCAGAAAATAACAGGAATAGCCATGGTGCAGGTCTTTTTTGGGCTTTAGGGCATTCCATTTGGTCACAATGACATCTTCGTTACAGGCAAGGATGATGTCGTCTTTTAACAGGACACATTCTTCCGGTATCAGACGCTTGCGGTATAGTATCGGATATGGCTTAAAGGCGGATGGCTGCTGCTCCATGAACTTCCTCCGTGAGAAATGTTTTATATAAGTAATACTATTAATATAAGTATCTTATGATATTCTGTCAACTGTTTTTTGCGTTTCGATAGCTTCCCCCGCGGCTCATTTTGCTAGTGGAAAAAAGAGAACAACTATGCTATAATCTTTTCGGTAAAATTTATAACAAAGGAGACAGTGTGTTATGAAAAAGAACAACAAAGGCAACCGTTGGCAGGTGTTTCAGGAAAATAATCCTACGATGCATATCTGTGTGATGATTATTGCGGTAAATGTTGTCTTTATTCTGTTATCCGCGGCGCTGATTTGTGTTCTGCCGGAAAATGAGGGGAAGAGCCTGGGTGAGATCCTGCGGCTGGCGTTTACCCTGATGGTCAATCCGAGTGGAAAATATGTTTACAGTGAGACGCCGATCTCCCTGATCATAACGACAATCGTTGTTTTGCTTGGCATGATCTCCCTGACCGGTGGTACGGTCGGTTTTATCACAAGTTTTATCAACAGCTTTCTGGAAAGGGCAGCCAACAATAAACGCACATTGAAGCTGACAAATCATATCGTTATTTTAAATTATAACAATAAAGTGCCGTCCATTATTTATGATTACTGTTTTGATGACGTCAAGAATACTTATATTGTCATCCTTGCAAATGAAGATAAGCAGAAGATCCTTGATGAGATCGACAACATGTACGATCAGAAGGGCGGGAGAAAAAGATTTAAAAATATTATTGTCAGGGATGGTAATCCGATGTCGAAGATCGACCTGGATAAGATCGCGTTGAAAAACGCGCAGACAGTTCTGTTGATGACGCCCGGCTTTAATAAAGAAAAAGGGGAAACCGTTACGATTGATAAAAGCTTTGAAGTATCTAAGCTGTTTATGTTCGTCGCATGGTATTTTTCACAGTCTGATAATGACTATAAAGCCAATATTGTTGTAGAGGCGAATGATGCCAAACTGGAAAAAATGGTCCGTGAGTACCATCTTGAAAATAATGATCAGACTGCAATCGCCGTGAACTACAATGAGATCACGGGAAAAATGCTTGCAATTACCGCCCTGATGCCGTCTGTCAACGGCGTGATGAAGCAGCTGTTTAGCTTTGAGGGCGTTGAGGTGTATATTCAGGAAAGTGATTCCGCATTATCCGTGGAGGAAGAGCTGGCGGTAAGCCATTCCGTGATCCCTGTTTTTATGCAGGGGGATAAAATGGTCTATATTGCCGAGGATGAGGAGGAAATTGATAAGACAACGGAAAAGTTTGTATTAAAGAAAAAGCTTCCCGAAAAACAGATCATTCCGCGCGTTACCTTCATGAAAACAGAGATCATTGTGGTTGGGACAAACAGCAAGCTCCCGTACATATTGGAAAGCCTTCAGTGCTTTAAGAATGAATATCAGAATCATAAGCTGCATGTCATACTGGCGGGAACCAATGATGAGGAGGAGACGCTTAAGGGGTATTATGGGGATCCCTTCTATCAGGATATCCTGATGCCGGAGAAATACTCTTACATCATTGTAGATGATATCTACAGCCCGATGAAGGCGCTGGGTGATCTGGCTGCAAATAAGGCCGACTCCATTATTTTCCTGTCAGACGATATGGTCAGCAATGTCCATATTGACGAAAAGCCGTTGATCTACTGGACAAAGTTAAAAGAATCTATCTATACAAACAAGCAGACAGATGTTATTGTGGAGATCTTGGATTCACAGAACCAGAGTATTATCGAGCTTCGTAATAAAGACCAGATCATCGTCAGTGATGATTTCCTGGGACACCTGTATGCGCAGCTTGGCAAGAATCCCGCCCGTCTTTATATTATCAAGGATATGATTACCTCCGAGGGCGATTCCTCTTCGCTGGATGATAATGATGAGACACAGAATGCCGGTGATATCATATGCGCCAATGTGAAAGAATTTTTCAAGGATACGGAAGAAGACCTGACGTTTGCGTCAAAGAAAGAGCTGATCCTGTGGGTGTATGAAGCGACGGATCATGAGGCTCTGCCGATCGGTCTCGTCAGGGGCGGCGTTCCGTATATCTTTGCAAGGATAGACGATCCGGATTCCGCGCTTGATTCGACAGTCCTTCTTGGGATCAAGGAAGGGCAGGTCTATGACGGGGACAAAGATGCGATTAGGCTGAAGGAGGATGATGAATTGGTAATGTTTATAGTTGGGTAAGCTAATGGCTGTTATACCTCAGAACATTGGGGGAACATAAGGAGAGGGTGTCCATCTCTATGACTTTCATTAATCATAGTTTTGGGCACCCTCAGTTTTTCGCCTATAGTTTTATCAAATCGACCGAATAGTATCTTTTGCTGATTTTATGAAGCTTCTTTCGCTTTTTTCTTTGCTTCCTTTGCAGCAAGCGCTTTGTCCGTAGGACGCACCATCGTCAGACAGATGATCAGGGCGAGGATGTAAAGCGCGATGGTCGCATATAACACGTACTGGTATCCGGTAGGATTGACGGTGATCATTTCGGTGGTTCCATCAGCAAGCACATGCGGAATCTCTACCGGTGTGCCAAATGTCTTAACGATCCAAGCCGCCATCTGGTTGCCGGACAGTCCGGCAAATGCCCATGCAGATAAAGTAATACCGTGAATCGCGCTGATGCTTCCCATACCGTAGTGGTCGGATAACAGTGTCGGTACATTGGAGAAGCCGCCGCCGTATCCTGCGTTGACGATAAAGATCAGGCACAGTACAAGGATGATCAACAGCGTATTGCCTTCACCATTCTTAATGCCGTTAGTCAAAAGAACGATGGCGGTAAATGCAATAGAAAGGATAAAGATCAGCTTGTAAATCGTATTTCTGTCTTTCATCGTATCAGCCCATGCGGAAAAGCCGAGACGTCCGCCCGCGTTGAAGACTGCGGAAATCGTGGAAATGATGCCGACATAGCTGGCAAGACCGATACATTTAACGATCATTTTTTCCTGTGAGATCAGCGCCAGACCGCAGGTGATATTGATATAGAACATCAGCCAGATACCTATGTAGTTGGCAATGGGCTTTGTCTTAATGACAGACAGGATACTCTGTTTCTCACTCTTGCTTTGCGGTTCATGCCATCCGTCCGGTTTCTTGAGCAGAAGATGACCGATGAACATCATGACAAAATATACAACAGCCAAAATCAGGAACATCTTATAGATGCCGCCGTCGCCGAGATTGTCCAGCATGGACTGCATGATCGGGCTGGCAATCGCTTTTGCCGCGCCGAATCCCGCAACTGCAAGACCTGTTGCAAGACCTTTTCTGTCTTCAAACCATAACATCAATGTTTTCACCGGTGAAAGATAACCCGTGCCAAGGCCGATACCCATGATAAAGCCATAGCAGATATAGATGCCGATCAATGCAAGAGGCGTNNTTCCGTCAGCTAAGACAGTGGCATTGGCATGCCCATAGTAAATGAAGAAACCGGTTCCTGCCATACCGACAGCAAAACAGATCGTAGCGATCAGGGAAGATTTGTGAATATCTTTTTCTACAACATTTCCTAAGAATGCCGCCGACATTCCAAGGAAGAAGATGGCAAAGCTAAATGCCCATTCCGTTGCGCCTTTTGAAAAGCCGATATAGTCGGCAATCTCCTGACTGAATATTGACCAGCAATATACAGTACCGATACTACAGTGCAAAAGTAATGCGGGGATTGCGGCACGAACCCATTTGTTGGTGCGCCATCCGCCGGTTTTCTTTTCGTTCTCGCTCATGGTGAACCTCCACATACATTTTATTGATTGTATAAAACCACAAATATTATACAACTTTTACCAGTGGCTTTCAAGGATTGTGTATTGATTTTTTGTCAGTCATGTTGCACAAAACAACGGGTTAGTAATTCCTAACATATTGGTTGGTATGATGAAAATGTATTTGGCAGAAAATTTTGCGTTGACAAAAATCACATGCCGTCATATTATAATATATGGTTAGCATTACTAACTTTTATTTAACGCTTAGAGTTAGTTAAAACTAATACATATATTTAAAGAAGGTGAATGCATGATGCCGCTTACACTGGCAGAAGTTGGAGAGGAAAGCATTATCAGGAAGATCGGGGGAAAACAGGAAGTCAGGGCACATCTTGAAAACCTCGGTTTTGTTGTGGGAGGAACCGTCACAGTGGTAAATGCCATTGGCGGCAATGTCATTGTGAATGTGAAGGATTCCCGTATTGCAGTCAGCAGAGAGATGGCGCAGAAAATCATGGTCTGAGCCGGTGGCGGCATGACGAGAAGTGTGCGGATATCCGGAGATATACACATTTACATCAATTTTATGAGATAGGAGGAGAATGGCAATGAAAACATTGAAGGAATCAAAAGTCGGCGATAGCGTCCGGGTTGTGAAGCTTCATGGTGAGGGAGCGGTAAAACGCCGGATCATGGACATGGGACTGACGAAGGGCGTGGATGTACAGATTCGCAAGGTCGCGCCCCTTGGCGATCCGATCGAGGTGACTGTCCGCGGCTATGAACTTTCCATCAGGAAAGCGGATGCGGAAATGATCGAAGTTGAATAAATAACTTATGTGCAGGGGAGCGATCCCCTTTATGTTCAAGGTGACAGTTAGTAATGACTAACAAACAAGTAATTTCGAAACTCTCAATAACAGAATAGGAAAGAATTTGAGCAGAGTTTCGCAATTACCTGAATAAAAAATAAAAGAAAGTGAGGAATGATAAATGAATTATGGAATATTTAGAAGTGAGCCAATNNTTCAATGCCCTGACCGGTTCCAATCAGTTTGTCGGAAACTGGCCGGGTGTTACGGTGGAAAAAAAGGAAGGGAAGCTGAAAAGGCATGACGGCGTCACCATTACTGACCTTCCCGGTATTTATTCCCTTTCCCCCTATACATTGGAGGAAGTGGTGGCGAGGAATTATCTGATCAGCAAACGACCGGACGCAATCTTAAACATCATTGACGGCACGAATCTGGAGAGAAACCTTTACCTGACCACGAT
>DLOQ01000086.1:38048-42744 GCA_002479655.1 Lachnospiraceae bacterium UBA7480
TGATGGATGTGGTGGAGAAAAACGGCGATAAGATCAACACGGCGGAATTGTCAAGGGCGCTGGGCTGTAAGGTGGTTGAGATTTCCGCCCTGAAGGGAAACGGCATCATGGAGGCTGCGGAGGCNNGGCTGCGGTCGACGCGGCAGAAAATGGAAAGACTGTCCCGATGCATACATTTTCGGGAACAGTGGAACATGCGCTTGCTCATATTGAGGAGGCGGCGGTACATGATATGCCGGAGGAACAGCAGAGATGGTACGCTATCAAGCTGTTTGAACGGGATGACAAGGTGCTGGAACAGATGAAGCTGGAAGAGGCTGTTCTTGATCATATTGAAACAGACATCAAGGCTGTTGAGGAGGAGATGGATGATGATGCGGAATCCATTATCACCAATGAGCGGTATATTTATATCGGAAGTATCATCAAAGGCTGCTTAAAGAAAAAATCCGCGGGAAAGCTGACAAATTCCGATAAGATTGACAGGATCGTAACAAACCGTTTTTTAGGGCTTCCGATTTTCGCGGCGGTCATGTTCCTTGTGTATTATATATCTATGGTGACGGTAGGAGCCGCTGCTACGGACTGGGCAAATGACGGTCTCTTCGGCGATGGTTTCCATCTGTTCGGCATCGGCGCCTCCGCCTATGGGGAGGCTTCGGAGGAATACGGGGATGCCGCGCTCATTGTGGATGGTTATGACGTGTATGTGGAAGAAAACGGCGTGGCTCCTGAGGGAGATTTTCCTTATGAAGTACAGGATGAGGAAACGCTGGAGGTGACGGTAGAGACGGCAGCTACCTCGGATTATGAGGAGGCGCTTGCGGTGATGGAACAGTATGGCGATGAGCCTGATCCGGCGGATTACGGGGTATGGGTTCCCGGCGTGCCGGTTCTTGTGGGCAATGCGCTTGAGGCAGCGGGCGCTACTGACTGGCTTACAGGACTGATCAATGATGGTATCGTGGCCGGCGTGGGCGCGGTTTTGGGATTTGTGCCCCAGATGCTTGTTTTATTCCTGCTTCTCGCTTTCCTTGAGGCATGCGGCTATATGGCGCGTATCGCTTTTGTGCTTGACCGCATCTTCCGGAAGTTCGGTTTGTCCGGCAAGTCCTTTATCCCGATGCTGATCGGTACCGGCTGCGGCATTCCGGGCATCATGGCATCAAGGACGATTGAGAACGAGCGTGACCGCAGGATGACGATCATGACGACCACATTTATCCCATGCGGCGCAAAGGTACCATTTATCTCCATGGTTGCCGGCGCGGTCTTCGGCGGTTCGGCATGGGTGGCAACCAGCGCATATTTTGTCGGTATGGCTGCGATCATTATTTCCGGTATCATGTTAAAGAAGACCAGAATGTTCTCCGGCGATCCGGCGCCCTTCGTTATGGAGCTTCCCGCCTATCACCTGCCGACGGCGGGCAATGTCCTGCGTTCCATGTGGGAGCGCGGATGGTCATTCATCAGGAAGGCGGGCACGATCATCCTGCTTTCCACTATCGTTATCTGGTTTACGACTTACTTTGGGTTTACTTCAGAAGGATTCCGGATGCTTGGTGAGGAAGAGATGGATCAGTCGCTTCTTGCGATGATCGGCGGAGCGATCGCATGGATCTTTATTCCTTTGGGTNNACTGGCAGGCGGCAGTGGCTTCCATCACCGGTCTGGTGGCAAAGGAAAATATTGTCGGCACGATGGGCATTCTTTATCCCGGCGGATGGTCTGAGATTGGCGCCAATTTCACTATGGCAGCGGGATATTCCTTCCTTGTGTTCAATCTTCTGTGCGCACCCTGTTTTGCAGCGATTGGCGCGATCAAACGCGAGATGAACAATGCGAAGTGGACATGGTTTGCCATTGGCTACCAGTGCGGGCTGGCTTATGCCGTGGCGCTGATGGTGAATCAGATTGGTTCGGCATTCACCGGAAAGCTTAATGTAATCGGTCTTCTTGCCGCCATTGTGATCCTCGGCGGTATGGTCTATATGCTGTTCAAACCGTATAAGGAAGCGACGAAGCTGACCACAAATGTGAAGGTGAAAATGGCAGGATAACCGTGCGGAAACAGGCATTTTTAGTATAGATTTGATTAATACGGATCATCATGTAATATAGGGATTATGAAGACAGGAGGGATTTTAATGATCGCATGGATCATAGAAAATTTGGCGACGATCGTCATCAGTGCTGTGCTGCTCATCATTGTGGCGGCTGTCATTGTCAGTATGGTGCGGAATAAGAAAAAAGGGAAATCCTCTTGTGGCTGCGGATGCGCAGGCTGCGCCATGAACGGCTCCTGCCATCCGAAAGAGTAAGATACCCTCCTAAAATCTAGGTTTCAGTCACGTCCTAGAATGGGCAGGATACATTTTTTCATTGCTTCATAGCTTTCGGGGGTAATGTCATGTTCCATTTTGCAGGCGTCGTTTGCCGCAACCTTGGGGTCAACGCCAAGATGGACGAGCCAGTCTGTCAGCAGGGTATGGCGTTCATAGACGCTTTCCGCGATTATTTGTCCTTCTTTTGTCAGATGGAGATATCCTTCTTCGGAAACGGTGATGTATCCACGGTTTTTCAGGTTTTTCATGGCGACGCTTACGCTGGGTTTGGAATAATCCAGTTCGGTTGCCACATCGATGGAGCGCACAACAGAAAGACGTCTGCTCAGGATCAGTATGGTTTCAAGGTAATCCTCAAGGGATTCCTCAGCTTTGTGCCGGATATAACTCATGGATCATTGTACTCCTTTCCGGGGCGGAAACGGCCCATAAGGTTATCCTAACACTTTAGGGAAAGGGGTGCAAGTCATTAAATTTTGTTGGCGGCCATTGGCATGGCGCTGGATTGTAACCTAAGGAAAAAATGAAGATAATAGTTTCAAAAAATCCTTGTAATACTTAAAACAAATAGAGTATTATACAAAAAAGGAACGCAGCTCCCTTTTTGTATAAGTAGGCGCATGTATATTCTTCGTGTCGTTAATAATTTAAAATTACAGGAAAACAAATATAACGTAAAATTTAGAGCTTGAGGGAAAAACTAATGAAAAACATTGTAAAAAAGAAGCCAATATTAAGCTGCGTGGTTATATTTGCGATATGCGGTTTGGCAAGATTGATAGAATATTTTGTCATCAGGACAGATGAGACAATCATTTCAGAAAACTTTTTGCACAAGGTTTTTGGAATTGTCGTTTTGGCGATTGTTCTTCATTTTTGTGGTGATAATTGGAAAAGTATTGGATTCATAAAAAATAGAGTAGCGACTGATATTATGAAAGGGTTCCTGTTAGGAAGCTGTTGCTTCTTTGTGGCATATTCCATAGAATGTCTTATACTTTACCGAGTCAATCATAATGTATCATTAGCCTTTTACATAAGTGGATTTACATTAAATGGAGAAGCAATAAGGCACTATGGCGCTCTTTTTCTGATTTTATGTATTGTATTCAATATCATAAATGTATGGATGGAAGAGGGCGTGTTTCGCGGCTTGTTTATGAAAATTCTTGGTGAAAAGTTATCCTTTATTAGCGCTGTACTTATTATTGCTTTTTTGTTTGGAATCTGGCATTGGGTTATGCCGTTAAGAGATTATGTGGAGGGGAATACATCGTTTGCCAATTCCATGGTAATGGGCATTGGCTATATCATTTTGGCTGGAATTATGAGTATAAAATGGTCGCTCTTATATAAAATGACAGGGGCATTATGGATGGGACTTGGCGACCATTTATTTAATAATGTTGTCGTAACGAATCTGCTGCATGTAATTTCAAATAGTGAGGCAGATAGCATGCAGATTGTGCGAATTATGATTGGTCAAATACTGTCTTTTTCTATTATCATACTATGCTATAGGAAAACGTCGAAAACCGTCAAATAAAACAAAATTAAACTTCTTGGGGAACTGCTTGCGTGAACGGCTCCTCGATTTTGCCATTTTACCAAATGATTTTAGGAAGCGACGTTGAACAACAAATGAAAGAAAAAATTGTTATGAGAATGTCCAACAAAATATAAAAATTTTTATGATTTCAAAAGATTTTGAAATTTTGAAAAAATATGTTTACAATTCCCATCATGGCTGATATACTNNAAGTCATTTGCGGCTGCCGTCCGGCAGTTCGAAAATCCCGGCGTTTCGCCATATTTCACAGTTTACGCTACTTATTTGTATCGCAGTATTTGGTTTTTTTAAGTACTGCAAGAAAAAAAGAAGAAAGGAAGGTTTTATGACGGAAAAGAAAAACAGGACACAAAAAACACTCACGATAAAAGAAAAGCAGATGCCGGAGAAAAAGCAGATGCCGAAAGAAACACAGAAGACAAAGGATAAGCAAATACCAAAAGAAAATCAGATATCCGAAGAACAGCAGATGGCAAAGGAAAAGCAGATACCAAAAGAAAATCAGACGGCAAACGAGACACAGACGACGGAGCCCGCAGTTTACGACGGCAATAAACTGTGGGATGAGATCATAAAAGCCATCGTTGATACCATGCCGGAGCAGCTTTTTCCGCTGTTTAAAGAAGTGTATGGAAAAGAATATCCGGAGGGTACATCCATCGTGCTGCTGAATACGGAGACCTCCACGTTTTGGGAGAACAGGGAAGCACCGCCGAAGTCTACCCTCATGGATATCGCACTTCTGGTAGATGGGACGGATTATTATCATCTGGAATGTCAG
>DLOQ01000003.1:0-9377 GCA_002479655.1 Lachnospiraceae bacterium UBA7480
AAATTTTGAGATAGGAGGATGATGGGATGTCAAAAATTACAGATTACGGTTTGTTATTTCAGAGTATGTTTGGGACAAAAAGTAATGTGGGAGTGGTAAATCCGCTCAAAGTGTCGGACCTGTTAAATGGTTCTTTGCAGTCACAGCTAAAAGCGGCGGGAATCAATACGAACAGTGCGCAGTATAAGGCGGCTGTGAAACAAATGACGCAACATGCCGGGAGCAGTGAGATGTTCACAAATGTGCAGGCAATTAAAAATCTGATGAGCCAGTATGACAAGGATGGAGATTATATTGATCCGACTACAGGGCTGGCCGGATTGCTTGTGACAGAGGAAAACGCAAACAGCCGGAAACGTATCATCTCCATTCCTGAGAGCAGCAAGGATGAAATGTTTGAGCAGACCAAGAAAGAATTTCTGCGTGAAAACGGTATCGCGAATGGTGATACGACAATGCGGTCGGTTGTATACACAAATATGTATCGCAAGATACAGAAAAAAGACCGATTGGCAGCAGGATATACCATGGAACAGTATGAAAGGGCATATACACGGGCATTTGTTGCAGCAGCAAAAGCGGCAGATCCTACTTGGACAGCGGGAAAACCTATTAAAGCCGGGGCATTGGACGGCATCACAAGGGAAAGTGTAGAAAGCCAGCTTGTTAAAAGCGGAAACAAACTTGTGAATAAATCGTCTTCGGACAGTACACTGGATATGAGGATATGATCCGCATACCATATTCCGCAGAGACACATAAAGCTTTGCTCCTGCGGATTGTCAGCACTGATTGGGCTGGTCGAAAGGCCCTGGTCCACCGAAAGGCGGGGAATTTCCCCGCCATTTTGTTACTTATATTAAAAAGGGGCGAGAGGCGTAATCTATGGCTGAAAAAGCAGATACTAACTCATGGGCGGTGTGTAAATGCAGGCAGTACCATTCCGTATGAAGCCGGCACAATATCCATCATGCAGGCAGGTGTACCGCATGAAGTCCTTGCAAGCTCAGAGGGGTTATATCTGTTTGCCAAGTTTATGCCTGCCTTATGCTGAACAAAATAAAAGGATAATAAACAGACCGTCGCTATGGACTTACACCATATGCGGCGGTTCGCCATTTTCATAAATGGGCTGGGCGTATTAATAGGGAAAATTACTTGGAAAGTTAATATGCCCTTTTTGGTTGTTTTGTGCTTTCCTTTCTCGGGAAATAGCCGTTTCATGCCATCCGATGAAAAATAGACAATTTTCTATGGTATAATCAATGGGGATTTTTACTTTAGCAGGAACGGCTTTCTGCCGAAGTAATAGGAAACAGCAGAGAGGATGGAAAGCGGATGTATGATGTGATAGTAGTCGGAGCAGGGCCTGCAGGATGCACGGCATCTAAAGTTTTAGCAGAAAAAGGCTATAAAGTTCTTCTGGTGGAGAAGTTCAAAATGCCAAGGTATAAATCCTGTTCGGGCGTTCTGATAAAGAAATCAATGGAGCTTGTGAAGACTTATTTCGGGGAGGATGTGCCGGAGTCTGCCATGTGTACTCCGACAGATAACAGGGGCATGATATTCACAAATGACATAGGGAAGGAATACCGCTTTGAGCAGGAAGGGCTTAACGTATGGCGCAGCCATTTTGACGGATGGCTTGCCAAAAAGGCGAAGGAGAGCGGGGCGGAGGTCAGGGATGGCGTGTCTGCCCTCTCATGCACGGAGCAGGATGGATTTGTGGAAGTCAGCCTGCACGGTGAAAATAATTATACGGAAAGTGCAAGGTATGTCCTGGACTGCGAGGGCGTTGTCGGGCCATTGAAGCGGAAGATCACCGGGGAGGTTCCCGGATACATAACCACATTCCAGACATTCAACGAGGGCAGCATAGATTTAGACCTGCATTACTTTTATGCGTACCTGCAGCCGGAACTGTCGGAATATGATGCGTGGTTCAATGTAAAGGATGACCTGCTGGTGCTTGGTGTGTCCGTGAAGGATATGGATAAGATCAGCCATTATTACGGGCGTTTCATTTCCTACATGGAAGAGAAGCACCACCTGCAGATTGGCAAGCAGACCAAGAGCGAAAAGTGGCTGATGCCGCATATCCGTCCGGGATGTCGTGTAGACTACGGAGTTGGGCGAGTCCTTTTTGCCGGGGAGATTGCTGGATTTCTGAACCCTATGGGCGAAGGGATATCAGCCGGGATGGAAAGCGGGTACTGTGCCGCCTGCGCAATCATGGAGCATTTTGATAATCCGCAGGTGGCNNCTATATGCAGCGCCAGTGGAGCCTTGTAGGAGGAATGGCTGGCACGTTTAGGGAGATGGAGTTAAATAAAAATTAGAATGCGAGATGTGAATATGGATGAGTGGTTTACGGTTGAAGCGATAGATAAGGACACTTTTGCTATCAGCGAATATAAGCATTGGGAAGAAACTCATTGCTATCTAATATGTGGAACGGAAAAAGCTGTTTTGATTGATACAGGTTTGGGGATTGGCAACATAAAAACGGTTGTGGATAGCCTTACACCTTTACCCGTTATGACAGTCACCACCCATATCCATTGGGATCATATCGGTGGGCATAAGTATTTTGAGAATATTGCAGTCCACGAAGCAGAGAAGGACTGGTTATCAGCCAGATTTCCAATCCCTTTACAGGTAGTAAAAAGGAATCTGATGTGTAAACCATGTGATTTCCCGGAAGATTTTATACTTGACGATTACCGGATTTTCAAGGGGATACCGCAGCAGGTTTTACATGATGAGGATTGTCTGGACTTAGGCAACAGGAAATTAATGGTTATTCATACTCCCGGACATTCACCGGGGCATTGCTGTTTTTATGAGCAGGATAAAAAATATTTGTTTTCCGGCGACTTAATATATGAGGGATGCCTTGATGCATTTTATCCGTCCACAGATCCACAGCTATTCTGGCGGTCGGTAAGGAAAATACAGAATCTAAGTATAAACCGGATTTTGCCCGGACATCATCAGTTGAGTATTCCCATTGATATAATTGGCAGGATCGAGAATGGATTCAGCAAGTTATCAGATGAAGGGAAACTGAAACAAGGAAACGGTGTATTTGACTTTGAGGATTTTCAGATACATATCTGACAGTATAAGACCGCCTCAGATGGCTCACTACCATATGTGGCGGTCTGTCATTTATATGTTCAGTTTTCAATAATGCCATTATTCACACGCCCAATCTCATTTCTGTAAAATTCAATCTTCTCATCCAATTTAATCTTATGTTCCTGTAACATTGCAATCTGCTCATTAAGTGCCTGGCGGTGCTGTACCAGCATCTCCATCCTTTCAAAAAGGGTGGGATCACCTGCTGCCCGGAGTTCGGCATAGTGCTTGATTTCTTTAATTGACATTCCTGTGTCTTTAAGGCGTTTGATAAATTCGATCCATGTGAGGTCTTTATCAGAATAACAACGGCGATTGCTGGAATTTCTTTCCGGCGTAATTAAGTCCTCGTGTTCATAATAGCGCAGGGTATGGATGCCCAGCCCCGTCAATTTTGAAAAATCTCCGATGGAATATTCCATAAAAAATCACCTCAATCCTCTTGACATAGAGTTTACTCTACATTGTATGGTTGGATTATACCAAATCGAAGGAGGATTTTCAAATGGTTCAGGGAACAGGAAAATATACGGTCATTACCGGGGCAAGTTCAGGTATTGGGTACGAAACAGCAAAGGCATTTGCTGAGCGGGGAAAAAATCTGGTCATAACAGCAAGGCGCAAAGACAGGCTTGAAATGCTGAAACAGGAGATTTTAGGGAAACACCCGGATTTGGATATTGTTATCAGAAGCGCTGATTTATCTGTGCCGGAAAACGTATACCGGCTTTATGAAGATTTGAGGGATTATGAGATTGAAACATGGATCAATAATGCGGGCTTTGGCAACTATGACAGCGTGGCGGATCAGGACTTGGGTAAGATTAGGATGATGCTGAATCTGAACATAGGGGCTCTGACAATTCTGTCCTCACTGTATGTCCGTGATTATAAGGATGCAGAGGGAACGCAGCTTATCAATATATCCTCATGCGGAGGCTACACCATTGTTCCTACGGCAGTGACGTACTGTGCGGCGAAGTTTTATGTCAGCACATTTACGGAAGGGCTGGCATGGGAGTTGGAAGAAGCGGGTGCAAAAATGAGGGCAAAGGTGCTGGCACCGGCGGCAACAAAGACAGAGTTCGGAATGGTCGCAAACAATGTCAGTGAATATGACTATGATGAGTCTTTTGGAACATACCACACGAGCAGGCAGGTAGCCGGATTCCTGCTTGAACTGTACGACAGCAGAAAAGTGGTGGGGATGGTAGACAGGGAGAGTTTCAGTTTCCGGCTGTCTGACCCATTGTTCCCATATGCGGGAAATTCATCACATAATCAGCAGCGTATGTGAGAACAGATATTTATAAGAAATACACAAAAGACAACCGTCGCAGATGGCTCACTACCATATGCGGCGGTCAGTTATTTCCACGGGCAGGACGGGCGGTCTGATAGCGGAAATTAGTTGTGCCGACTCTTTCCTTTTATTTGATGGTATGTTATAATGTATTTTGTATGCGAAAACAAACAGAAGGAGAAATCATGGAGCAGATTTCATTAAAGATAGGAGAGCGACTGAAAGAAATCCGCAACACAAGGCAGCTCACGCTGGATGACGTTGCAGAACTGACAGGCGTAAGCAAGCCCATGTTAGGGCAGATCGAGCGGGGCCAGTCCTCGCCCACCATCAACATATTGTGGAAGATTTCAACAGGGCTGAGAATACCATTGTCCTTTTTCTGTAAACAGGATGAAGCGCAATATACGGTTGCGGGGCTTGACGAAAGGGATATGATCACGGAAGAAAACGGGGGCATGAGGGCATACTCGCTGTTCCCCTTTGATCCGGTAAGGAATGTGGAAGCATTCTATATTGAGTTTGACGCAGGTGTGGAGCATAGCTCGCTCCCCCATGTGGCAGGCGTGGAGGAATATGTCTTTCTGGTGCAGGGGACGCTGAAAATGGTGGTTGGTGGGAAGGAAGTGCTGCTACAGGAAAAGCAGTCCATACGGTTCCGGGCGGATGTTTCCCACGGATATTACAATGTTTCGGACAAATCCTGTGCAGCTTATAATTTAATATTTTATCCGCACAGCTAAAGGAGGAATCGGAGATGTACGAATTGGTACAGGTCAGTGAAAAGTGCTATTACATAAACTGTCCGGCAAAGATAGGTGTCTATGTTGCAGATAAGGATAATGTCTATTTGGTTGACAGTGGGAATGACAAGGATGCAGGGAGGAAGGTCAGGCAGATACTGGATAAGAACGGCTGGCATCTGACAGCCATACTGAACACCCATTCCAATGCAGACCATATCGGTGGGAACAAATACCTGCAGGGACAGACAGGATGTAAGGTTTATTCCGGCGGCATAGAGGCGGCTTTCACAAAATACCCGGTCTTGGAGCCGTCCTTCCTTTACGGCGGTTATCCGTGTAAGGATTTGCGGCATAAGTTCCTGATGGCGCAGAACAGCAATGTGACGGATTTTTCAGATGAAGGTTTTCCGAAGGAGATTGAGATTATATCCTTACCGGGGCATTTCTTTGATATGGTGGGATTCCGTATGCCGGACGGCGTGGTTTTCCTTGCGGACTGTATCAGCAGCAGGGAAACCTTGGAGAAGTATGCAGTATCATTTATTTATGACGTGGGTGCTTATCTGGAAACACTGGATATGGTGGAGGGGATGGAAGCTACCATGTTCGTTCCGGCTCATGCGGAAGCGTCTGCTGATATAAAGGAACTTGTACGCTTCAACAGAGATAAAGTACATGAGGTGGCGGAGAGAATTTTATCCATCTGCAAAGAGCCGATGTATTTTGAGAGGATTCTGCGGGAAGTGTTCAAAGGTTACGGGCTTGCCATGAATTTTGAGCAGTATGTACTGGTTGGCAGCACAGTGCGTTCCTATCTGTCCTGGCTGAAAGATACCGGGAAGCTGGCAGCTATGTTTCAGGATAGTATGCTGCTGTGGCAGAGGGTGTAGTTTTGATAATCCGCAGGTGGCTTGTTAGGCATATCGGCAAAGCACGGAAAATCTGAAATCCTATATGCAGCGCCAGTGGAGTCTTGGGGGAGGAATGGCTGGCACGTTCAGAAAGACAGGTACACAAGCTATGCGAAGAAAACCGCACCGGCGTGGCAAAATTCAGTCGTATGTGATTGATGCCAAAGGAAACGGAAAAACCTGTTGACGGCAAGCTAAAGGAACCTAAATCTTAAAATATAGATTTGATTACAAATTCTCCATTAAAAATTCAAATAAGTAGTGTATTATGTTTTAGAGGAGGGTGTTGTATGCAAAAAATTTTAGTTATAGAAGATGATATTGATATTCAAGATATATTGCAAAATCATCTGATTGACGCGGGGTATGAAGTAATTATCGCTTCTAACGGCGTTGAAGGTATTTCTAATTTTAGTGAAGATATCAGTTTGGTTTTATTGGATATTATGCTTCCTAAGATTGATGGTTTTGGCGTGTGTGAGGTAATTCGTCAAAAATCACAAGTGCCAATTATTATGCTTACCGCGCTTTCGGACGAAGAAAACCAATTGAAAGGATTCAGCCAAAAAATTGATGACTATATATCAAAACCGTTCTCTCCCAAAATCTTGCTATGTAAAATTGCTGCTATATTACGGCGAAGTTCGACTGAAATTTCCGGCAATAGCATAATTGAATATAAAGAGTTGCGTATGGATATAGATGGCTTTCATTTATACCATAAGGAACAGGAAATATTATTGACGCAAAAAGAATTTGAACTTCTGAAAATTCTGCTTGAAAATCAGGGGCGTGTGTTTACAAGACAGATGTTGCTTGACCGTCTATGGGGAGCAGATGCTTATGTCGAGGATCGTATTGTTGACAGCCACATAAAAAACCTTAGAAAAAAGTTGACCGTAGATTATATTGAAACAATCAGAGGGGTGGGATATAGAATTGATAAATGTGATTAAACGAAAATTATCTGTCAAGGTTTTTTTGATTACATTCTTCTTGCTTATGGTGGCTTGTTGTGGTACTTTTTCTTGTATTTTGAAAATTATGCCAACATCATATCTAAAAACACTTAATCAGAATACAGAAAAGGAGTCCTTAAAACTTATTGAAACACTTTCTGCATTTGATAACGTGACTGAATGTATTGAAGCTATTTCCGACTTTGAAAGGGAAGCCGATGTAAGCGTATGGCTGGACGATCATAACGGCAATACAGTATATCCCCAAAACATTATACAAGATGGCGACACAGTATGTTATGAGACTTATGTTACTTATGATGAAAATACGGACGATCTTCCTTTTTTAACAGAAAGAAGTTCGCAAACTTTTACTGTAACCTTAAATAATGGGGACAACTATACTCTTATAGTGTTCACTGATTTATTTGTTGTCCGGCAATCAACAGATGTACTTATTTCTATCTTTCCGTATGTCCTTCTGATGGTATTTGGATTGTCGTTATTATGTTCATTATTCTATTCCTGTTTTATTACAAGACCGATTTTACAACTAAGTAAGATTTCTGAACAAATTGCAGCCTTAGACTTTTCGGGTAAATGTGATGAAACAAGAAACGACGAACTTGGACGTTTGGCTCATAATTTGAATTATTTATCAGCGTCACTTTCGCACTCTATGGAGGAACTTCGTGCTGCAAATATGCAGCTTAAAACCGATATAGAAAAGGAACAGGAAATAGAGCGTCAAAGGATTGATTTTTTTGCAGCTGCTTCACATGAACTAAAAACCCCATTAACTATTTTGAAAGGACACTTGTCCGGAATGCTTAACAATGTAGCCGGTTATGAAGATCATTCCAAATATCTCATGCGTTCTTTAACGGTAACTGAAAAAATGGAAACATTAATTAAGGAGCTTCTTTATATCTCTAAAATGGATAACAACAATACAGCATTAAAGCGACAGAAAATAAATCTTGCTGAACTGCTCAGAAAAGAGATAACTGCTTTATCAGATTGCATTTCAGAGAAAAAACTATTGCTTGATGTAAATGTGCCGGATAAAATAATATGTTATCTTGAAAAGGAGGAGATAGAACGCGCAGTACAAAATATTTTGGTAAATGCTATTCGTTATTCGCCAAAAGGAGAAAGAATTAGTGTTATTGCAGAAGAAACAACAGCGGAAATAAGTTGCCGGATAGAGAACACAGGTGTAAAAATCCCAATAAATTCTCTTCCCCGTTTGTTTGAAGCATTTTATCGCGCAGACATTTCCCGAAACAGCAATACAGGAGGAACAGGCTTAGGATTGTATATTGTCCGTGGGATTTTTGAAAGACATGGGGCAAAATATGGTATTACCAATACGGAACAAGGTGTCTGTTTTTGGTTTAAGATTAATAAAGCCATATAATTTAACCAACTCCATTGAAAATCCATATTCCATGCAAACAAAATCCAAAGTGATTTGATATTATATAGTCGCTCCAA
This sequence comes from Lachnospiraceae bacterium UBA7480, assembly GCA_002479655.1. Lineage (GTDB taxonomy): Bacteria > Bacillota > Clostridia > Lachnospirales > Lachnospiraceae > NK4A136. The sequence continues at coordinate 8,558 of DLOQ01000003.1, forward strand.
AAAGGGCGACTATATTTTTGCGAAAGCGAGGTAATTTTTATGAAAATGAAAATGGTACTTGGTGCAGGGATGGGAACTGTAATGCTTCTTAGTTTTGCGGGCTTTGCTTCGGCTCATGCTGCACAAAATCAAGCAGAAGCAACACCACCCGTGACGGTTGAACAAGATATGCTATGCAGGGATGGTGAAGATGGGGTGCAGTTCAGCCTTGATGGCAGTAAATGGGTGTCCCAATCAGACTATGAGAAATCTCTTCCTCAAATTGACTGGTGGACTGTTTCCGAGTATGAGAACTGGATTGCTGAACAGAGAGCAGAGCTTGAGGCTTTAATTGGCACAGGTAGTGGCTGGTATGACGGGCAAGGTGTCTATCACGAATGGACGCAAGAAATTGTAGATACCCAAATTACCCAATATGAAAAAATTTTGGAGGAAATCAAAGCCGGAGTGTTGTACGCAAAACCGAATGAAGATGGTATCGACTATGCTCAAATATCCCCAAACGGTGATGATATAATCACGACTTACAGTACTGTTTTTGTAAGAAGTGACGGCAGTGCTATCCACATTGGAGATTATGAAACCCAAAAAGAATTGCAAGAAGCTATCAACAGAGCAGTGGAGGACGGAAAATTAACACAAGAAGAAGCCAATTCTATTGACTATCAATAACCGGCTTTATAATGAAATAAAAACTGGTATTTGTAATAATCTACCGCACGTTGGCAAAAAAGCCGCCATTTCTTTTTATAATGTTTTGCTTAGATAAAGAAACACACAAAAGCTAACCGCCGCAGATGGCTCACCACCATATGCGGCG
>DLOQ01000003.1:9395-17703 GCA_002479655.1 Lachnospiraceae bacterium UBA7480
ACGTCCATTTTCTGCAATCCGGGTAGGAAAAGCAGGCGCAATTGCCGAAAATTTTATAAAGCAGTATATTTTATATGAAGACCAAGGCTGGCAAAAAATATTTTTATCAGGGAGGATGATGGCATGTCAATGAGCGTAGGTTATAAGCCTTACACAGGTGCAATTAACACAAACAGCGCACGATACAAACGTGCTAAAGCAATGTATGATGAAGGACATCCTAACGGGGAAGCAACTAAGTCTGCTGCGGAAGCAAAGATTGAACAGGATTTGGAAAAACTGAAAATGCTTAAGCAAATGCTTGGACAAAAATATGACGATCTTGATTTTAAATTTAAAAATCCACTTGAAGCAGACGAAGAAACATTTATTCGTAATTATATGGGACTTTTTGATGAGGACGGTGATTTCGTAAATCCCTATGGTGTAGCTGGAATGGACGCTACAGGTAAAGACCCGTCTGAATTCCATAAAATAATAGATGTTTCCGAAACTGCCCGGCAGGATATGTTTGATGAAACAATGCGCCATTTCATACAAGAAAAAGGAGTTGCCAATGGCGATACAACAAAACGTACTGAAGTTTTTACGCGCTATCAGTTAAGCGTTGACAAACCGGATAGATTAAGCGGTACATGGACACTTGGACAATATGAACGAATGTATAGAAAAGCGTTTTACGAAGCTGTAAGAGAAGCAAACCCTAACTGGCAGCATGGACAGTCATTTGATACAAGTATTGTACGCAACATTACTCGCGAACATGTAGAAAATCGTATTGTAAAAGGCAGCAGCGAATTTGCATTAAAGCCGAGGCCGTCTTTGGATATACAGGTATAAAATTTACACCCTATTCCGCAGAGTCGCATAAACCTTTACCCCTGCGGTCTGCCCGGACTTATTGCGAGGGGGCAGGGGGTGAATGGCGGGAGAATCAGTTTATTGGGAGTTATTGAGGTGTCACATAATGAAAGAATATATAACAAATCGGGTACATGAATTGTACTGGAACGATGATATAAACTGTGCGAGAACAACAATAATCTGTTTGAGTGAATTATTTGAAACTGCTGTTGAACCGCAAACAATATGGTCTGCGGTTGGATTGCATGGTGCTGGTGGATACAGAGCGCAGTGCGTCTGCTTTTGAAGAAACATTTGGCTCGTTAAGATGCTTAGAATTACGTCCTACAGGTTTTTCAGAGAGTGCCCCACCACATTTGTGTGAAAATCTGACTTGTAATGGAATTGAATTTGCATATCAATATATTTTAGAAATCACAGGACAGTAAACAAATAAGCCACAGCCGGACAGGGCAGGCTTCCCCGGTTTCCGGCAGATTGGGGAGCATCAAAATAGAGAGGAGTGATTTGAGACATGACATTCAATAAATATAAAACAGGTTTGATTATGTTATTGCTGATATTTATACTTTCCGGATGTGATAAAAATGACAATCAATATGTGGATAATTTGCAGTCGTTTGTAACTGAACAGTCTAATATAGAGGGTGAGGAAACGATATTCGGCAGAACAAGAAGAATTAGCGATATGGATGATTATTTTGAACAAGTAAATACAGAGTCAAAGTTAGAGATCAATGATATTCTGGACAGTGAAAATGAGTTCTTAGTTTCTGATGAATGGGATGTGCGGATGATATATATTTATCTGCTCTCGGATAAGGGGTACGAAAAGTACATATTTTCTGTAAATTATACAGAGCAGGAAAGCGTGAGTATTCATTTACAAGACAATATAACAGAGATGTATGTTTTATGTCCGGAGTATACGAATGTGGAAGCATTAACAAAATCTTATGCATCGTCAGCAGAGGAGCATAGTTTATATGTGGTTGACGAAGAAGGAAACGAAGGTGAGGTAGGTGGCAGTTCACGCTATCGGATATTTGACGTTGATACTTCCGCAGGGGAAAATATTGGGTTTGAACTTTGTGACGCACTTGAATCAGATAATGATCAGACATATGGCGGTTTTACAATTCAATTTGAATAATTTTAAGTTAATCGATTCTTGTTCTTTTATAATCACTACCTCCGTTTCGAAATTGTGTACCCGTATAAAATAGGTTATAATAACATTGACAAATCAGAATTTAGGAGAAAATATGGTATGAGAAAAATTCAGAAAGCTGCTTATACTGTAGCGGCAATAATTGCTAATGTGATGTGTGCAACGGTAGCGTATAAATATTGTGAAATGCAATGGGGGATTGAATATCGTGGATACAGTGCTCCTGCAAGTATGGCTTTTGTTTGGGCAATACCTTTTATTATTTGTATTGGAGTTTGTCTTGTTATTGCAAAAGTATCTGAAAAAAAGTAAATTCAAGTTTGTGGAGTAGTTAATAGGAACACTTTTCTGAAAAGGGAAATGAAATATTGACAATACGCATAATGCGTATTACAATGTAATCAATAATCAGAAGGGAGAGATGCCATGGATGAATAAGGAGGTATTGAATGAGATTTCGCGAAATGGAGAGTATGTTATTAAAAAACGGATGGTATCAAGTAAAGCAAAAAGGTTCACACCATCAATACAAACATCCGACTAAGCCTGGAAAAGTTACGATTCCGGAACATGGAGGGGATTTAAATCCCGATACGGTAAAATCAATTATGAAACAAGCGGGGCTTTAAGCTCCAATTGCCCGATTTATATAAATGGAGGTGAATATATTGAAATTAATTTATCCGGCTATATTTAAGCCTTTTACAGATCAAAGCGGTGGATACGTGGTAGAATTTCCGGATTTACCCGGTTGTGTAACAGAGGGAAAAGACTTGGAACAAGCAATTGAAATGGGGATTGACGCAGCCAGTGGTTGGATATTGGGAGAACTTGAAGATGGGGAAAAAATCCCACAGGCTTCTGACTATTCTGAAATAGCTGTTGAAAAAGGGTGTATGATAAATATGCTATTATTAGACCTTGATACTTATGAAGAAAAATATGGTGAAAAAGCTGTAAGAAAAAATCTTACTATTCCTGCGTGGCTAAATACTTTTGCTGAAAAAAATAACATCAATTTCTCTAAACTTTTGCAAGAAGCCTTGTTTTCAATGGCACAGGTGAAATCAAAATGAATATCATCTTCCTTTGATATGAAACAGAATAAAATATTGAAGAGCTCCATATACTACACCTGAGATTTTGCAATGGTAATTGCGCAGATGAGAGAAAGGCATTGCGCCTGCGACATAGCACTAAAGTGCATTAAAGTTCGCAGGCTGTGGAAAGGCAGGGGTATTAGTATGGACAATCAGAAAGTAAGACAGGTCGGTATGCAGAGCATAAAATTCAGCCGGTCTGTTTTTATTCATTCTTCTGCTGCCGTAGGCGGAAGCAAAGAACAGAAAGGACCTTTGGGCGGTTGGTTTGATCTGATTGCCGAGGATGATAAGCTGGGAGCAGATTGCTGGGAGGAAGCTGAGAGCAGCTTTCAGAAACAAGCGGTCCGGATGGCGCTGGAAAAGGGCGGATTGCAGGAAACAGATATACGATACCTGTTATCGGGCGACCTGCTGGGACAGTCCATGGCAAGCTGTTTTGGCAGCGCATCCTGTCAGATACCGATATTTGGACTTTATGGGGCATGTTCTACCTGTGGGGAATCGCTGTGCCTTGGAAGCATACTGATTGATGGGGGATATGCGGACAAGACCGTTTGCGTTACATCAAGTCATTTTGCCAGCGCGGAAAAGGAGTTTCGTTTTCCATTGGATTACGGCGGTCAAAGACCGTTATCCGCGACGAGAACGGTGACTGCAAGCGGCGCGTTTGTCTTATCTGATCAGCAAAACCATGGCTGCCGCGCAAAGATCACGGCGATCACACCGGGTAAAGTAGTGGATTACGGATTAAAGGATTCCATGAATATGGGCGCATGTATGGCGCCGGCGGCAGCAGATACGATCTATCGTCATTTTACTGATTTTTCCTGTGTGCCGGAGGATTATGACCGGATCATCACGGGAGATCTCGGCGTGATCGGACAGACGGCATTGATCCATCTGCTGAAGGAAAAGGGATTTGACATCAGCAAAGTGCATATGGACTGCGGTATTGAGATCTATGGAAGAAGCGGGGCGGCATATGCAGAGCCGATCCGCACTGATAATAGAAATGTAACGGTGGAAAAGGCTGCGGATCAAAAGGCGGCTTCCTATCAGGGCTCTGAGCGGAGCAATATCAAGCAGGACGCAAAAGAGATCAACGGCTCGGCGTGCGGACAGGATACGCATGCGGGCGGAAGCGGCTGCGGCTGCTCGGCGGCTGTCCTTTCAACGCTGATCTTAAGGAATCTGGAGGATAAGCAGTGGAAAAAGGTCCTGTTTGTCCCTACAGGCGCGCTTTTAAGCAAGACAAGCTTTAATGAAGGCAATACGGTGCCCGGCGTGGCGCATGCGGTAGTATTGGAATCAGTGTGAGTTTTGCACCGGGGCTTTTAAAGAGTAGCTGTTATTGATGAGGAGTGTACTGTATAAGAAAAGTACGTCCTGATCCGTAAATGAAATATAATCGCCTATTAAAGAGGGATTGATATAGCGGGTATCGATCAGGGTGATCCGGTCATAGCCTGCCAGAAAGAGCGGGGCGATGCTGCTCCCGAAAGAATCACGAAAGACGATTAACTCTCCGGACTGTGGGATAGACGGCTGTTCCCCTGCGGCGTTGGTTTCAGATGCCGCGGGGGAAGCGGCTATATTTTTTATTGTAATAAATGCGCTGGAGCCGGATAAAAAGAAGGAGTACGGATCAGCCCCAGGACCGTCATAGGTCAGATAGTGGGGATCATAGACCGTGCTGCAGCCACGGTTTTCAAGATGGCTGACTTCGGCTGACAGGATCTGGTCGCTGGTCAGATAATGCATTGGCTCCGATGGGATATTCCACCCCATATTGCCGCATAGGACGCCATGGAAGCTGTCCAAAGCGGTTTCGACGCGATATTCCTCTGATATCATCCGGTTATCCGCCGACATGGCGGAAAGGATAGTGTCTGCCGCAGGCAAAAGGCTTTCCTGCTTCCAGTGGGTATCGGTCCGGTAAAAAGAAGAAAGTGTCAGATCATTTTTGATATCGATCGGGTTAGCAAAATCCAGCAGCTCATGGATCCGGCTCTCCAGCGCTTCATAATCCAGCGTCGGATAAGATGGATCAGACAGCGCAAGATAATAGTTTTTATCCGGTATGATACAGTAATATACCCGGCATCCGCTGTCCGCAAGATAAGCATCATAAAGATACTGCATCTGCGTGCAGGCATAAGTGACGGATGCTTCGTTTAATGTCATATCCATCAGGGCAAGGTGTCCGTCACGGATGGTATATCCTTTGTCCTGAAGGCGTAGGAAGCCATAGAGGGAAGAAGCCGTCTTAACATTTCGGAAGCTGTCTCTTGCCGGGAACTGGTCTTTGACGAAATTTTCCATAGAGGAAAGATAGGAGCCGTTTTTGATCGAGGTAAAGGTAAGAGCGGGAGCGNNCGGCAAGCCTGCGTCTTTCCGCGGCGGAATACTCCTTTGGTTCAGAGATAAGATAATATCCTCCCACCAACAGCCAGCACAGGAAAAGGACTGCAAGCATAAGAAGCTGCAGCGGCTTTTGCCATGCGGTTTCTTGGCGAATATCAGTTTTAGTATCATCCGGCTTTTTTGTATTCATGAAATATTCCTCTTTTTCCCTATTGAAGTGTAACTGTTTTATATTAAAATTTGTAAATTATATGGTCGTGCTTTTGGGTTGTGTTTTCTAAAACTGAAAGTATAAAAACGGCTGCGGCGTCTCCGTGATGATCCATGCGCTGCAGAGCAGAAATATCAGCGGATAGGCGGCTATGCTGACTATAGCGCCTGCTTTGGCAAGCTTTTGATTTTGGATCGACAGTTTTCTGAGCGCCGGAAGGATCGGCGTGCAAAAGGGGATAAACAGGCAGAGCGAAAATAGGAGATCCTTAAAGTAAAATGCCGTATCCCGATCCCACAGGGGGAGATGTGACATCCCAAACATACCCCGCAGGAAGTCCCATGCGCCGGACAGGGTGGAGGAACGGAAGATCACGAAGCCTAAGATGACCATCAGCATCGTGTAGCAATGCCGGCTCCATGCCTGCCATCGCTCCATCCATTTTAACAGGAAAGATTTTTCCAGAACAAGCAGGATGCCGTAAAATAACCCCCATGATAAAAACTGCCATCCGATCCCGTGCCACAGACCGGTCAGCGCAAAGACGATCAGAAGATTGAGGCACGTCCGTCTGAGCTCTCTGCGGCTTCCGCCGAGCGGGATATAGACATAGTCCCTGAACCAGCTTCCAAGCGTTATATGCCAGCGTCGCCAGAATTCGGTGATGCTTTTTGAGATATAGGGATAATTGAAATTTTCAGGCAGATGAAATCCAAAGAGTCTTCCCATGCCGATCGCCATGTCGGAATATGCCGAAAAATCATAATAGATCTGCAATGTATAGGCAATGGCGATCATCCAGTGAATCGCAACGGTCGAGGGCGTCCCCCAGGAGCTGATCGCAGCGGAGAGCTGATCCGCCACCAGAACCTTTTTAAACAGTCCCAGAAGAAACCGCTTCAGTCCGTCCGTGATATCGTCAAGGGAAGTTTTGCGTGAAGCAAGCTCCGCGGAGATATCCTGAAAACGGACGATCGGTCCGGCAATCAGCTGAGGAAAAAAGGTAATAAACGTAAAGAAAGTGATGGGATCCTTTTCTGGCTTTTGTCTGTTCAGGTAAATATCCGCCAAATAGCCCACAGCCTGAAATGTAAAGAAACTGATGCCCACCGGCAGGGAATCCGGCTCAAAATATTTAAAGAAGAAAAGCAGCGCAATACATAGAAAGACAGAACCCCAAAAAAGAATCCGGCGAAGCAGCTTTTTTCCGGTCAATGCATTTATGAGCAGACCGCCGAAATAACCGGTCAGCATAACGATCAAAAGGTAAGGAAGACCGGCGGGACTTCCCAGGATGTAAAACAAAAGGCTGCCCATAAGTAACCACGCATTTTTAAATCGTCTTGGAATGATATGATAACAAAGACTGACGATTGGAAGAAAGAAATATAAAAATGTAATGCTGGAAAATATCATGTTGTTATAGGAGCCTTTCTCTTACACTATAGTAAGCAGATGATTATCCATAGGAGGCTTCATGTTATTGCATCTATCAGGAGCATTAGTAGCTGACAAGTTCAGCGCCGCCGCAGACCTGCTGGAATGCATCGACGATCTTCTGCGAGGTTATAGCATCAGACAATTCTGAGGATACCATGAACAGCAGGATAACGTCACGATAAGATACGACCTGAAGGTCATCGGCCGCAACACAGATCCATTTTGCGGTGTCGATCCCGGTTTTCATCTCATTAGCGATATCGGCAACGGCGTTTTCGTCGGTTGCGCGTACCAATACCAGGGAATATGCTTGTGAGGACATCATGGGTTCAGATATCGCGGCTTCTTTTACATTATCCAGATTGGTAAGTCCGGCATTGTAAACCATGGCATCGGGATCGTCCACGTCCATGCTGTCACTGTGAATTGACAGCTCGACGGGAGTGACCTCATAGATCTTATCAATGATGTCTGTAAGAGCCATGTCTTCCAAGGCGTTTTTATTTTGCGCCATGTCATCTGCAGAATTTTTATTCCCTCCGCTGCCGCAGCCAAACAGGCAGGATGCGGACAGGATGATAACTGCGCATAAAAGAAAGAATTTTAAAAAATTGTTATGCTTTTTCATGATTATTACCTCCGTTAAATATTAAATTTTAATTACATTATAGGTTTATTTGGCGGCGCTATTCAATGAAAATACAAAAAAATCAAATGATGCTGCCGTTGGGCTGTTTTATTAACTATAGCATAATTGAAGGGATTTCGTCTATGATAAAAACAAATAAGGCTTGGTTGATTAATTATATGAATATGTTAAAATGAATTCAAGAATCGAGCGGGATGGAGTTGTAAAAAGGTAATATATGTCAAAACAGTTGAAAAAATCACTTGTGCTTCAGGGAAGTATCCTTGCGGCAGCAGGCTTGATCTCAAAAATCATAGGATTTATTTACCGTGTTCCGATGGCAAATATTATGGGGAATACGGGCAATGGCTTATATTCCGTAGCTTTTGGGATCTACAATATTGCATTGACCTTGTCTTCCTACAGTATGCCGCTTGCCGTTTCGCGCCTGATGTCGGCAAGGCTTGCCAAAAAGGAATATCGCAATGCGCACAGGTTGTTTATGGCTGCGCTGGTCTTTGCCTCCG
>DLOQ01000139.1:0-7015 GCA_002479655.1 Lachnospiraceae bacterium UBA7480
TGAGTTTCGCAATTACCTATCCCATAACTTCACTATTCTTACAGCTTCTACAGCGCTTCTTTTGTCTTCTGCATAAAGATCACTGTCCGGCTGCAGCCGTCTCTTTCAACTATCTCCGTCCTGTCCTTCATCACTGCAAATCCGTTTTTTTCATAATTGCGGACCGCTTTTTTATTATCCGAATACACCCTGAGGATAATCCTCTCCAACTGCAGCGTCTGAAAGCCATATAAAACGCCCAGTCTGACCGCCTCCGTACCATAGCCTTTCCCCAGCGCATCCTGTTCACCGATAAAAATACCAAGCTCCGCAGTACGCATCTTTAGATCAATATCCCGCAGATAAAAACTTCCGATCCCTCTGTCATCTTCCTTCATGCAGATGATAAACTGCTGCACCTTTCCGGTATTTACTTTTGTTCTGATCCACTCCAGATGTGTCTCTCTTGTCAACGGTGTGCGGTAGATAAATTGTTCCATGACATGAGGCGCGTTTCTCCATGCGATCACCTGATCCGTATCTTCTATCTCCATCTTACGCAGATAGATCCGTTCTCCTACAATATCCATAATAGTCCTCCATGTCAATCTACCTTCAGATAGATGCCAAAATTTTCGCCGACAGCTTCCACCTGCTGAAATACTGCCGTTTTACCGGTTCTCCAAAAGTAAAAGTCTTCCAGCTCTTTGATATCCATTCCGACACCCTCTTTGAGAGCCAGATACACATTTTCGCCGCGTTCAAGCGCGTCAAATGCTGATTCATATCCCCAGCCGGCCAGTTTTTCTATCACATGAGGACTTCCCGCCACCCATCCTCCAAGCAGAAGATAATTCTCATAAGAAGCATCATAATCCCTAATCGCATATTCCGTATGATATACAACAGCATACACATCCAGAAGATAAAGATTCTCCGGATGGGATTTCATAAAATCAAATAACTGATCTTCCTCCCTATTGATTGCCAGCTGCTGCGCCCTTGTCTCCAATGTTTTGGGCAAAACCTGATATGCGGTTTCCAGTGACAGGATCATGAGAACGATTCCTGCCAGGGCGATCCCCATATGATTCACGATACTGCTGATCTTCTGAAAGCAATTAGGATTTCTTCTCACACTCAATGCATCGATGATCATCGCCAGCAGCACAAGCAATTCGATCAGATATAGTGAAATGACGATACGCTCCGGATATCTGCCTTCCGCTAAAAGATAGATCCACAAGCCAGATCTTACCATGCCCAATAAAATAAGCATCCACAGAGATTTTTTATCCCTGCCTCCTATCATCAGCATCGCCGCCATGATATAAAGAGCAATACTCACAATATTATACGGATAATCTTCCGTCTTTCCCAACATTCTGTGCCGGTACAGCCAGAAACCTTCTTTCAATTTCTGAAGCCATGTACGCTGTCCCTCCGGTCTAAGGCTGCCATAGGCAGCAATCTTTCTGTAATCCTCCGCCGTCAAAGATTCATTTAACAGGATATTGTACTCCCGGTATATTTCCATCTCCTCCGGCGTATATCCCTGTGCTGCATAATATGCTTCCGCTTCCTCCCCCTCCCAGATCAATTCGTAATCATACAGCTCTGTACGCGCATCGTTATAATCAAGATATTCCTGCCATGCCGCGTCACCATAAGACAGACGCCCCGCCAGCGTAAAAAGCAGCAATCCTGCCCCCAGCATAGCCAGCGGGACAAGATAGCAGACAAATCTTTTTGTCCTCAGGATACGATAAAGACCTGCTGCCGCCAGAAACGGAGCTGTCATAAAAAACACCTTCGTCCTGATCAGATAGCAAAGCAGAAGCAGTACCACCGGCACCAGACTGCTTTGCAGGGCTGACTTCCCTTCTCCACCGTCATCCGAAATCATAAAAATATAGAGAGCAGTTCCCCCCAGAACCGCCGCTGCTACCGTATAATGTATCATCAAGAACTGACTTAAAAAAAAGCCACAGAATATAGATACGCTTAAGACGCATACGCCGCAGATACCAATGATACGCTTTTTACCTGCAAGCTCCTTGTTTTTTGCCAACCGTTCCAGAGTAGTGAATAATGTCAGGAAAAAACAAAGTATATAACAGCCCGCCAAAAGCAAGCCAAACCATGGAAACGAGGGCAGGATCCCATATAGAAAAGCAAGCAGGCTGCTTAACGGCTCACTAAGATATACCGCCTTTCCGCTGGGACTGCCGCTATATCTGCCGGACAATATGCTCTGGATCATCATATCGTCGTTTAAACAGTATACGATATCCGACCAAAGAGAAAGGATCAAAAACAGAATTGCCGTCACCATCACAGCAACGGCAATATTTACATATTTAATATTGCGCTGATCCTCCTTCGTTTCTGATAAAAGATGCTCTTCCATAACTCTTCCCTTAATTGTAAAATGCCTTGACCTGTTCAATAATATACATATTCTGTTCCTCTGTCAATCCGTAATACAGCGGAAGGCGGACCAGCCGTTCACTTTCTTTTGTCGTGTAGACATCTTCCCCATGAAATCTTCCAAATTTTAACCCTGCTTTTGCAGTATGCAACGGAACATAATGAAATACCGTCAGAATCTCCTTTTCTTTCATAAAAGAAATAAATGCCGCCCGTTCCTCCAAATCTTTTGTTTTGATATAAAACATATGCGCATTATGAATGCAGCCTTCCGGGACAACCGGCAGGGTGATCTTGCCCTGTTCTTCAAGTCCTTTTAATCCCGCATAATACGTATCCCATATCTTTAATCTGGCATCATTGATCTCCTCCGCCATCTCTAACTGCGCATAAAGATATGCAGCGTTCATATCACTTGGAAGATAAGAGGAACCATAGTTGACCCAGGTATATTTATCGATCTGGCCTCTGTAATACTTGCTGCGGTCCGTCCCCTTCTCCCGGTAGATCTCTGCATCCTCAATATATTTTTTATCGCGGATCAGAAGTGCGCCGCCTTCTCCCATACTGTAATTTTTTGTCTCATGGAAACTATAACAGCCAAAGTCGCCAATACTTCCCAGCGCCTGTCCTTTATAAGAAGCCATCATTCCCTGTGCCGCATCTTCTATCACAAAAAGATTATGTTTTTTGGCAATCGACATGATTGCGTCCATCTCGCATGCCACCCCTGCATAATGCACCGGCACGATCGCTTTTGTATTCTCCGTAACCGCATCCTCAATCAGCTTCTCATCGATATTCATAGTATCGGAACGAATGTCTACAAAGACGGCTTTTGCTCCCCTTAACACAAACGCGTCTGCTGTCGAAACAAACGTATAGGAAGGCATGATCACCTCATCTCCCTCCTTAATATCTGCCAGCAGCGCCGTCATCTCCGTTGCATGTGTACAGGATGTGGTCAGAAGACATTTTGCTGTTCCGGTTCTTTCCTCGATCCACTGATTGCATTTATGGGTAAACGGTCCATCTCCGCAGATCTTCTGCGCCTCCACGCACTGTCTGATATAATCCATCTCTTTTCCCGTAAAGGGGGGTATATTAAAATTGATCATTCACTGTCTCCTCTTCCAAATTTGTTAAATCCGGCATCCCCGCAATATATCCGCTTCATCTTTACATATCCTATATGGTAAATCATCTCCACCCTCGTCAAGTTATATTCCTCTCATCCTTTTTCTTTAGCAGCTGCGCTGTATCTAATGTTTCCTTTTGCGTCTCCTTCTGTTTTCTGCTCTTTTTCACTTTGCTGCCTGACCGCGCCGATAGCTTTCCGGTCTGCGCAGACATACCGGTCTGTCCGGCTTCTGCCGTATCCGCCTGTTCCGCCGCTGTCTTCACCTGTCCTGCAGCCATATTTACTGAAGCCGCCTGTCCTGCCGCTTCGCTCTTTGCCGACTCCATTCCCTGCTTTTCTCCCATTTTCTCTAAGCGCGATTCTCCCTGCCGTTCGTCCACAGTATCCAATGCAGTCTTTGCAATATTTCTGCGCCGTCTGATATTGGGAACATACTGGAATCTTCGCACTGCGATATCCATCAAAAACCACACGATCAGAACCGCAAGCAGCCAATCTGTCAGATCATATGACTCCTTTGCCTTAGTCAAACGCTTTGTCCAGATCTCATCTTCCTTGTCTATCACCGTGCCGTATGTCTCCAGATAAGAAATTAGATTCTCATTGCTGACATCAAAACGATATTCGTCAGAAAACTGCACCGCCGCTCCTGAAGTCACCGCATTTACGATCTCATCGCCCTCCAGTCTGCGTACATTTAACTGATAGATGCCGGTACGAAGCATATCCAGCTGTGCCTCATATTTTCCCGGAGCTACCGCATGAAGCGTCAATTCCTTCTGCTCTCCATCCGGACCTTCAAACATCACGTTGACCGTCGTCTGACCGGTATAATCCTGTGCCTCATAAGTGATCGTCATCTGATCGCCTACAGTTACCACATCCATATAATCACCATTTAAGGAAGTGCTGCCGCTGGAATAATCCACGATCCTTTTCCATAACTGGATATAATCTTCCTTTCCGGCAAATTCCGAAGTCCACTTATTGGTAACATCCGTATTCCATGCTACCGTCTTGCCAAGTCCATACTGCCATACCGTCAGTATCGGATCCTGTTTATCCGATATGATCAACGGATTGGATGCGTTTTTGGGAGACGCGGAAACATATCCCTGAAGATACGGCCATCCATCTTCGAATAATCCTGTCGTAATCTCATTAGAAGCATTTACCTGCAAAAGGAATTTTCCATTCTGCAGATAGGTATCTCCGCTTAAGAATACTTCCTGTGAAAAGATCTTTGGAAGACTGCTGGAATCATCCGTGTAATAATACCTTCCGCCGCAATTTGCCGCAAGCCGCTGCAGCAGCTGCGTATCAGATCCATACCCGATCGCCACCGTGGAAAGCGTAACACCGCTTACCTGATAGGAGGCAATAACATCCCTGAAATCTGTCGTCTCACCCATACCATCCGTCAGAAGCACCACATGCCTGACAGATACATCCGTATTCAGGATCCTGTTATAAGCCTCCTGAAGCGCCGGCTTGATCGTCGTGCCGCCGCCTTCATTAATGCTTTCCACCCGGTCAATGATATCTTCCTTATCCTCCGCCAGCGTAATAGGAACTTCCCAAATAAAACCATCATCAAAGGACAGCACCCCGACATAATCTTTCTCGCTCATCTGACGGACAGCTTCCACTACCGCAGTGATTGCCATATCCAGATTCGTAGGATAACCGGACAACATACTTCCGGAACGGTCGAGCACCATAACCATCGCTGTAGAAGGCAGTTCATTTATTCCCCGAAGCATCATATCCACGGGCAGCACCTGCTCCAGAACACTGTCCCGATAGCCGCCAAGCGCATAGCTGTTGGCTCCGCCGCAGCAGATCAGTCCGCAGCCGTAATCACGGATATAAGATTCTATCTCTTCCAGAAAACCCTCCGGCAGATCACTTAAATAAACATTCTGCAATATGATATTCCTATAATTCAGCAAGTCATTCATATTGTCAGGCGCATCTTTTGCCGATACGATCTCAAAGTTACATCCTGCCTGTGTCAGGATCTCTGACATGGCAGATGTATTCTCCCCGATTCCCGCAACCAACAGGATTTTGGGCGCATCCTCCACCACTGCATACGCATGATAGGAATTATTTTCCGCGCAGGTATCTCCAAGCGCGTTCACAACGACTTCAAAGCTTTCCATATTGCCGCTGGCTGCCGTCTGCTCAAATATAAAACGGTTCGTCCCACGATTAAGGTGTACGGAAGACGTACTAAGCAGCTGCTCGCCATTCATCAGGGCGACCTCTGCATCCGTATCATAATTGCTTGTCACCGTAACCTCTACGGTATAGCTGTCCCCCGGATGAAGATAAGAAGGAAGCTTCACATCTTCAACATATACATCTTCGCCCTGCGTGGTATCAAAAAGGATCCCTTTCAATTCAATATCATTAGATACGATCGCGCCCGCCGTATTAAGTACATCGCCTTTTGTCTCACGTCCATCCGTAAGCAGCACGATCCGTCCTGCCGCCTCTGCCGGAATCATTGCCATAGCGCGGTAGACAGCTTCCTCCAGATTGGTCGCCGAATCATCTGTAACCGTCATCAACCCTGACGTCATACNNGTCAGAAACTGTTCAATCTGTGCATCCCTTCCGAAGGTCACAATACCATACCGGTTTTTTGCCGGCATCTCAGAGATCTCATTATAAAGATACCTCTCAATCTCTGCCAGATTCTCCTGGTTGCTTACTGACATATCCACAACAAATATCGTCGTCACCTGATCGCTCTTCTTAGGGATCGTCAAACCAACAATAGCCAGGATCAAGAGGATCCAGCCGACACAACGGATAGCCAGATAGAAAAGGTTCACTCTTTTTAACTGATTCATCTGTTTCAGATAGATGATCCACTCCACGATCATTAAGATCAGCGCCAAGATCAGGAAAATATCGCGAAGTGTTTGTTTAACCTTGATGGTACTGTAATCCTTCGTACCGGTAATATCTTCCGCAGTAATGCGTCCGTCCGACTCCCGTACAGTCTCGACTCTGACAACATAATATTCCTCTTCTTCCCCTGCCCTGACGCTGTAGATCCCTGCCTTCGAGGTATCCGCAATAACTACGTCAACATCCATATCCGCGCGCGGCTGGAATACCACCGAGTCTCCTACCGTATAGATATTGGAGGCAAGAAATGAAGTGTCGGAAAGATAACTGATCGCATTGGCCATAAAGACGGGGAACTCTGCAAGCAGCGGAAAATCTGTCTCCCTGATATCAAAGCCAAGCACGATCTCCTTGATCCCGTCATGCTCACCGTAATATGCCACGCACTGATCTCCACTGGTGATAAAGCTGTGCCCCCATTCCGGCACTTCATAAGTATGGGTAGCATTGGCGCCGATCGTAAAATCAGAAAGTCCTGCCGTAAGCTCTCCGGAAGCCACTTCCAGCCGTACATTCTGAAGTTCTCCGGAAACATTGTCCGTG
>DLOQ01000139.1:7030-27758 GCA_002479655.1 Lachnospiraceae bacterium UBA7480
CATAGACTGCCATATTGTAAGCATCCGAACCAAGCGCCGTATCTACTCCGCTCTTTACAATATCGCTGCCCGTCACCGCGTGATAAGCACGTTCTATAAATGTATTGCCGCTGCTGATCAGCACACCGTTCGCAAGGCTGCCGCCGGATCGTACCGCATAAGAAATGTCATCTGCCGCAAGGCTATCAGAAGAAGCATTCTTCTGACCTTCAAACCGGACGCCGGAGATCACGCTTTTCAGATATTCCGCGTTCCATTCAACATTTTGAAACAGGCACATACCTCTTTCGCCCGGAGAAAGCGTCATCTGCCGTACCTCCAGCAGCGTATCCTCTCCGTCATACAGACTGACATCAAAAGACGCCTGTGTGTCACTATAATTAGTCACCTGCGTTACTACATCCGCCCCTGTCTCAGTTTCTGTATATACGGTAAATTCATTCGCGATATTGCTGACTGCCTCTCCCGCGATCAAAAGATCGGCGCCCATATATTCGGTATAAACCGCAGCGTCCTCTGCTCCTGAACCATCTGTAAGAACGATCAGATGCGCCTGTTCCCCTTCTCCATTCTCGTTGATCTGGGTATAAAGCGTTTCTATGATATTTTGCGCGTCATCCAATGAAGCGGATGCGTCAGAACATGTGATCCCCCGAAGTGTCTCTATGACGCTTGCCTTATCGCTGATCCCCACCGCCAGAAGCTCTGTGCCCGTAAGATTATTGGTCACGATACTGAACGTCGTATTGCGTGACGCCTCCACGTAATCACAGGCGGTCTTTATCGCTTCTTCTATGCGCTGCTTTCCCCTACCATTATCATGCTGCATACTGGCGCTGGTATCGATCAAAAAAATAATTCTTCCGCCCTGTGTACTGTCAACATTGATATACGGGGACATAAAAGAAATAATAAACAGCAAAAGAAGCAATATTTGAAGATACATCAGAATATTATGGATAAACTTTTCAAAAAAAGTTTTAGAATGTTGATTTTTCAGCAACCTCTGCCAAAGGAGATTGGATGATATAAAATGCTCCACTCCCTTAGGCTTCAGCAGATATAAAATTATAATCACCGGAACCGCGATCAGAAATAACAGCGGCCACATACTTTCAAATGTCATATAACACCCTTAAATCCTCAAAAATCAATTGATACAGATCCCTTGCCGTACTGCACAGGACATAACTGCTTCCCGTCCTCCGGCAGCTTTGCTGCAATTTATTCAGAAAATTTTGTAGTCCTTTCTGATAATCACGGACAGCCTCNNGATGCTCCTGACTCTCCATATCGATCAAATTATACGTACCGGACAATCCGATTTCCAGTTCCTCCCCAGCCATCACATGAAGCATGACAGCCTTCTGCCTGCGGTAATCCAGATACTTCATAAGCTTTTCAATCTCATCCTCCGGTCCGTTTACCATGCTGTCTGTCAGGAAATCACTAATCAGGATCGTCATTCCGGGACCCTTCATCGCCATCTGCCGGATCGCGGTATGGATATCCGCCTCACCTTCAAAAGAAAGCTGCTCCAGCCACTTTAACAATCGGGGATAACCCTTCTTACCGCCGGTAACGCTATAAGGGTTCGCCATCCTCTTCATATCATAAACGACCACCCGGTCCATGCCGGAAAGCGCCAGATAAGAAAGCGCAGCCGCAATGCTCAGGGCAAGTTCCGATTTCTTCTGTTCCCCATAATTCATGGACGCGCTGGTATCGATCAGAATCGAAATCACCGCTTCCTTTTCTTCCATATATTCTTTAATAAACAGCTTATCCAAACGCGCATATGCATTCCAGTCGATCCGGCGGATATCGTCTCCGGGCATATATTCCCTGAAATCGGAAAACTCCGCCGAACTGCCCTTTTGTACCGACTTTCGGTTACCGGACATACTCATGCTGGATTTATGCCCTATGGACAGGCGCAGACGGACAAGCGCATCATAAAATTTTGCATCAAGCATACTCAGCCTCTATTTGATAGAATTTAAAATATCCGTAATAATCTGATCTTCGCTGATACCCTCGGAAACCGCATCAAAACCAAGGATGATCCTGTGGCGGAGGACCGGATATGCCGCATATTTGACATCTTCAAAAGAAACATTCATCCTGCCTTCCATAAATGCTTTGGCTTTTGAAGCGCGTATCAACGCCTGTGCGGCTCTGGGGCTTGCGCCCTCCCTGATATACTTATTCTCCGCATGGGTCGCCATCACAATATTCAGGATGTGATCCATGACCGCGTCCGCAATGGGGATCTGCGCAACGATGGTTCTGGCAGTCACCAGTCCATTACCGTCCAACAACGGCTGAATAGACGGCATCTGCAGTCCTTCTGTCAGATCAACGATTCCCTTCAGTTCTTCTTTACTCGGAAAATTCACAAGGATCTTAAACATAAATCGATCCAGCTGCGCCTCCGGCAATGGATATGTACCCTCATTTTCAATCGGATTTTGCGTTGCAAGCACAAGGAACGGCTCGTCCAGACGATAGCTGTCATTACCCACCGTTACCGTATGTTCCTGCATCGCCTCCAGCAATGCCGACTGCGTCTTAGGCGTTGCACGGTTGATCTCATCTGCCAGTACCAGATTGGCAAAGATCGGTCCTTTTTCAAAACGGAATGCGCTGCTACCCTGATCCTTGATGATAATATTCGTACCGGTCACATCGCTTGGCATCAGATCCGGTGTAAACTGGATACGCTTAAACGTCAGCTGAAACACTTTACTGATCGTACTGACCAGCATAGTTTTTCCAAGTCCGGGCATACCTTCCAATAAAACATTGCCACCGGTCAGCATCGCCAGCAATGTCTGCCGGATGATATCTTTTTGTCCGATGATCCCCTTACCGATCTCAGCTTCGCACTGCATCATCCGCTGCTGCCATTGTTCCAATTCATTCATATACGCCACCATATTCCTTCCCTGTAATATAATATTTATCTCATCATTTACTGCATATTTCCAAAATAATCCTTGATCACATCCGTCATGCCGCTGGGATATCTTCCCTGCTCCAAGCCTTCATAAGCCTGATTCGTATATTCTCCAATCACGGATTCATAGGAAACATGCTCCCCTTCCCATGCAAGACCATTTTGTTCCCGGTAGTAATTGGAATTTTCCGATTCCACAGAAGTACCCTGAAGCGATCCGTCATCTCCCAATTCATTGGGTACGCTGACATAATCATGCGGCGTACTGCTGCTTCCGGTTCCGGCGCCATTTCCGCCATTTCCATTACTTCCATTCTGACCATCCTGACCGTCCTGTCCATCCTGTCCGCTCTGACCGTTTTGTCCGTTCTGACCGTCCTGTCCATTTTGACCACTCTGACCGTTTTGACCATCCTGTCCATTTTGACCGCTCTGACCGTTTTGACCATCCTGTCCATTTTGACCGCTCTGACCGTTCTGACCGTTTTGACCACTTTGACCGTTCTGTCCATTCTGTCCATCCTGACCACTCTGTCCATTTTGGCCATCCTGTCCATTTTGACCATTCTGTCCATTCTGACCGTTTTGACCATTCTGGCCATTTTGACCGTTCTGACCACTATTGGCCTGTTCGTTGCCGCTCTGATTCTGTCCGCTCTGATTTCCCTGATTTTGATTGGAAGCCAGTTGATTTGCCGCATTCTGCAGACTTTGCGCGGACACCTGCATACTTTCATTACCCGCGCTCTGCTCCGCCATCTGCCCCAGCTGATTAGCCATATTTTCCATTTTATAATCCAGCCGCGTATTTGCCTGTCGAAGGGCAATTTCCGACGCCTGCAGGCTTTCCGGCATTTTAAACTGCTCGGAAGAGAATTCTTCCACCTCTGACATAGACGCGTTTAACGAATCTTTCATCGCTTCGATCTGGGCGATCTGATCAGTCGTAAGTCCGCCTGTCTCAATCTCCTCCAGCGTATTCAGGGCATCCTTGATCTCCTCCTTCATTTCCTCCGCATACTCATTCAGTTCATGACGCTGCACAGCTATCTCTTTCGATTCGGAGGGAAGCATGATAACTATGATCACCAAAAGGCTTAACAGGATCACCGGAAGCATCAGCTTCCATGAAGGAAGCACTGATTTTTTCACCATATGCTGATTTTGTTCCAGCATCCGGAATGCATTATCCCTCTGCAGAGCCAGCACTGCCCCTTCGCTCTCCAGATTCTCATAAGCCGTGATCACACGCTCCTCAAATCCAAACTTATCAATTTCAAGCGCCGCCTCTTTCATACCATACTTCTTCAGCATGGCAATAATAACGCCGCATATCATACCGCTCAAGACGCAAAGAACCGCTGCCAGATGCGCATAATAAAATGGAACGAGCAGGGCAATGATCTCCATCAACAGCGCAGCCAACGCTCCCGCGCCGCCAGCCACAAAACACCACTTCAAAAGCAGCGCAAGATTCATTTTCCCACGATAATCTTTTATGAAATTCTGCAAAAACTTTCTTTCATCCATTTTCAGCCTCATTTCCGGCATCTATGCTGTTTACCGCTTCGCTGCCACTTCCTGCTTCATTGCTATTTATTGCTTCACTGCCATTGACTGTTTCAACATTATTTACTGCTTCGGCACCATTCACCGTTTCTCCGTTTCCGGCGCTGTCTGTCGCTTTCACAAAGTCCAGCTGATCCATTTCTTTCCCCGCATCCGGACCGTTGCTCTCTTGAGGGACAAAAGCACTTTGTACGATCGGCTGCTTCTTTTTGAGCTTTCTAACCTTATCCGTCAGTGGATCGATCCGCTTTGCTGCCAGAAACATAAAGAACAGCGACAGTCCCAGCATACATATCCCGGAGACAATGCACCAAAGCGGACCATGAGAGAGCAGTGAAGTAAAAAATCCCATATCATCACTATATTCACCGGAAAACAGCGATTCTCCTGTCATGGAAAGCATAAAAAACTCTTCAAGAAATACGATCGGATTCAGCAAAAGGAATATCACACTATCATAAGCATTACGTCCCCTTGTAGAAAACAAGGTAATGATCAATGGCAAAACCGTCAAAAAACACACAAGAAAATATGCAACAAACGCCAATATGATCGAAACAATAGACTTTCTGCTGATAGAGGAACAAAACACCCCAACACTTCCCGCAAGGGTAGCAAAAACAAAGATAACGATCAAGAACAAAAACAGCGTCCACCACGAAAGTCCGCCCAGCACAAATGCAAGCGCCATGATAGGGATACTGGCTGCCACATACAGCNNCAGCATGATCTGCATGACGGCAGAAAAAACCTTTCCAAATACGATCGACATAGGAGATAGACAGGTCGTCAGCATGATATCAAACGTCTGCCGTTCCTTCTCACCGGATATGGAAGATGCCGTCATGACCGGAATCGCCAACGCCGCCATGCTAACCTGCGCAATCCCGATCAGTGGAAAAAGGGCAATCAGTTCACTATAGATATTCTGATAATTATAACCGGACTGCATGCTTAACATTGACAATGCCAGAATAAATATAAAAGCCAGAACCGCTTCATATGCCATCAGTCCCCACGCCATCTTCATACTGCGGGCAGTAACCTTGAAATCTTTTTTCATTATTGGATTCAACATGATCTTCATTATGAAGCCCCTCCTGTCAGCTGCATAAACAATGCTTCTAAATTTCCTTCCTCTTTATGGAATCCCGACAATACAATCTCCTGCTCCATCATCTGCTTTACCATCTGGTTCAGCTCCCGTGTCGATCCTGCATGCGATATGATCAGTTCATTTTCCCGAACAGAACGCACGATGACGCCTGCATGTTCCTTTGCAATACGTGCAGCTTTCTCGATATCATTTTCAATCGAGAAAATAATTCTGTTATCTGCATTCATATGAGCCCTGATATCGTCTATCTTACCCGCCATCACCAGTTGTCCTCTATTCATAATGCCGATACTGGTACACATCTCTGACAGCTCAGATAAAATATGCGAACTGATAATAATGGTCTTTCCCATGGAATTCAGATTCATCAACAGCTCTTTCATCTCTACCCTTGCTCTGGGATCCAGACCGGAGCTCGGCTCGTCTAAGATCAGAAGCTGCGGATTATGAAGCAGAGCCCTTGCCACACACAACCGCTGTTTCATACCTCTGGACAGTGTATCAACATAGACTTCCTTCTTATCCTGCAGATTGACCAACTCCAGAAGATCGTCTGCCACTTTTAAGATATCCTCCGTACCCATGCCATACATGGAACCATAAAACTCCAAATACTCCTTTACCTTCAGATTATCATATACGCCAAAGAAATCAGGCACATAACCGATCTGCCGTTTGATTTCTTTCCGGTTGGCAAAAGCATCCACCCCGTTCACATAGACCGAACCCGCAGTTGCCGGCAGAAGACCGCATATGATCCTGATGGTAGTCGTCTTTCCGGCGCCATTCGGTCCTACAAAACCAAACAGATCCCCTTTTGGGATATGGAGTGTTAAATTATTGACCGCCTGAAATTTCCCGTAATTTTTATACAGATAACTGATATGCAGCATACAAATCACCTATGTCCTTCCATAACCTGCAAGCTTTGCCGCAGGCTTAAGTTACAATGTAAAAATTTTATTTTCCACAAATCAAATATTACTGTATATAATAGAAAACACCATATGAGGTCTCCTTATAATTGCCCTCTGTAACCCTGTCATAGTTTGGCACAACTCCGAGAATGACTGTTCCCTGATAATCTACTGCCTGCCGCAGTCCGACATAAAGCGCCGCCATCTGCGCAGCAAGTGACTTATTGTCTTCATAATTCCGCTCTGCCGTCATCCAGAAGATATCATCTATACTGGAACTATCACCGTGCTCCAGCATTTCCGCATTCTTAAGATTGATTTCCTCACCGTCCTCTACACCTTCCACAACAGCAAAATATCTATTATCATAAATCAACATACAGGAAAAATCATACCCTGTTTCATTCGTTACATGACCTTTGACAGAACGGCTTGTAACTTCTATATCCTCCGCCAAGATCTCTCCTTTGACCGGATCTGCAGCCCTGCATTGAAACATCGTCGTTTCAAAACTGGTGCTCGGACGGATTCCTACACTCGTTCCGGACAGATCCTCAACAACACGGAAGTAATACTCCGTTGGATCACTTGACCAGCCATAATCTTTCTGCAGCGGTCCCGCATAAGCACATTCATCCGCCAGAGATATCAGCCAGTCATCATGGTCTGCACTGTATGCATACAAAACAGAGCCGGACTCCCCATTGTTCCCCGTATTCACAAATGTAACCGAACACACGGTAGTATCTGCGATCCTAAACCCTTTCCCGGCAAATGATACGATGCCGACAAAAAGAAGCGCCAGCGCAGGAACCGCTACCCAGTATAACTCACGTTTTTTATAATACCGCAACACAAGATAAACCACCGGCCCAATCAGAATGACATAAATGGCGATCAGTATATTCAACATATCATAATTGATATTCGCCTTCTCCATATCAATGATGCCGAGTGCGCTTTTAATATTGTATACATACCGGATGCCGCTCTCATCAGTATTATGGAATGTAGCATTATCCAATTTTGTCTGTTCTGCAGCCATAGAGAAAATATTCTCAGCCACATAAGCCGCTGACGCATTGACCACATCAGGATCCGACAATGCGTAATACAGATATGTAATACTGCCGCTGCCGGATGAAAGAGAGTTCCCATATCCTTGTCCGTAATGATAATATCCATCATACTGGGAAAGCCCATCCAGAATCGCCGTATCCGTTTCGTAAATGTTGTTAAGATACATATCAATGGACACCCCATAATAATCATATGGACTGTACGAACCCGTTTCGGAGTACATGTCTCTTCTCCTGCCCTGTTCCGTTACAAAATCACCCGTCCCTGCCATATAGATCCCAAGGCACTCTGTCTGTAGAAATTGAGAATCAAAGCCGCCAAATACATCATAAGCATAAGCACCCGTACCAAAGATCAACATACCGCCATGATTTGTCCATTCTTCGATCGCTGCAATGGCATCCTCACTTAACTGAGATGTATCATATTGATCAATAATTAAATAATCCAACTTCTCCAGTTCATCTGTCAGCGTATTTTTTGAAAGCTCCATCAGCTCTATCGGATAATTATTGTTGATAACAAACACAGAGCCCCCATATAAACTAAAATAATCCAATTCATCATATTTGTCACTCAAAATACCAACAGGTACCTTTTCCTGATAACCCTGAAAAAAGCGGGAATATTTTTCGGTAGTAACCTTATTGCCATTTTGGTCCAAAAGGATCACAAACAACGTCCCTGTCTGACCATATCTATTATAATAGATATCCAGACTGCTGATGGGAATCGATACGACAAACTGTTTTGTACTGCCTTTGGATAAGGAGATCACCGTATCATAAGCACAGGTCCAACTGCCCCCGTTATCCGGGATCACACGCACCGTTCCTTCAAAATCAGGCCCGTCGTTGGTTACCTCTACCGTTATATCAAAAGATTCCGCTGAAGCAGATAAAGAGAGCTTCGCATCAATTGTAAAATCATCATCATCATAATCTGATTTCGCTGCCCCGGCATGCAGTTCAAAAGCTGCAAATACCGTCCCCGACAAAATCATTGCCGCAAGAAAACCTGCTGCGGCTTTGTTTATCCACTTCCTCATCCCTATGCTCATACTCCTTTCACAGCCTGTAACATTCTTTTATTTTATAATAGATACGAATATAATGATAGTCTTTTATTGATTTCTTTTTATTTTTTTTCTAAAACAACAAATTCTTCATTGGAATAGGTTTCACAATATCCATGTAACATAATAAACTCTGAGAGCGTCGTCAGCTTTTCATCTGTCTGCATCTCTACCTCATCTACGCCAAGTATCAGCATTCCTTCAGCATCCTGCGTCGCATAAGCCGCCGTTTCTATGGATAAGACCAATACCGGCCAATCTCTTTCTTCGGAAAGACATTCCTTTGTGATCCGTTCCAGTTCCTCCGTAAACAGCTGTATCGAAAAGCTGTCAAGATCCGGCCAGATCGTAGTAAACGCGGACGGCATATGAAGCAGATAGGCAACGCCCGGAAGCTTACCATATAGGATCAATTCCTCATTCCCGGTAAAGCGCTCTCCGGCATATGCTGTTAAACCCTCGATTGCCTGTGCATGCATCTGTCCCGTCTTCATGCCCGCCAGATAACGATTACCCTCCTCTGTGATCACTGCATCCCTCGGCGTACCATCCACTCCATCGCAAAAGACAAAATACCAGTGAAATAATACACTTTGAACCAGCAGTCCCGCCGCCAATGAGACACACATAGCGCCGCAGGGAAATCTCCAACAGCCCTTACGATAAAATCCATACAGCCGGTATCCTGTAAAGCATCCCAGCGGAGCTGTCAGGAACATATTATTAATACAGGTAAAGAGATGATTATTGCTTCCAATCGGCGTTATTAATAATATTATCATTGTCAGCATGGCCAAAAGCTTATCTTCTTTGCCTGCCTTTTTATGAAATATCATTAACATACACAGTATCCATTCTATCAGAAAAAAGAGCACACTAAGATGGAAAATGCTGCCATTATTATAATAACGGAAGTCATATACACCATTTCTGTAAAAATAAATTCCGAGAATAATAATTCCTGCCAGATAAAAAAACTTTTTCCATTTAAGGAAATGATCCCTCTTTATGAAAAACATGGCTGTTCCTGCCGCGATCCCAGCCACCATAAAAAGCAGCCAGCGAAGGCTTCCCATGTAATTTTTCAGAATCGTACCAAACATCCCGTCCATGGAATAACCGCCGGCCTCGCCACTCGATGTAAACAAGGAAAATACCCAGTTCAGCATCCGGGAATAGCCGTCTGCGCCCACCGTCATGAGCATCAGGAATAACCCCATCAATATACCAAGCAGATAGCCTCCGATACAGATACCCGTCTGCTGCCAGACTATATTTTTCTGCCTGTCAGCATCTATCTGTTGCTCTTTACCTTCTGAGCTATTCTGTAATTTTGAAGGGCGGTCTAAAAAAGCACCGAACCATACAAGCAGAATCAACGCCATTTCTGTCAGATTGGAAATTCGGACAAATGCATTGAGCCCAAGTAATATTCCTGCGGCAAGAAACAGACCTTTCTTCTTCGTCATTACCGCACGAAAAAGCATCACTGCCGCCACCGTCAGCATCAGATATGTCAGATAATTATAAAAGATCACTCTGGGACACCAGCACAATCCGACCGCCATCAGCTCTCCCAAAAACAAAATGACACGTGGAATACAATTTCTTAAGCCATAATACACTGCCGCCGCCGTAACAGCGATTATCACACTCCCTGCCACATTCATCCATATCATCCTGTGACCTGTCAGAAGCATCAGAAGATACCCAAGCAGATTGGCCAAAAACGTGGCATAGACCCATTCTCCGCCCAGTTCACGAAAATACAGATAATTTCCCAGACTATAGGTGGTATCTGTCAGGTCTGCTCCCTGATTGCAGCCAATCAACGCAAACAAAAACAGAAAAACCGGCAGAATCATATCCAATTTTCTAACATAAGTACTCTTTTTCCTCATAATGCCGGTTCCATTTTCTATTTGTTCATCCCTTTGCATCTATTTCTTCCCTAACTTTGTCTTTTTTCTTAAAAATCCACAATTTACTGAAAATATAATTCAGCGCTATCGTTACGAAACTTAACAGGATCTTGGAAAACATATCATTCAGCTTAAGCCAATCTACTAACAGATATAACAGCGCCGTCTCTACTAAAAGAGACGTAACGCGCGCACTGACAAATGCCGTGAACTCCTTCAAAATTGCCTTTGCCCCTTGCACCTGACTCCGAAACACCCATGTCCGGTTGGTCCAATAAGCAAACAGCACAGCAACAACCCACGCAAAGACATTCGTCACAATGATCTTTGCCGATGCCTCAGGATCGGAAGCAGCTGCCAAAAGTCCGAGAGCGCATATTTTTCCGGCAATCCATGTAGTCCCTGCCTCAAAAGGTCCGAAGATGCCTGCCGCATATGCAAGCCAGTTGACCACGGTAGCCAGAAATCCAAAGATCAGATAATCCATGGCTTCTCTCTTCGCATAATAGATCCGCAGCGCAATGACCATCAGCTTATCGATCCCCAGAAACAGTAAGCTTCGCAGCGCATCCACCAGGATCCCCGCGGCAAACAGCAGAAATACCGTCAAAAGGAGATGAATGATCCTTGCTGCTCCATAAATCTCCGACACCCTGAATATTTTCGACCACCAATAACGCAGCAGAAGATGCTCATGCAGCAGATATACTCCAAAAGTATAGGGAGCGATCTTCATCAGATAGCGCACTAATGCATTTTCTTTCACCTTCCATGTTTTAAAGCAGTAAAACAGTCCCAGCGATCCGGTCAGAACAAAGATAAAATTATAATGCTGCGGGATCTCCAAAGCATATTCATAATGACCTGTACTGCGATTCAAGAAAGCAGCCAACGACAAGGCGATCAAAACGCCTGCCGCCGAAAGCAGATACGTTATCAGAGCCCTTCCCCTTTTTTCCAAGAAAGGAATACCGTATAACCTAATATATGCCGCAATCAGATACAGGCATAAAAACCATACAAAACCGTTACCGCAGTCATCCACCATAAGCGGCAGCGGCAGAATGGATTTTGCGAAACTAAACGGAATCAACAGCAGCAGGATCAGCATCCTCAGCTGTTTCCTGCTCATCCCTTTGATCGCATGATTCAAGACCGGCGAAAACAGATACATCAATAAATATGCCGTCGCAAACCAATAATGACCGTTGATCACGGGGAAAACAAAGAACTGTAGGTTATACAGGTCAAAATACTGCCGATAATCCACGATCCCTGCCGCCATACAAAATGCCGCAATGACCACGCTGTAAAAAAATACCTGACACCAGATCCCCGCGATTTTTCCCAGCCGGAATCTGCTTTCCGCAAAGAAATATCCGCTGATCAGAACATAGACATTTACGCAGACCAGACATAAGGCTTCCAATCCCCAAAACGCCCAATCAGATATCGTCATATCTCCTGCCGGATCCGCCAGCAGACCACCCTTACTCAGATAATGCAGCAGGATCACCATCAGCATGGCGGTCACCCTTAATATCTCAAACTGTGGTTCTCTTTTTTTTACTGTTGCGGACAACATATTGTTTTTATCGTTTCTTTTTTGTTTTTCCGGTTTCTGCTCATCTCCGGAGGCGGATCCGGTCTTTACGGCATCCAGCTCCTTACTATAGACAACCATTTCCTGATGGCTGCCGTCCTGTTCTTTATAAAGCTTATAGCCAAGCCTTTCAAAGTTTTGTCTGGAAGCCATATTCTCCGGCTTTACTTCCGCAATAAGCCGCTTAACCTTTCCCTCTGCCTGCTTTTCCAGCAAAGCCAGCATCTTCTGTCCCAGATGATCTCCGCGGCATTCTTCATCCACGCTGTAGCTGATCCTGCCGGCGCCATCTTCTATATTCAGCCTGACCTGTCCTACCGGCTTCATAAAATCCATGGCAATATAAAGCAGCACATCCTCCGCCTGCATCACGCGGTCACACCATTTTGTATGCTCCTCCCAGGATATCTTTTCCTGATGAAAAGAATTGGCGCGTGTCTCCGGTTCATTTGCCCAGTCAAAGAGTATTTTCTTATCCCTCTCATTTGCCTTTCTTAAATACAAACTCATTGCTACCCTCCGCTCTGCATAAGACGGTATTTCATCTCAGCAATCTTCCAGTCTTCTTCCGTATCAATATCCTGCACACGCATTTCCTCCTGGAAAAAAGGCATGGTTTTTTCCATTACCACCTTCTTCTGTTCCAGAAAGCTCTTCGTCCTTAAACAATAAAACTGTCCGCAGTCATGGTAAAACGGTTCCAGATCCTGTGACCGCGTGAGCGTATGCTCCGGCCATTTTGGTCTTAAATACCCATCCTGCATCACCACCGCTCGCTGCGGCGGAAAAGAAAATCTTACTACCGGCAGCACAGTATCCGCGTCCTGACGGATCAATGTGTCCATAGCATCCCTTAAATTCTCCGCAGTCAGAAACGGCGCTGTCGGATAGATACAGCAGAAGCAGTCAAAGTCCTTTCCTCTTTCCTGATACATCTTAAGCACTTCTTCTAAAACATCTGCTGTCGTCGCAAAATCATCCGCCATCGCCTGACTTCGATAAAACGGCACTTTAGCCCCATATGTTTTGGCGATCTCCGCAATCTCCTCATCATCCGTAGAAACCATGACTTCCTCAAAAACACCGGAAGAGATCGCCGCCTCAATAGAATACGCAATGATCGGCTTTCCTAAAAACGGTTTGATATTCTTTCTGGGAATACGTTTACTTCCGCCTCTGGCGGTAATAATAGCAACTGCGTTCATAGTTTCTCTCCATGTTTTTTCTGCAATTTCGTCATCTACTTAACTTCCGCCTTAGCTCCGGCTTTAACTTTTGATTTTTCTCTTAGTCTCCGGTATCCGAATAACAACTTATAATACAAGAAAAATATCCAATTAGACCGCATCTGCAAGGCAATCAGCTTTTGATCTTCTTTCGACGTCATATCCTTATAATAGGGGTTGTCCTGAAAATCCGGCACAAACTCTTTGATTTTCTTCCGCAGCAGCGCTGTATTGACCGGTTTCTGATGTCTGCCGGAATACATATAGGAAAATAAAGTTGTCATATAATAAATCTGTATGAACCAATATTCTATCTCCTTGCGGTATGCATCATATAACCCGCGCTTCTTACATTCCTGCAGGAAAATCTCCCCCGCCTTCATCCGGTCCAGACAGCGTTCCCAAGTCACATGATGCGTCGTAGAATCCTCCACCATCCGGTAAAAATAAAGCGGCTCCTCCACCCGTTCAAAATGTGTAAAATAAAGCGACCACAACGGCGATGCGCAGTTATCCTCGTAAAAGATATCTTCCGGGAAATCCAGATGATGCTCTATGATCACCTGACGGCGGTAGATCTTGACCACCATACTGCCGGGACAAAGTAACAGCTTCTTATGTCTCTCTGCATCCAATACGCCTGTCTGTTCCGCTGTATTATTGACAACGACTTTTCCGGGCTGCATCGTATAGCCATCCACATGGGAATAATCGCAGCCAACAAGATCGGCTCCCGTCTGCTCCGCTTTGATTATAAGCTTTTCATACATATCAGGAGCGATCCAGTCATCACTGTCAATAAATCCGATCCATTCTCCCTGTGCAGCCTTGATGCCGCGGTTTTTCGCGCCCCCCTGCCGATGATTTTTTTCACTGGCGATCACTTTGACACGCCCCGGATAGTTCTCCTCATACTGCCTGAGCACTCTCAGGGAATCATCTGTGGACGCATCGTCTACCGCAATGATCTCATAATCCGAGATCGTCTGCGCCAGCAGGGAATCAAGACACTGATTCAATTTCTGATCCGCGGTCATATTATAGACCGGAACGATAATGGATAACTGCATCTACGATCCTCTCCGCTCCCCTTCCATCTACCAAAGCCCTCAGCTTTTCGGAAACAGCAGCCCTTGCCGTATAGTCTCCTATCAGCTCATTCATCATCTCCATCAACCGGATATAAGAAAAATCTTTTCTGACATCTCCCGCATACCAAACCAATCCCCGTCCGGCAAACCCCCGGACATTATCCAATTGATTATCCGCTATGCTAAAACAGATTCCGGGCGTGCCGCATGCCGCCATCTCATAAAGCGTTGTGCCGCCCGCCGTGATCAGAAGATCCGTTTCCAACATTGCATCCTTTAACGTGGGCAGCGAAGGATATATCTTGATCTTCATGGCATCGGATTTCCTGTCTGTTCTGTTATCTAAAACGCTTTTCCCATCGTCTCCTAAATGATCCGCTTCCGCCAAATATTCTGCGGAAAGTTTTCTGATCTCCCCGATCTCGCTGTTAAATGCCCCGCAGATCAGCGTAAATTCCACTCCGGCAAAGCTCTCCCGCTGCAACAAAAGTGCCTCAACAAACCGCTTCATAAAATGATACTCGTCCGTCCCGCCGGTCACGACCAATATCTTTTTCACATCCTGCCTGATCTTCTTTGCCGGCAAATCCCAAAATTCCTTACGAAGCGGCGCGTATTTACATCCCAACAAAAGCGTTATATCCGGATATTCCTTCTGATAATCAAACAAATCATAATAGACCGCATAATCAATGAGAACGCAGCATGGCCAGACCGCTGCATGCAGGTCATCAATATATGCAGTCCTTGTCATTTTGGTCACGGCGTTCATATAATCCGCAGAAACAAAATAACTGTCGATCAGCATGACCTCCACGTTTCGTTCGGCAATCAGCCTCTCTATTACCGGAATCTCCCCGGTAAAATCATCCCACCGGCGTTCCAGACAGATCGTCTCATATCCCCGCTCCTGCGGAAATCTCTCCGAGCCTTCTTCCGCCACAATAAACACTGTACGGATCCCTTTTTCAGCAGCCGCATCTGCAATCGCCAGACACCGCATCATATGTCCGGTCGCTGTAATGCGATTGGCTTCTGTCCTAATATACAAAGTCATCTGATTATAACTTCCCCTTATATAACACATACGCCAGACCGATCAACTGTCCGCCGTCTCCAACAATTCCCAGCTAA
The DNA here is from genome assembly GCA_002479655.1 of Lachnospiraceae bacterium UBA7480. GTDB lineage: Bacteria > Bacillota > Clostridia > Lachnospirales > Lachnospiraceae > NK4A136. Next base: position 22,724 of record DLOQ01000139.1, read on the forward strand.
GCGGCGTACCAAACGCAATATCCTCTTTCGCCCGCCTGCCAAGCACTTCTTCATAATACTTCGGCGCCATGCCATAAGCCGGTCTGACCACGCGGATATTCTCCGGCGTTATGATCTCGCCTTTCGCAATATCAGCCGAAACAAAGATGGACTTTCTGGTGTTCCGGCTGCTTTCTTCCTCTGCCGAAAGCTCATAACTGACAGTGCCCATCGCCCTTTCCGCCTGCCTGATCTCCTCCACCATCCTTCGATACTCTTCCGGTTCCATGGAAAATGCGGAATCGGGGTTCTCGATCTCTCTCCCAAGACAGAAATGCTTCTCAATAATATTTGCTCCCAAAGCGACTGCCGTCACTGCGGCAACGCTTCCCATAGAATGATCCGAAAGTCCGATGGGAACCTGAAATCTTTCCTTCATATCCGGGATCGTCTTCAGATTCATATGTGCCGGGATCGCCGGATAAGAACTGCTGCATTTTAACAGAGCAAGCTGGTCATTGCCCATGGAATGTACTGCAGCCACCGCTTCTTCGATTTCCTGAAGCGTTGCCATGCCTACCGACATGATGATCGGTTTTCCGGTTGTCGCCGTTTTTTTGATCAAAGGGATATCCACGACTTCAAAGGAAGCGATCTTATAAAAGGACACATTCATCTGCTCCAAAAAATCCACCGCTGTCGGATCAAAGGGTGTAGAGAAAAAATCTATCCCGATCTTATCTGCTTCTTCCTTTAACTGCGGCTGCCATTCCCACGGAGTATATGCTTTGGCATACAGATCATGGAGATTCTCCCCTTTCCATGCATCGCCTTCAAAAGTAAAATAGGAATTTCTACAGTCCAGGGTAATGGTATCCGCAGTATAGGTCTGGATCTTGACGCAGTCGGCGCCCGCCTCTTTTGCCGCATGGATGAGCTCCAGCGCCCGGTTCTTATCCTGTGCATGATTCGCTGACATCTCCGCGATCAAATAGGCAGGATAACCATCGCCGATAAACCGTTTGTTGATTTTTAATATTCGGTTGTTTTCAAAACCCTGACTGGTTTTCGATTTATAATCATCTATATACAATGTTCCCCAATGCCTTCTTTCCCCCGACCGGATCACAAAGTGTATCCTGTCTGAGTTTTTCCGGATTACCTATTTCTCCAAATCCAGATTTTTCAGCAATTCCCGAATCTGTTCTACGCTCAGCCACTCCGTATTATTGCCGGAAGTGTAAGAAAATCCTTCCTCCACCTTCTTACCGGAAGGATTCGGTTTCCTGCGCTCGCTCCATACCATCTGAGGATATACGATAAAATGCTTGTCGTATTCATAGGTTGTCATGGAATCCTCTACCGTAACCATGATCTCATGCAGCTTTTCCCCTTCACGAATACCGACCTCCGGCATCTCACAGCCCGGCAGCATCGCCTGCGCAAGATCCGTGACCTTAAAGGAAGGGATCTTGGAAATAAAAGTCTCGCCGCCCTTTGCCTCCTCTAACGCCTTGATCACCAGTTCCACACCCTGCGTCAAGGAGATCCAGAATCTTGTCATGCGGTAATCCGTGATCGGCANNACCGCCGTTATTAATAATATTTTGAAAGAAGGGAATGACCGAACCCCGGCTTCCTGCCACATTGCCATACCTGACGATGGAAAAATTAATATCCTTTGCGCCTGCATAGGCATTGGCGGCAATAAATAATTTATCAGACACCAGCTTTGTACCACCATACAGATTGACCGGATTAACTGCCTTGTCTGTAGAAAGCGCAACCACCTTCTTCACATCACAGTCAAGCGCCGCCTCAATCAGATTCATCGCGCCATGAATATTGGTCTTGATTGCTTCATTGGGATTGTACTCACATGCCGGCACCTGCTTTAGGGCTGCTGCATGAATCACATAATCCACCCCGTTAAGCGCCCGCCTCAATCGTTCCACATCCCGGACGTCGCCAATAAAGAAACGCAGTTTATCCTTATATTCCTTAAACTCATTCTGCATAATAAACTGTTTAAATTCGTCTCTGGAATAGATAATGATCTTCTTCGGCTGATAATGGGTCAGCACATATCCGGTAAAGGCTTTTCCAAAAGAACCGGTCCCTCCGGTAATCAGGATCGTCTTATCATTTAACATGTGTTTGATTTCCTTTCTCTATTTTTCGCTCTTTTCTTATAATAATCTTATGATAACAATGATTCCTTATCAAAGATTATTGCACAATTGAATTTATTATATTCTTTTTTACAGAGACTGTCAAAAATATGCCAAAATACTACAGGTACGCCTTATCGGCAATGCCGGACCGGTTAATTTCCTGTCGCCAGATCAATACATACCACTTCGGGACAGTTAAACAATCTGACCGGAATAATACTGTTACCAAGCCCTCTGCTGACAAACATGGTCATATCATCCATACGATATGCCCCGGACGTATATTGGGGAAATATTCCCTGATCCGGTGCAACAACCGGTCCTATCAACGGTAAAATAAACTGACCTCCATGCGCATGTCCGCATAAAACCAGATCGGCATCTGTCGCAGCGTATTTTTCTATATAATGCGGCTCATGGGCAAGAACGATATTCAGCGTTTCGCTGTTACATTCACTTAGGAGTGTCTTAAGCGTACCGTCAGTAAGACTATTGTCATCCAATCCAATCAGGTCAAATGTTTTGCCGGAAGCATTTACGGTAACCGCTTCATTAAACAGAAGAACAGCGCCCGCCTGTTCNNTATTCATGGTTTCCGGTTACGTAATATACAGGACACAATCCCACTATCTGACCAACCAGATCTGTCGCCACATCTATGTCCGTATGATTCGAGTCAACGATATCTCCTGTAATCACAACCATATCGGGTGCCAATTCCGTAATTCTGTCAACCAGCGCCCATTGATTTCTGCCAAAAGCCGTGTTATGCAGATCGGAAATCTGTACAATCCGATATCCGTCCGGGTAATTTTCAACGGATTCATTGACATATGTAAATTCCGTCACAACAAGATGGTGGTTTTCATAGCAGAAAAAGCATAAAAGCACCACAATGATTCCACCCCATAAAAACCATTTCTTACATCTGACGAGAAATTTCTTTGCAGTTACGGACGTCATCGGAATTCCCCTCACAATATCATCTGACTATTAGGCATCTGCGAAACTTTATTTTTTCTCCCTTTTCGGAAANNAAGTGTTCCTATTAACTACTCTACAAACCGGAATTGTTCAATCTAACTTTAATTCATCATTCAAATCCCAACTGTACAAAATATGACATTTTAAACATTCATACACATAATCCTCAGATAATGAAGTTTTACCGAGAATTTCTCCACAATTAGGACATCTAATATACCATTCAATATCCCAGCCATCAAGTTTTCTCCATTCGAATTCATCTTTGAAATCGTTATAACATTCTTCACAAATGCAACAGGATAAGTCGGTAGGAACAAACCACCACTGATGTAGATTATCCTGCACTGGTTCTAAGCAAAATTTACAACGTTTCAAATGAAGGGCATGTTTACAAATTTCTTCACCATCAGTCGGATTGATATTTGCTTTTTTCAAATATTCAACATCGTTCAATAAACGCCAATCATCTTTTTCCACCACAGTAGCGCCCCTCCAAATCCCGATTTATTAGTGCAAATATAGCCTGTTTTTAACAGGTACGCAATTCTGAAAGGGGATTATTTTTTCTAATTTTATTTTCGCATACTCCCGTTGCGCAACATAGACATATCATCACCCTATCTTAGTATCATCGCACCCTCATTGCCAAGATACCCCGGTCCGAAGATATATAAGATCAAATCCGGCTGCTGCTCCCTGATATACGAGATCATATCCTGATCGCCGGAATACCGGAGATCCAGAATATCCAGTTCAGAACACTGCTCTGCAAGAAATACCGATACCGGCACTGCGCTGGAATCCCTGACGATCAGCACATGCGCCCCTTCGGGATTATTTTGATTGACGATCTCGAAGCAGTCAAAATCCTCTTTTAAATACGCATAGTAAGCATAATAATCAAAACTGGGATGATCCAGATTCTCATAATGCACAAAGCAATCCTCAAAGCTGCCTTCCAGATGGATCCCCTGAGACGCCACATCCAGCGTAAATTTCGTGTCAAATAAGGGCAGCCACAATTCATAATCATCCAGTCCGGCATATAGCGTTCCCGCCATTCTGGCATGGGTGCCTAAAAACACATCTTCATACAGGATCTTCTCATATTGTGATTCTTCCAGATATTCCTGATGGATGGGCATGCCACATTGCGCCATATAGCCGCAGATCTCCTGATATGCAAGAAACGCTGCATTGTTCCTCCAATGATGATCCGACTGATAAAAATAATTATACCAGTCTTCTCCGCTCTGTTCCAAAACCTCCCACATATCAATCAACGGAATGCCCGCCTGTCTTAAGCTGCTGACCGCACCTTCATGCTTGCTCACAGAATAATTGATAACGCCTGACGGGAATTCTTCTTCATATCTCTGCTTTGCCGGCGTCTGTACATACAAAAACTCCGCTCCGATCTCCCGTGCCAGAGCATAAGCCCCCTCGGCGCCTTCCACCGCCGCCGCATAGCTTGGATCGCGGTCCGCCATTGTGGCATAACCATTCTCCAAAAGAGTTACATCCTCATAAAATGTCGAACCATATGCCGCCTGTTTTCCCAGCAGCCTTTGGAATCCGCCCCACGCATTGATCGCCGCATCCTCTACCGTACCTAGNNGCAATCCGCGCATCCTTCCCTCCGGTTCGGAACGCCTGAGAAACTCAGACAGATTGATCGTTGTCCCGATCACAATGACCGCTATAAAAAATAAATAGATTCCCTGATTCCACGGTTTCTTTTCTTCCATATTTTTTCCTGTCATATTCTTTTCCGTCATACTTTTTCCTCTCATAAATATGCCGCGTATTAAACTTTTTTCTTTTCAAAAAAGTGTTCCCACTAAGTTCCTGATAAACCAATATTCACAAAACCATTCTTATTTTTTCAATAAAAT
>DLOQ01000189.1:0-5521 GCA_002479655.1 Lachnospiraceae bacterium UBA7480
GAATTATACAGGAAGCTCCTTGTATGTAATTAGTTTTTATTGTTAAGTATTGTATCATGCAGAACACAAATTGTAAAGTATTATAATTATAAAAGAGTTTTTTAATTGCACTTTTAAAGAAACAATGCTACAATGGGATAGTTAGGCAGGAGGTGACCGGATTGAGACCACTTTATATTATATTGATCATTGTAGGCATAATAGCCGTTTTACTGACCATTCTTTATTTTGTAGGAAGAAAACTGCAGAAAAAACAGGACGAGCAAAAATCTTTGCTGGAAGCCAATAAGCAGACTGTTTCCCTGCTGGTCATTGATAAAAAACGGATGAAGCTGAAAGACGCGACGCTTCCCGCCGCGATCACCGAGCAGATCCCGAAAATGTCCAAAAACCTTAAAGTTCCGCTGGTAAAAGTAAAGGTCGGTCCGCAGATCATGACGATGTTCTGCGACGAAGAAATTTTTGAGCTTATTCCGGTCAAGAAAGAAGTCAAAGCAGAGATCAGCGGCATCTACATCGTCGGCGTTAAGGGCGTGCACGGCACTGTGGTCAAAAAAGAAGAAAAGAAAAAAGGCTTCTTCAAACGCGCTATGGAAAAGGCGCAGGAAAAAGCCGGTGCAAAGCCGGTAAAATAAAAGCTAAAATAACTCAAAGTATAGCAGGATCAGGATCGGAACAGCGCCGATCCTTTTTCTTTAGAAACCGCTTCCAGTATGATCTCACATTCCGCCATCGGCATATAATTGATCTCCAGCTGATACTTGATCTTTAAGCGCAGGCTGTCCTTCTCTTCTTCAACACTGATCTCATCAGTATAAAGTCCCATTGCAAGCGTCCCGTAAGCAGTCTGATAATTAGTCAGATTCTTTTTTCCGACTTCAAAGATCATATGTACATTAACTTCGCCTTTTTTGGTTAGTTCGACCACATCTTTTTTGATCTTGATGCGGCTGGATGTCTCGTTTCTATTTTCGTCCATCTCCTCATATAAAAGATAATGCGTATCTTTTTTAAAAAAATATTCTCCGGGGGTAAAAACTTCCATTTCCTCCGAACCGCTTCCGCCGCCTTCAAACTGGATCCCTTTTAATGCGATCAAAATATCTTTCGTCATACTGCAACTCCTCACTTTCCAAGCTTTATTGATTCAGCCAGCTTATGGTAAATGTAATATCCTCCGCTTTGTAGATGCCTTCATAGATCTCCTGTCCTGACATCTCGGCTGTCACGTCATTGCCGTCCCTGTCTGTCACGGAAGCCGTATCTCCGTTCCAGATAAAATCCGGGAATAACCATCCGAAAATAATCATCGCTGACAGCAGCAATTTAGCCAACATCACCTGCCGGCATTTTTTGCTTTCCGTATTCCATACCGGCATTTTTTCATCATTCAACATTTCCTCACCCATCCTATTCTATCATATGATTCGGGAATTGTCCGTTTCGCGTTTCCGATATGGAAACTTTGAAACGTTCCGGCACAACCCGTCAGATAGAGTATGGGCAAAAATCCGTTCTTTATTCAAGATGCAGCTTACGCGCTATGGCTGTCTCCTGATTGGCGATATGCAGTCTCACGATCTCGGCCGCTTTCTCCTTGTCCTTGCGCGCAACGCTCTCAACCATCCGCCGGTGTTCTTCTATCAGTTCTTCATGCCTTTCCGCATCCTTTACATACTCATAGCGGTAACGGTAAAACTGCTCTGAAAGATTGGATGTCATCTGCACCAAGCGGTTATTGCCGCTTGCTTCCACAATGATATCATGAAATCTTACGTCCGCCTCCGCTATCTTTACTTCCTTTTTAGATCGGATAGCTTTCTCAAATTCCTCCATCGCCATTTTCAGACGCTCTAACTGTTCTCCATTGATCCTGTCGCAAGCAAGCTTAATTGCAAGCTCCTCCAACGCCGTCCTGACTTCCAGAACATCCTTCAGCCCCTTAGCTGTGATCTGGGAGACTTCAGCGCCGCAGCGCGGCTTCATCACAACAAGCCCTTCCAGCTCCAGCATCCGGATCGCTTCCCTGATCGGTGTCCTGCTGACGCCCATCCGTTCTGCCAGCCAAACCTCACGAAGACGCTCGCCGGGTTCCAATTCGCCCAGAAGGATCGCCTTGCGCAGCGTCTTAAAAACGACATCACGCAAAGGAAGATATTCATCTGCCGTGACCTGTAAAAAATCTTTCATTCATTATCATCCTCCATACCACAGGCAAAATTACTAACGAATGATACCCGCCGCCTGAACAAATACCTGCGGATATTTCTGCCGCATCTGCTTTTCAGCTTCCGCCGCTTTCTCCATCGTATCATAGATACCAAACACCGTCGGTCCGCTGCCGCTCATCAGGGAGCCGATCGCGCCCGTTTCCAGCATTGCTTCCTTCAATTCACGGATCAACGGATATTTTTCTATGGTCACGGACTCTAATACATTGCCCAGAAGTCTTGTCATCCCTGCCAGATCTTTACGCCGCATGGCAGCAAGGATCTGCTCCGTATCAGGATGCGTGACCTGTTCTAACCGAAGGTTTTCATAGACATATTTGGTGGATACTCCGATCGAGGGCTTGGCAATGACGATATACATCTTTGGCATCGTTTCGATCGGTGTCAATTTTTCTCCAATCCCTTCCGCCAGCGCGCTTCCGCCCATGATGCAGAATGGCACATCCGCGCCCAGCTTTACGCCCAATTCCCGAAGTTCATCTTTACTATGCCCCAAACCGAACAATTCATTCATCCCCAATAATACTGCCGCCGCGTCGTNNCTTCCGCCGGCCAGTCCCGCGGCAACAGGGATCCGCTTTATAATATGGATATGTACGCCCTCACCGATACCGTCATGCTCCATCAACAGCTTCGCTGCCTTGTATGCAAGGTTGTTTTGATCAAGAGGAACTTCATCACTGTCTGAGGTCAAGATGATCTTGAGCTGCGAAGCGTTGTCCTTATTCTCCATCTGTTCAGACAGACGACTCAGCTCAATCGTATCATAAAGATCGATCTGCTGCATCACGGAACGGAGCTGGTGATAACCATTTTCCAGTTTTCCAATCACATCCAATCCCAAATTGATCTTCGCATATCCCTTTACCGTCACATTTGCTTCCATAAGATCTCTCCTTATTTACGTCTTTGCGGCGCACACATGATACGATACCGCCGTCCGCAGCGTATACAAGATACCGCTTGCCATAATCAGGTGCATGACATATAATATAGTATAAAGTGTCTTTTCAACTTCTACAACACTATTTTGATAATCTTTATTATATTTTATAGAAGGAATGAGCTTATTTATGGAAGATATGGAACATATAGACGGAAACAGTTACGAAGAATATAAAAAGAACCTTTCCCGCAGCAGAACCTGGAGCGAGAAGATTTACAGCGGAAAAGTCTGCCTTATTTCCGGAACATGTCTGTTACTGCTTTTTTTATATATCCTTCCATTCCATGCGGGCAACGCGCATGAGATCCAAGGGGATCAGATCGAATTCGGAGGACTTCATGATTCTCAAAAAGTCTATTATTTTGAAAAGCTTGAAATCTTAGATGCCAAAACGGGTACGGATGATGACAGCATATACTGTATTGCAAGATTTGCCGATTGTAACCAAAAAGAGTGGATCATCCTCCTTACGCCGGGCAGGAACGAATCTCTGGCGGAACAGATCAGGCTATTTGACTCTCTCCTAAAAGTGGAATATAATCTTCCGGTAAGCGGTTATTTTGTGATGAGAGATCTGAGCTATCTGCCTTCTGGAGCAGCCTCTTACCTCAGTATACGCGGGCAAAGCTTCGCAGTCAATGACGGCTCCAACATAATAAACGTGAACGCCGAATACCTATGCAGCAGAACGGATAATTATACCCTGCAGGCGATTAAGCGGCCCGGCGTCCTATTGGAGACTCTTGTAGTTGGTCTATCAGGCGTTATTATCGGTGTCATTTTATTGATCCGCTATCGCCGCCGTAAAACGTCATAAATAAAATACGGCATTGTTATAAATAAAGAAAAATAGAATAATACATATGCCGCCTGCGTGGCAGAACGGAGGAGAACTTTGGTTGCATCTACAGATCACAAAATTTATCAAAGACACATGAAGACAGGAAACGGAAACATTTTAAAAGCCTTACGCATTGACACAAGGGGCTGGAAAATCCTGATCACCATGGCTATCATCTATTTGGTTTTTATGCTGCCCCTTACGCTCCGCGTTTTAATCGCGGATCCTGCCCACATTTCCACATACATTGCGTTTGCGCCCGGAATTTTACTACTTATACTTGGAATCGTACTAAAGTGTAGACGTAATTCCGACTGGCTCTCTTATTATCAGAAATCCACAGGCTTTTCCGAGGGAGAACTGCAGAAGATTGTCCGTGAACTTTCCGATCCGTCCGTAACGCTTGTCATTTGCCAGAAGCCCACTTCCTCAGCAGATGATTTTATTGCCTGTTTTCTCACGCAGAATTATATGGTTATGAACGGTATGGAACAATATGTCAAGCGGCTGGAAGACATTATTGCAGTTGCATACTCTGATAGTACGGATTTCTGGACCATGAAATGTTTAACAACGCAGGATAAAGAAGCCATGTCACTTGCCCTGTTTACCGATACCGATAAAAAAGCCGCCCTTTGCAGAGAGATTATGCTGGAACTGCGCAAACGCAATCCCAAGATCGTCTGCGGGCAGGAAATCATCTGCGATGGCAAAAACTACATACTGGAACGTGATAGCGCAGAACTTCTTCGATTATACCAGGAAGGGCGCCCTTTGGAGCCTGCAAAATAATTTTTAAAATATATCAAACTATATGCCGCCTGCGCGGCAGAACGGAGGGAACCCATGGTTGCATCTGCAGAACACAAGATTTATCAAAAACACATGAAAAAAGGAGACGGAAGCATATTAAAAGCCATACGCATCGACAAAGGCGGCGGGAAAGGTCTGATTGCCGGAGCAATTGTTCTTTTGGTATTTACGCTCCCCATTACGATCTTCGGCATGAGAGCAGATGTTACCGCCTTATTCCCGTACATTGTGTTGGCGCCCGGAATTTTGCTGCTTGTACTCGGAATCATACTAAAACGCAAACGGGATTCCAACTGGCTTTCTTATTATCAGGAAACCACCGGCTTTTCAGAAGGAGAACTGCAGCAGATCGATCGTGAACTTTCCGATCCGTCTGTTACGCTTGTTATCTGCAAATCTCCCAATGCTGCAATATACGATTATGCTGCCTGCTTTCTGACGCAGAATTATATGGTTATGAACGGCATAGAGCCTTATGTCCGGCGGCTGGAGGACATCATTGCGGTCGCATTCTCTGATAGTACGGATTTCTGGACCATGAAATGTCTGACAACACAGGACAAAGAAGCCTTGTCGCTTGGCCTGGTTACAGAAACCCATAAAAAAGCCGCTCTTTGCACAGAAATCATGCTGGAACTGCGCAAACGCAATCCCAAGATCATCTGCGGTCAGGAAATCATCTGCGATGGC
>DLOQ01000189.1:5544-15724 GCA_002479655.1 Lachnospiraceae bacterium UBA7480
GGACGCCCTCTGGAGTCTCCAATCGCACAGGTAAAATAATTTTTAAAAAAATTTTCAATTTGCTATAAAGTTTTTGTTAAGTACATCCGATATAACTGATAAGGCAGAGTACCATTAAGAAAACTGTCATAAAATAATCTCAATTCAAGGAGGATAAAACTATGAGCGTAAATGGAGTTACGGATGGTGTATCATCAAATTACAGCGGATACACAAGTTACAGTCAGTCAAATGAGACAAAAGCTGCGGAAAAGACAGCTGCGGATACTGCAACATCTGCAAAAGAGGACGTCGGAGCAGTTTATGAAGCAAGTAAGGATGCAGCAAAAACAAGCGCTTCCACAAAGAAAACATATAAGGCTGATCCCGCTTTGATTGCAAAGTTAAAAGAGGACGCTAATCAGCGCGCGCAGCAGCTGCAGAGCATTGTAGAGCAGTTGATGACAAAGCAGGGCAAAACATACAACAAAGCCAATGGTCTTAAGGGATTATATGAATCACTTGAAGTTGATGCTGCAACAAAGGCTCAGGCTCAGAAAGATATTGCAGATGACGGTTACTGGGGCGTTGACCAGACCTCCAGCCGGATCTTCGATTTTGCAATGGCACTTTCCGGCGGTGATCCGGATAAGATGGAAGAAATGCGTGATGCATTCTTAAAGGGATATAAAAAGGCGGAGAAAGCTTGGGGCGATGCTCTTCCTGATATCAGCAAACGGACTTACGATGCTGTAATTGATAAATTTGATAATTATAAGAAAGAGAATTCTGATTCAGCATCCAAAATAACGGAATCACAGGTATAAGACGCAGCCTGTAAGTTCTTTCAAGAATTCAACATAATCATATCCTCCCATGCATATAATGTAACGAATACACAACGGATTACATTGTATAGCATGGGAGGTTTTTTATGGATTTAATCAAGCAAACCGTACATATGGAAAGAGAATATCCTAAGGCGTCTTCTCAATTTGTGATAGAGGAGGATCTGATCATTCCCGATCAGAAGGCTGATATTTATAAAGTTCTGTTAAACAAAAGCGACATCATACAGGATGAGATCCGCGTTCTGGATAATCATATCGTCTTCAAAGGAAAACTGAATTACTGCATCCTTTATAAGACAGATACCCAGCCGGCGGGACTGTCCTCACTGACCGGCAGCATCATTTTAGAAGAACAGCTGTTTATGGATGGTCTTCAGAATAATGACAGCGTCAATGCGTCTGCTGCTCTGGAAGACTTTGAAGTCACAATCATTAACTCCCGCAAATTAAATCTTCATGCGCTGCTTCATCTTTCCGCAGTAAAGACGGAGCTTTATGATGAAGAGATCACTTCCGATCTGGAAACTGACGAGATCATTGAAACACATAAGGAAAACCGTGAATTATTGGAGCTTTCCGTATTAAAGAAAGATATCTGCAGGATCAAAGAAGAGATCGAGCTGCCGAAAAGCTATCCCAACATCGCGCAGACTTTATGGAAAAGGATCAGCTTAGGCGAGGTGGATATCAAACCGGCGGAAGATACCTTGCAAATCAAATCCAATATATCCGTATTCCTGCTTTATATCGGAGAAGGCGAGGACGCCCCCATCCGTTTTTATGAAACCGTTATTCCATACCAGTGTACTCTGGAATGTAATAACAGCACTGCCTCCATGATCCCAAGGATTTCTTACCACGTCAGCCACTCAGAAGCAGAAGTACGCCCTGACTTTGACGGCGAAGAACGGATCATCGGCATTGATATGGTTCTGGATCTGTCCATCCGGCTGTTTACCGAGACAACGCTGCCGGTACTGTGCAGCATCTATGGCACACAGCATGATTATCATGCTGTTACAAAAGAAGCAAAAACCATGCGCCTGTGCGTCAATAATTCCAGCCAGCATACCCTTAATGAAAAGGTATCCCTTGCCGAAGATGCCCCTGCCGTAATGCAGCTATGCCACTCTAATGGATTTTTAAAACTTGACGAGCCGAAGGTCGTAGAAAACGGCATCGAAATGTGCGGCGTCCTGCAGGTACAGATCTTATACATCACTCAGGAAGACGCAGCGCCATATGCTTCCTTTACAAAGGATATTCCGTTCTCCTATGTGATCGAAGCGCCGCAGATCACAGCAGATTCCGTCTTTTCGATCGACAACTGCCAAGACAGTTGTCTTGACCAGCTGAATATCAATATGGTCAACGGAACAGAACTGGAGATCCGCGCCACTCTCTCTTTCAAGACATTTGTTTATGAGACCGCCAGCTGCAACCTCATAACAGATATTGAGATGAATGAGATCGATCCGCTGAAATTAAATGCCCTGCCAAGTGTCATCGTTTATTTTGTCAAGGAAGGCGACAGCCTGTGGAAGATCGGCCAGCAGTACTATGTCACGGTAGCTTCCATCATGGAACAGAACAATCTTACCAGTGATGTGATCCATCCGGGCGACAAACTTTTTATCGTCAAATAGAGATTTTTATTTCAGCACAATATCTTTGTATCAAAAAACAGGGATCGTGTTCCGGTCCCTGTTTTTATTGCATCATACGCCCAGATATGCTTTTTTGACATCTTCATTCTCCAGCATTTCAGATGCTTTTCCGGACATCGTGATATTGCCGGTCTCCAACACATACGCCCTGTCCGCTATGCCAAGCGCCATCTTTGCATTCTGCTCTACCAAAAGGATCGTGATACCGCTTTCATGGCAGTATTCTATAATAGAGAAAACTTCCTTTACCAGCAGCGGTGACAGTCCCATGGACGGCTCATCCATCAGGATCATCTTCGGGGAACTCATCAAAGCGCGACCCATGGCGAGCATCTGCTGTTCTCCGCCGCTAAGTGTTCCGGCAAGCTGGTTTTTTCTTTCCTCCAGCCGCGGGAAATGCTTATAGATCATCTCCAGCGTCTCATCAATCACTTTTTTATCCTTCTGGATATACGCGCCCATCTTCAGATTCTGATATACGGACAGATTGGCAAATACCCTTCTGCCCTCCGGCACATGCGCCATCCCCATGGAAACGATCTTATGACCGGGAACCTTTGTAATATCCGTTCCCTCAAAGATGACCGATCCCGCTTTGGGCTGGATCAAGCCGGTGATCGTATGAAGGATCGTTGTCTTGCCTGCGCCATTGGCCCCGATCAATGCAATGACTTCTCCCTGATTTACCTCAAAGGAAACACCCTTGATCGCTTGGATCAAGCCGTAATACACTTGTAGATCCTTAACTTCCAGCATTGCCATATTGTTTGTTACCTCTCATTGTTCTATTCATATCAGGTAATTGCGTAACTCTTACCACACTTTTTTCTATTGCGCAGCATTGACAATTCATCGCAGGCACGCTTGCGCTTCGTGTCCCATTCTTTTAATTTACATATTTCACTCGCCCAGATACGCTTTCACAACTTCCGGATTATTCAGCACTTCTTCCGTGTCTCCCTGACACAATACCTGTCCGAAATTAAGCACAGTCAGCTTTGAACAGATTCCGGATACCAGTTTCATATCATGCTCGATCAAAAGAATCGTCATCTTAAACTGATCCCGAACAAACTGTATCGTATTCATCAATTCCAGCGTTTCATTAGGATTCATTCCTGCTGCCGGTTCATCCAAAAGCAAAAGCTTGGGATTGGTGGCAAGAGCTCTTGCGATCTCCAATTTACGCTGCTTACCGTATGGAAGGTTGCTTGCCAAGGTATCCGCTTCCTGATCGAGATCAAATACCTTTAACAGTTCTATGGATTTCTCCCTCATTTCCTTTTCCGCCCTGCGATAAGAAGGCAGCTTCAAAATGCCTGCTATAGTAGGATATGTGATCTCATTATGCAGACCGACCATAACATTTTCCTGTACGGTCAGTTCCTTAAACAACCGGATATTCTGGAAGGTTCTTGCGATTCCTTCCTTATTGATCTCTATGGTCTTCTTTCCGGTGATATCCTTACCATCCAGAATGATATGACCTTCACTAGGTTTATATACACCGGTAAGCAGGTTAAAGACCGTTGTCTTTCCCGCGCCGTTCGGCCCGATCAGCCCGTACAGCGCGCCTTCCTCAATGGAAACATTAAAATCATCCACCGCTCTCAACCCGCCAAAGGATATGCTTAAATTGGTAACCTCTAACATTGCCATATCGTATCCATGCCTTTCTCTCAGCTATATCAGCAAAGCCTCAACGCCCGCAGACCTTTCTGTATCCTCTGAAACACTCATGATATCAGTCTGCCTGCTTTTCCACCTGTTTGTTCCGTCCCCTCTTCAGCTTTGTAACAATGCCTTCCTTCCATTCAATCGCTTTCGGGCTCCAGTTAAGCAGCATCATACCGATCAGCACGACCGAATAGATCAAAAGCCTGTATTGCTGCAATCCTCTCAGCAGCTCCGGCACCAGCGTCAGGATGACTGCCGCAATGATAGAACCGCGGATATTGCCGATTCCGCCAAGCACCACAAATACAAGGATCATGATCGACATATTATAACCAAAGTTGTTGGTAGTTGCCTTGACGATCGAAAAATTGTGCGCATACAACACGCCCGCCGCACCGGCAAGCGCCGCTGAAATCGAAAATGCCATCAGCTTATATTTTGTAATATTGATGCCGACGGATTCCGCAGCGATCAGATTATCACGTATCGCCATGATCGCTCTTCCGTCTCTGGAATGAATCAGGTTCAATACCACAAACAGCGTAATCAGAAGCAGCAGGATGCCTATCGTAAAATTGGCGTCAGAAGGCATACCACTGATTCCCTGCGGTCCCTTGACGATCTCTACCGCGCCTTCTTCCATGCCCAGCGACATCATATCTTTGGTAGAAAAATGCAGACCATTGGAATCCTTTCCAAGATAGATGATATTTACAACATTTTTTATGATTTCACAAAATGCCAGCGTAACGATCGCCAGATAATCTCCCCGTAGCCGAAGCACCGGGATACCGATCAAAAATCCGATCACTCCCGCCGCCAATGCGCCAAGCAGGATCGCAAGGAAAAACCGAAGATATGATACCGTGATCACATCCTTCATACAGATAGAAAATACCGCGCCGACAAACACGCCGATACAGGAAAATCCCGCATGCCCTAAGCTCAATTCGCCCAAAATGCCGACCGTAAGATTGAGCGATACAGCCATAATGGCATAATAGCAGAGCGGCACTAAAAGTCCTTTCATCTGATTGGACATATGACCCGTATGCATGCAGATCTCACATATGATATATACGGCAATGACCATACCATAAGTAATGATCATCTGCTTTGTATATGCAGTCATCTTTTTCTTTTTTGCATCTTCCATATCCCCAGATATGCCCCTTTCTTCACTATATCCTCAACTATATTTCAACAAGCTTCTTAGCCGTCGGTGATGGATCCGATCATACTTTCTCCTGTATCTGCCTGCCTAAGATACCGGTAGGTCTTACCAGCAGCACAATGATCAACGCCGCAAATACAATGGCATCCGAAAGCTGGAAAGAAATATATGCCTTACTAAGCGCCTCGATCAACACCAGCAGGATACCGCCGATCAACGCTCCCGGAATCGAGCCGATACCACCGAATACCGCCGCCACAAACGCTTTGATACCGGGCATTGAACCGGTGGTGGGCTTGATATAAACGTAAGCCGCGCCNNGCGGTATAAGGAGATAATGACGGATAAGCGGAGCAAAGAAGCACGCCCGCAACTGCCGCCAACGCGGAACCGATCGCAAAGGTAAGCGCAATCGTGCCATTTACATTGATACCCATCAGCGAAGCCGCGCCCCTGTCCTCAGATACCGCCAGCATCGCCTGCCCTGCCTTCGTCTTGTTAATAAATAACGTCAGACCGACCATGATAACGATACATGCCGCGATCGTCACGATCGTTTCACCCGATATGGTCAATGCCCCATCTGCAAGCTTCAATGACGGAATCTTTACCACCGATGAAAATATCTTTGGCGAGGAACCGTATATGATCAGTGCAACATTTTGCAGAAAATAGCTGATGCCGATAGCCGTGATCAGTACGGCAAGAGAAGATGCCGCATTCCTAAGCGGACGATAAGCGATCCTCTCAATAGCAACGCCCAAAACCGTGCAGAAGATCATGGAACAGATCACCGCAGCGATCGGCGGCATTCCCATGCTGCTTGTCAGGGAATAGACAACAAATCCCCCCACCATGATAACATCGCCATGCGCAAAATTAAGCATCTTAGCAATGCCATATACCATGGAATATCCAAGCGCAATGATGGCATACACGCTTCCCAAACTTATTCCACTGATTACATACGAAATAAAACTCATACTATTAACCATGCCTTTCCATAAATGAGATAAAGGGGGGTGCCGTGAAGCATCCCCCTTAACTCATGCATCAATTACTGAAAGTTGGTATATACACCATTTTCGATAACCATAGCTCTGGGATCTTTGGAAACTTCACCGGTTTCTACCCATGTCATACCGCTTCCTGTCAGACCATCGATCGTGATCTGTGTCATAGCAGCTGAAAGTTTATCACAAATACCGGATACACCGTCCGCCGGTGTTGCGCCGCTCTGTTCGATCGCTGCCTTAATGACATAAACCGCGTCATAAGCGTCTGCCGCGAACTGATTAGGGATCTCTCCATAGCGCTCCACATATGTTGATACAAATGCCTGTGTCTTCTCATCCTCCGCATCCGCAACGAACGGTGTCAATAATACAACGCCTTCTGCAAGATCCGTATTAAAGCCTTCAATAGCAAGCACACCGTCAAGACCATCACATCCAAAGAACATCGGTTGATAACCCATCGCATCAGCCTGTGTCAGGATCAACGCCGCTTCCTTAGCATAGATCGGAAGAAATACCAGTTCAGCGCCCGCATCCTTTGCCTGCTGAAGCTGTACCGTAAAGTCACTGTTGCTGTCATCTGTAAAGGATGTCTCCGCAACGATCTCAAATGGCTGATTGGCCGCTTCGGATTTAAATCTCTCATAAATACCACTGGAATATACATCCGAACTATTGTAGATAACCGCGATCTTGGAAGCCAGTGCATTTCCACCAATATACTGCGCGGAACCTATTCCCTGGTTAGGATCTGAGAAACATACCTGGAATACATTAGCGTTTTTAGCGCAATCCGGTGAAGAAGCTGACGGTGTCAACTGATACATATTATCTTTAGCCGTCTCTGCCGCAACTGCTACACAAGGCGCGCTTGTAACATTACCGATCAGGATATTCATGCCCCAATCCTTTAACGCATTGTAAGCATTAACTCCCTTTTCCTCATTATGCTCATCATCCTCGAACTTGTACTCGATCTGCACACCGTTGATACCGCCTGCCGCATTGATCTCGTCAACCGCGATCTGAATACCGTTCTGTACGGCAATACCATACACGGATGCACCGCCGGTAGTCGGTCCGATACCGCCGATCTTCCATACCTCTGACGAACCGCCGGCATTTGATGCACTGCCGGCATCTGATGTACCTGCATCTGACGTACCTGCATCTGACGTACTGCCGTCAACGCTGCCGGTGCCTGTTTCAGCGCCGTCAACGCTGCCGTCATTGCCGCCACATCCTGTCAAAAGACTTAAGGACATAGCTGCAATCAAAATCATACTCAATAACTTTTTCATAACCTCTCTCCTCTCCCTTATTACTTCATTAAGCATATGCTTAATTTGCAATAAAGGATACCACCGGTTCTTGTAAAAATCAATAGTTTTTTTGAATTTTTTTGTCCTGAGGATTCGGCTTTGTGAAATTGCCGAAATAGTTAAGGAGTGGACATATGGCGAATATTATGGTATAATAAAGGAAAAGCCATAAGGAGCTGAGAAAATTGAGAAAAGCAACGATAGAAGAAGGAAAGATATGTCCGAATTGCAAGAAACAAGAGAATCAAGTCAAGATAGGATATAACAGATCAGGAACCCAAAGGTGCAGGTGCAAAGAGTGTGGTACAAGGTATACGCTTAATCCTAAAAAGCATGAATATCCTGATGAAACGAAGGAACTTGCAATGAAAATGTATTATTCAGGAGTAAGCGGACGAGGTGTTGGCAAGGTTTTAGGTATGAATAAAGCTAATGTCTATAACTGGATAAAAAAAACTAAGCACTGATGTTGAAAACTTGCCGTCTGAACGTGAGTTAGATGAACTTTATTGGTTTGTAGGCAGAAAAGGAACTTCCGAAACTCGTGAAAATGTTTATTTAATAACGATGATAAGCCGAAATCCACGTTTGATAGTCGGCTTTGATGTTGCATCTGATAAATCTCGTGAACGAATACAAAAAATTGTTGACAGTTCACCCGAAGCAGATTTTTATTACACTGATGGATATTTTGGATACATTGATGTTGTTTATCCCGGCAAGCACATTCGCAATGTACGAGATAAAAAAGATACCCACAACGTTGAAAGTATAAACGCTGATTTACGACATTATATCCCACTCCTCGCAAGGCGAAGAAGATGTTTTGCACGAAAAATTGAAACACTTTATGCTGTTGTTGCTGTATTTATTGATGCTTATAATCGTTTTGGCTTAGCTAAATATAAATATCGTCAGCGTAAGAAAAATGGTGAATTGCCTTTCTCTGTTGTTGATTTTCTTTAACAACGCTATTAGCCACTCCTTTTTGATATATTCTCTTGAAATAATGTAGTGTTTGTGGTATAATGTGACACCGTCCCAAATTTTGTGTAACCACCAAATAGCGCGTAAAATAAAAGAGCAAAATTTCTATGACGAGACCGATGGGAAATCCGTCGGTCTTATCTGCATATTAACACAATGCTATTCTGTTGTCAAGATGTAATGATCATTCGGGAATCCTGTCACCATAGAAGATCACAAGCTGAGCATAGATCTTGCTCCAATCCTGCCTGCGTCCTGTCCACTTTTTCGTAATGTCTTTCATAGCCAGATACAGCATTTTGAAAAGGCTGTCATCAGTGGGGAATACGGACTTCGCTTTGGTGACTTTCTTGAGCTGACGGTTGAAGCCCTCAATGGCGTTGGTCGTATAGATCAGCTTCCTCAGCTCCTGCGGGAACTTGAAATATGTGCTCAGATTCGCCCAATTTTCATACCAAGACTTCGAGATCTTAGGATATTTGCTGTCCCATTTTGCTGCAAAATCATCAAGGGCATCGTGAGCGGAAGGCTCGTCTACAGCAGCATATACACGCTTCA
The DNA here is from genome assembly GCA_002479655.1 of Lachnospiraceae bacterium UBA7480. Lineage (GTDB taxonomy): Bacteria > Bacillota > Clostridia > Lachnospirales > Lachnospiraceae > NK4A136. The sequence goes on from DLOQ01000189.1 coordinate 14,776, forward strand.
GATCCGCCATAAGCTCTTTCAGATCCTTGTAGGACACATATTTGCTTGAATTTCTAAGCTGATGAATAATGCAGTTCTGAATGTCGGTCTGCGGAAACACCGCATTTATTGCCTGAGAAAAGCCTGTCAGATTGTCGGTGCAGGCGATGAGAATATCTTCAACGCCGCGATTTTTCATGCTGTTGAGAACATTCGCCCAGAACTTTGCACTTTCGTTCTCGCCGACCCACATCCCGAGAACATCTTTCTTACCGTCAAGACCGATGCCGATGGCTATGTAGACAGCCTTCTTGATGATTTGACCTTCGCTGCGAACATGGTAATGGATAGCATCAAGAAATACCACCGCGTATACGCTCTCCAGCGGTCGCTGCTGCCATTCCTTTGCCTCGGGAAGTATCTTGTCGGTTATTCGGCTGACGGTGGAATCCGACACGCTCAGACCGTATATATCGCGTATATGCGCCTCAATATCCGAGGTGGACATACCTTTCGCATACATCGATATGATCTTACTTTCCATGTCCTGTGATATGCTTGTCTGATTTTTAGGCAGTATCTTAGGCTCGAACTCTCCGTTCCTGTCGCGGGGGATATCTACCTCGACCTTACCCATGCTGGTCCTGAGCGTCTTCTTGCTGTGCCCATTGCGGCTGTTGTCGGTGTCCTTGTTTTTATAATCATAAGGCTCGTAGCCCAGTTCCTCGTCAAGCTCGGATTCGAGACTATGCTCCATGAACTCGGCGATCGTGTCCTTGAACAGCTGCTGGATGTCATCCATGCTCTGTACGTTTGCCGATCTTAACATCTCTCCGATCAGGTCGCGTCTTGCCTGTTCTTCCTCGCTTCTTCCTCTTTTTCGTCTTCTTACCATGATTTTTACCTCCGTTGTAGTGTCTCTTTTATTATACACTACTTCGGAGGTTTACACAAGGTTTGGGATGGAGTC
>DLOQ01000118.1:0-4409 GCA_002479655.1 Lachnospiraceae bacterium UBA7480
AATATTGGGATGCATCAGTCCTGCCGCCGCTTGCGCTTCCACACGGAACTTAGAGACAAAATCCCTATTTTCCCCAAACTCCTGTTTTAATGCCTTGACTGCAACATATCGGTTAAGTTTATGATCTTTTGCACGATACACATCACTCATGCCGCCTGTTCCGATCTTTTCAAGGATCTCATACCGATCTGCAATCATCATTCCTACTTTAATCATGTATCACCTCATCTGACAACATTTCAATCAGGATAACTGCGATATTATCCTTACCGCCATTGCGGTTTGCTGCCGCTACTAATTGATCTGCTTTCTCCTCCAGCGTTCCTCTTGCGTTCACGATCTTTTCGATCTCATCATCCTCCAGCATGTTGGACAATCCGTCGGAACACATCAGGATAATGTCCCCTTCCTTTAAATCCTCGACTTCAAAGAAATCAACATCTACAACATCCACAACTCCGATTGCTCTGGTGATGATATTCTTATCGGGATGCGTTCTTGCCCGGCTCCGCTCTAATCCTCCCATCCGGACCATCTCCTCCACCAGCGAATGATCCGTCGTGATCTGACGGATGCCGTCGCCTATGATATACAGCCTGCTGTCTCCGACATTGCCCACATACAAAATATCATCCTGATAAGTCGCCGCCACAAGCGTCGTGCCCATCCCCTGATAGTTGCTGTCGCTGGCCGCCACCTGCCGGATCTTTGCATTGGCATGCTGTATAGCCTCCGTAAGCGCCCTAATCACCGCAGGTCCCTGATATGCGTTGATATCCTCTATGAGCGTCTCTACCGTACATTTGGAAGCATACTCTCCTGCTTTGTGCCCTCCCATGCCGTCCGCCACAACAAAGAGATTCGAGAAAGGGCCCATGGGAACTTCCGAAGTAAACACATAATCCTGATTCTGTTGTCGTTGTTTTCCAATATCCGTAATAGAATATGAATGTACCTGCATGATCCTGCCTGCTGCCTTCTACTAAATCTTAGAGTATTCTACCATATTAAAAAGAAAAGGACAAGACACATATCTTTTGTGCATATCCTTATTCATTCTGTTTCTATCGTATGTCTGTATATTTCCGGTAAAAGCTATATAATTTAATTTCTGTATTAATTGCCTTATATATATTGCCCCGTTATTTTTTTCGCATTATCAATACTGTACAACATACACCATTACCAAGCCCAATAATGCCATTGCAGCAAAACAGATACCGAGTCCGCAATACATTCTGCCAATCCGGCGGGAACGTATCGGTTCATAAATCTCGTCAAGGGATTCCGCATCCACATATATTTCACGTTCCTCGCCAATCTGCGGATTGGCAAAATTGGAATACGTATTTTCCGCGATACGATGTGTCTCACCTGCATGGTAAAATTCATAAATGGGAACACGTGATCTCCGACGGCCATGTGACGCTGTTAAGCTCACCTGTAAATCAACGCAGACTCCTGTTACCTTTTCGGTGCAGTAACGGCGTTTCCGTATAGGTTCGGTAAGCGCGGACAAAATGATCCCAATTCCCGAAAAGAAAAACAAAAGTAAAACCGCAAAAGGTGTATACTTTAAGGCAAAAGCTTTGAAACCATCAGGGTCAATTTTCAACATTATTCCGCATATAACCGCGCATATACCGGCAGCAAAGATGATAAGCGGAAAAATAAAATTTCTTTTTCGCTGCTTTTCAAACTCCCCAATCAATAATATGCTGTCCAGAGCCAAAAGAAAACATCCCGCAATCATTACGGTAAGCCAATAAATATGCGTCACCAACGAAATTATGAAGCCTGCAATAACCGCCAGAACGATCAGCGTGATCAGACAGCTTCCCCAGACGCCTTTATTGGATTTCTTTTCCTGCTCATCTTTTATCACTCATTCAATTCCCTTCTTCTAAGCTGCCCGCACGCGCCGTCAATGTCACGGCCCATTTCCCTTCTTATGGTGACATTGATCTTTCTTTTTTCAAGCCTGTTTTTAAAGTTCTCCACAGATGCGCGCCCGGAAGAACGATATTTCCGCTCTTTGACAGGATTTACGGGGATCAGATTCACATGGGCGTGAAGAGGCCGAGCCAGCCCCGCAAGGGCATCCGCTTCTTCTTTGCTGTCATTGACACCGCCGATCAACGAGTATTCAAAGGTGATCCTTCTTCCTGTCTGCTCAAAATAATAGGCGCATGCGTCCATCAGATCTGCTATGCTGTAGCTGTTTGCCACCGGCATAATCTCCCGGCGTTTCTCATCAGTGACCGCATGAAGCGACAGTGCCAGGGTTATCTGCAGCTTTTCATCCGCCAGCCTCCGCATCCCCTGAACAAGACCGCAGGTAGAGACCGTAAGATTTCTCTGGCTGATATTCAGACCATTCTCATCACTGATCATTCTAAGAAACTTTAACAGATTATCATAGTTATCCAGCGGCTCGCCCATCCCCATCACGACCACATTGGATATTCTTTCTCCGATATGGCGGGTGATCTCATAGATCTGTTCCAGCATCTCAGATGCTGTCAGGGAGCGTTCCAGTCCGTCCAGCGTTGACGCGCAGAATCTGCATCCCATCCTGCAGCCCACCTGAGAAGAGATACAGACCGAATTGCCATGATGGTATTTCATCAGCACCGTCTCAATCAGATTACCGTCCGCAAGCTGAAACAGATATTTTCTTGTGCCGTCCTGCTTGGAAATCTGTTCTCTCACTATATGAAGCGAGGCATAAGAATATTCCTGATCCAGCCTTTCCCGGAATGCTCCCGGCAGATTGGTCATCTCCTCATAGGAAACGGCTAACTTCTTATGCATCCATTCATAAAGCTGTGTGGCACGAAATTCCTTCTCGCCCAATACCCTGATTTCTTTCTTTAACTCTTCCAAGTCAAAAGATTTGATATCCTTCAACACCCGTCCTGCTTTCTTCTGAATTTTGCTATGAAAAAGCCGTCGCTTTGGTGGATACCCGGAAGCAGCTGAAGCTGACTGCGCAGCTTAGTCTCCAGCGGTATAGTCTCCAGCGGCACAGCCTCCATAGGCAGATGTTCCAAGATCCACGCCGCATTTTTTTCATTTTCCTCTTCACTGATCGTACAGGTACTATACAGCAGTATGCCGCCCGGCTTCAGATAACGGCAGACCGTCCCCAGGATCTGTCTCTGCAGCGCAGCCAGATCTTTAATCTGTTCTTCTGTCACACGATAGCGGATATCCGCCTTATGTCCGATTACGCCAAGCCCGGAACAGGGAAGATCGGCAAGCACCACATCCGCCTTTCCAAGCATCGACTCATCCAAGACCGCGGCATCCCATATCCGGATTTTTATCCTGTCCTTTTCCAGCATGTCAGGATGCAGACGCATCGCATTTTCCCTGATCAATCCCAATTTATATTCTGAAATATCTCTGGCATCCACCACGCCGTTGATGCCTGTTTTCTCCGCCGCATGCATCGCCTTGCCGCCCGGCGCGGCGCAGACGTCAATGACCAAGTCTCCATCACGGATACCGGCAAGCTCCACTGCCAGCATGGAACTGATATCCTGTATAGCGAACATCCCTTCTTCATACCCGTAGATCCTTGCGACACCATCTACATGTTCCAGCCGGTAAGCATAAGGCAGATACGGATGCTCACTGACACGGCATCCCTGCAGGGCTGCCTTTTCTTTCCACTGCTCCTGCTGCCACTTCGGCAGTGTCTCCTTCAACCGGATAGTAAGCGCCGAGGGTCTTTGAAACTCTGCCAGCATCTTTTCCACGGTTTCCTCATCATACCGTTGGGACCACATATGTACCAGCCAGACCGGCATGGAATATCTGACGGAGAGATATTGCCCCATGTTCTCTTTGGAAGGCCAGACGATCTGTTCCTTCTCACGGCTGATCGTCCTGAGAACTCCATTAACAAATCCTTTTAACCCTTGGAAGCCCTTATTGACTGCAAGGTTGACTGCCTCATTACAGACCGCGGCATCCGGCACAGCATCCATATAAAGGATCTGATATACTCCCATCCGCAGGATATTTAATATGACCGGCTTCATCTTTTCAACGCCTGTCCGGGAATACTGGCCGATTACATAATCCAGTGTAATCTTTCGTTCCACGCATCCCTCCGCCAGACGTTTGATAAAAGATTTATCCCGGGCATCCATATAATCATATTTATCCAGTACATCCCTGATCAGCAGATTATCCTTGACGGGCGCAGCCGTTTCCTTTTCAGGCAGAAGCTCCATTAATATCTCCAAAACGATCGCCCGGGTCTTTGTAACTTTTTTTCCGCCCATCCGCGCCCTTCCCTTCGTCACTAACCCCTATGCCGCCTTCGGTGGCTCAGATAAAAATGAAAAACGCGCTCTTTGCGTTTTTCTGTGTGAGATTTAGAACTTCTTTGCGAAGCA
>DLOQ01000118.1:4483-10817 GCA_002479655.1 Lachnospiraceae bacterium UBA7480
CGCCACATACGTCATGGCTGCCGCCCGCAGTACCTTTTTACAGTCGCCCGCTTCCGCAGAAGACAGGATCCCATAAGATTCCGTCAACTGTATGGCTCGCCTGGAAGCGTCAAATTCCACGGGAAGCGTCACCACCTGAAATAATACGGCAAAGGAAAACACAAGAATCCCCACGTTGATCAGGAACTGGTTATAGCTGAATATCGTCCCCGCAAGGATCAGCCAGTACCACACCTTTGAACCGATATTTGCCACCGGCAGGATCAGTGAACGCAGCGTCAACGGCAAATACTGTTCCTGATGCTGGATCGCGTGACCACACTCATGCGCCGCCACTCCCACTGCTGCAACGGAGCTTACGCCATAAACCGCTTCCGAAAGACACAGTTTCTTATTGACCGGATCATAATGATCTGTCAGCTTCCCGGCAACCTGACAAACCACAACATCCGTGATCCCGGCTGCCTGCAGCATCCTTCTGGCAGTATCTTCCCCTGTCATCCCCGACATGCTGCGTGTCTGGCTGTATTTATTAAATACCGAATTGACGCGCGCCGACGCCGCCAAGGATATCACGCCCATAATAAGGATCAAAACATACAAATAATCTGACGTATACATATTGTTCACCCTTTCTTTTTATATAAGTATGTTGCAAAACTACCCTCTTTTCACAAAAGATACAGCTTTAATATCCTGCATCGATTACCTTCCAATAACCTTTATTCCAGCCTGCTTCCTTCTTCCATATGATACCCCAGAAGGAAATCCTTCACAGGCATCCGTTTCTTTCCTTCCAGCTGTAGTTCCAGAATCCTGATCACTCCTTCTCCACAGGCGATGGCGACGCTTTCCTTCTCCACTGCAAGGATCGTCCCCGGTGCATGCGCGTGAACTGACTGGTTCCACTGCGCCTTCCAGATCTTCAATGTCTTTCCGTTCCACATAGTATAAGCGCTTGGCCAGGAATTCATTCCGCGGATCTGTTGTTCTATCTGCTTCGATGTCCTGCTCCAGTCGATCCGCCCGTCCTCCTTTTTCAGCATCCTTGCATAGGTGCTTAATGAGGCGTCCTGCTTCCTTTTTACCACATCGTCCCGACGGATCATTTCCAGAGTTTCCACAAGAAGCTCGGCACCAAGCACGGAAAGTTTTTCAAACAGGCTTTCTCCTGTCTCCTCCTGCGCAATCAAAACCTCCCTCTGCGTAAGGATATCTCCCGTATCCAGTCCCTCATCCATCTGCATGATAGTAACGCCCGTCTTATCCTCTCCATTGATGACCGCCCACTGGATAGGCGCCGCTCCCCGATACTTCGGCAGCAGCGAGGCGTGGATATTCACGCATCCATACCGCGGCATCTCCAAAATCTCCTTGGAAAGAATCTGTCCAAAAGCTGCCGCCACAAAGATATCCGCCTGATAGGTCCGTAACTGCTCCACAGCCTCCGGCGCTTTGATCTTTACCGGCTGAAATACCGGAATATCATATTTCAACGCACATTCCTTGACCGGAGAATACACGACTTCCTTTCCCCTGCCGCGCTGCCTGTCCGGCTGCGTCACGACTGCCGTAATTTTATGTCCGGCTTCAATCAGCTTTTCCAATGCCGGCACCGCAAAATCCGGTGTCCCCATATATACAATATCCATTGCTGACCTCCCTGATAATCGTTCCTCCGTGTCAAAGCAGTTTTACTGCAATAACATCCCACGAGGAATCCACATTCCGTTCCTATGATTCATTTTCTTCATCGGTCGGAGTATCCTCCAGTCCTTCCTCTACCCGTTCCACATAAAGATGCCCGTCCAGATGCTCCAGTTCATGACAGATCGCTCTTGCCAGAAGCTCCCTGCCCTCTATTTCGATCTCCTGCNNCACTTTGACATAATCCGGTCTGGTAACGAGCCCTCTTTTACCGGGAACGCTCAGGCAGCCTTCATAATCCCTCTGCTCACCGCTGCTTTCCAAGATCTTTGGATTGACAAGCACGATCGGATCTTCTCCCGTCACATCGATCACCGCGATCCGTTTCAGGACGCCGACCTGCGGCGCCGCCAGCCCCACACCGTTGGCATCATACATGGTCTCCAGCATATCCATGATCAGCTCTTTGGTATGCGCATTTACTTCCTTAACTTCCCGACATACTTTTTCAAGTACGTCGTCCCCCATTACTCTGATGTTTCTGATAGCCATAATATAACTTCCTTTCATTAGCAATTTTATCTATGAGGTTTACATAACTCTATCGCAACTGCCCGGCATTTAAAACAGGTTAACCGGATCAAAATCAAACTGCAGCATCTGCTCTCCTTGCCCGTTATCCTTTATCATTTCCTTCATCATTTCTTCGATCCTGTCCTTGCATGCGATCAAAAACTGCTTGCTCTCATGCTTGATATACAAGACCGTCCGGTAGATATCACTGATCTTGGCAACCGCTGCCGGAGCCGGTCCGATGAGCTGCATCTGTTTCTTTTCATCATCCCCCGTCAATGATCCTGCTGCCTCCTCCGATATCTTCCCCGCGATCTTTTCCGCCAGCGCCATTCCATCCGCTTNNCGGCGGATAGCCCGCCAGCCGACGGTATAGGAGCTCCTCCTGATAAAAGCTGAGATAATCCTGCTTCGCAGCGTTTACAATGCCATAGTTGTCAGGCTGATACGTCTGGATGACTACCTCACCCTTTTTCTCCCCTCTGCCTGCCCTGCCTGCCGCCTGAGCCAGCAGCTGGAACGTCCTCTCCGCCGCCCTGTAATCTCCCACGCTTAACGACAGATCCGCCGCGATCGCCCCCACCAGCGTTGTATTGGGGAAATCATGTCCCTTGACGATCATCTGCGTACCGATCAGAACATCTGCTTCATGTGCCGCAAAAGAAGACAGGATCTTTTCATAATCCTCCTTCTTCCGGGTCGTATCTGCATCCATGCGTAGCACCCTGACAGAAGGATACCATTTTTTTAATTCTTCTTCAATACGCTGCGTTCCGGCGCGAAAACCCGCGATATAAGGCGAGCCGCATTCCGGACATTTTGTAAGCATATCCATCTGATATCCGCAGTAATGACATATCAGCTTCTGCTCCTTCTTCTGATACATGCCGCCTGCATGATGCTGCGACAGGGAGACATCGCAATGCGGACATTTTACCACATATCCGCACTCTCTGCACGATACAAATCCGGCATAGCCGCGGCGGTTGATAAACAGCATGATCTGCTCTCCCCGAAGCAGCCTCTCCAGCATCAGCTCCTTTAATTTCTTGGAAAAGAAGCTTTTATTGCCTTCCTTCAGCTCCTTCCTCATATCCGCGATATATACCTGCGGAAGAACCGCGCCCTGCGGACGATGCTTAAGTTCATACAAACGATATTCCCCATTTACCGCTCTATAGTAGGATTCCATAGATGGCGTCGCCGATCCCAGCACCAACGCTGCATGCTCCCTTTTTACGATATATTCCGCCACTTCCCTGGCATGGTATTTGGGCATCTTTTCACTTTTATAGCTGTTCTCGTGTTCTTCATCGATCACAATCAGCCCCAGCTTCATAAATGGAGTAAATAATGCAGACCTCGGACCGATCATGACATCCAGCTGACCTGTTCTGGCACGTTCATACTGATCATAACGCTCACCATCAGAAAGTCTGGAGTGAAGCACCGAAACCCGGTCGCCAAATCTCGCATAAAAACGCATCAGCGTCTGAAACGTCAGTGCAATCTCCGGAATCAGAACGATCGCCTGCTTTCCCATGGAAATATTCTTTTCGATCAGCTCCATATACACTTCCGTCTTGCCGCTTCCCGTGATCCCATGCAACAGCGATACTCCCGGTTCCGTCTCCTGCATACTCTTTAAGATACCGTCAACTGCCTGCTGCTGTTCTGCTGAAAGTACCGGCTTCTCAACCCTCCGGTCACTTCTCAGCGAGGGATTACGATATTCCCTTGTCGTTACGACCTGCAGAACGCCCTGTTTTTCTAAGGATTGGATCGTCGAAGGCGCCACATGCATCTTACCTTTCACCAACTGATAAGGCAGCTCCTTAACGGATAAAAACTCCCGCAGAAGGCTCTGTCTTGCAGCCTGACGGACAGGATGGCATTTTGACGCCAGCTCCGTCAGCATCTCATCATCCGCAATACACCGTAACCGTTTATATTGCTGCTCCCTGATCTTCTTTTTCACCGGCAGAACGGTCTTCATCGCCGTGATCATGGTAGAACCGTAATTGTTCTTCATCCAGTATGCCAGCTGCAGCGTCCTTGCCTCTGCGCTGACTGCCTTTTCATTGATCGAGATGACCTCCTTGATACGGTTCTCCTCCCATTGGGCGTCATCCGTCAGCTCCATGATATACGCTTTTCTTTTCGTATCTCCCCTGCCAAACGGTACGATCACCTCGTCTCCCACCTTCGCAGTCTGCCTCAAATGCTCAGGAAGCCGGTATTGAAACAGCCGGTCAACCTTTTCATGAGAGATATCTACGATTACATTAGCATATTGATTCATCTTCATCCTTTTATCCACGTCACACAATATCATCGACATCAGTGCTGCGCATGATCTCCCGGATCATCTCCCTTTCATCCATCGGATATTTTACACCCTTGATCTCCTGATAATCCTCATGCCCTTTACCGGCCAGAATGATGATATCCCCCGGAAGACCGCTGCGGATCACATAAGCGATCGCTTCTTTTCTGTCCGGAATGGTGACGTATTCCCCATCCGTTTTTTCGATTCCCGTCACGATATCCGCAATGATATCCATCGGCTCCTCCATCCGGGGATTATCAGATGTGATCACTGTCAGATCCGCCAGACGTCCGCTGACCTCTCCCATCTCAAACCGGCGGAGTTTGGAACGGTTTCCGCCGCATCCGAACATGCAGACCAGCCGTTTCGGTTCATATTCCCGCAGTGTCTCCAACAGACTTTTCAATGCCATGGCATTATGTGCATAATCAATCATCAGGATAAACTGATCAGAAACCGGAAGCATCTCGATCCTTCCCTTCACTTTCGCCTGCAGAAGCGCCGCGCGGATCCCTTCTTCGGAAACATTAAAATGCCTGCAGATCGCCAGTGCCGTCAAAGCATTATATACACTGAAGGTTCCCGGAAAATAAGCTTTGATATCCATCTCCAGAATCCCCTCTGCCCGAAAAGACACGCCCAGACGTCCGTCTTCTTTCAAGAGCTTCAGATCTACGGCACGCAGATCGGCAGCACGCCCCGTATGATTGCGTTCTCCCAGACCAAAGGTCTCTACCTGACAGGTGTGTCCTTCCAGAATCTGTTCACAATGCTCATCGTCTCCATTTAATATCCCGATCCTGCACTGCTGAAACAACAAGCTTTTACAATGCAGATAATCTTCAAAATCCTTATGTTCATTCGGACCGATATGATCCGGTTCAATATTAGTGAATATCCCGTAATCAAAGATAAATCCTGCGCTCCTGTGCATCATCAGCCCCTGCGAGGACACCTCCATCACCACAACCTCACAGCCTGCCTCCACCATCTCCGCAAAATACTTCTGCAGATAGTAGGACTCCGGCGTTGTATTCTCAGAGGGAATCGTACGCTTTCCGGTGATCGTCTCGATGGTGCCCACAAGACCTACACGATATCCGGCGTGCTCTAAGATTGATTTCACCAGATAAGTCGTGGTCGTTTTTCCCTTTGTTCCCGTGATTCCGATGGTTTTTAATTTCTCTGCCGGATGACCAAAATATGCCGCTGAGATACATGCCATGGCATATCTGGTATCCGCTACGGTAACCACCGCCACCTGATCATCCGTTACAATAACCGGTTTTTGTGCCACGATCGCCGCCGCCCCTGCTTTCGCCACCTCATCTGCCACGCTGTGACCGTCAAATTTTGCTCCCTCGATACAGATAAAAAGGCATCCCTTTACAACCTTCCGTGAGTCATATACGACTTCCGTGATCTGCTTCTCTATATTGCCCTGCACTCGCTGATACGCAAGACCGTTCAGCAATGTTTCCAATGCCGGCATATCCAATCCTCCAATGCATATTAATCTATATTATATATTATACCTATTTTCCGCAAATGACAAGGGAATCGCTTCTTCGGACAGAAAAACGCAATATTTTTCAAAATATCTATTTTTTTGACAGAAAAAAAGTTTCACAATTTAAACACACAAAAAACACATCTTCCGTATATCTTATTTATCAGGTAGTAATTTTTACTATCTCCCCCTCATAACAATGAAAACCACCGTTTAACTGCGGTGGTTTTCACTCCTTCTTTAATTCATTTATTTTTTAGGCGTTTGCGAAACGC
>DLOQ01000135.1:0-1684 GCA_002479655.1 Lachnospiraceae bacterium UBA7480
CTGAGCCATGGATGGCGAATTGCCCCGTTTGCGTCCATCTTCCACGACTTAAATCAGGAATGTTTAGAATTTCTTTTTTCCGTACAACAGCATAGGCACAGATTATGATTGCGCAGCTTGCCGCCTCAAAATTTAAAATGCAAAATTGAAAATGTACCTTTTGACACCCGAAACCTAAAATTTTCTTTTCAATTAAGGAAATAAATGGTATAATATATTGTAATCATATCCTTATGCCTTTACAAGGAAAGCATAAAATATGATTAAGCATGGAGGGAATCTGATACATGAATAATGTTCGCCACTATATTGAAAAGATCCGTCAGGGGGAAAGCTACTTCTCCTTCGAACGCAAATTATATATCATCGCATATATGCTTTCCGCCATACATTTTGTGGTCTGCGTCATATTTGCACTGATCCCGATCGTTCCCCTTTCTGTCATTAACGGATGCCTCAGCGTGTTCTTTATAACGATCATCCGAAATCTGATCAAACAACATAATTTTGCGACGGTATTTTATATCTCGCTGCTGGAAGTCCTTGTGATCAGTTTCTTTGAAACATTCTGTCTGGGACTTGCTTCAGGCTTTGTCTTGTACAGTATTTCCATGATCAGCGCGATCTTTTATTTTTCATTTGTCATTGACAAATTTAAGAGAAAAGACATCATACCGCTGTCTTTTTCCTTATTATGTGTCGCCACCTACTGTATCTCCTATCTCCTGATGCAGGTGATGGAGCCTGTTTATATTTTAGAACACTCCTACTGGACGCATATTCTTCATTTATTTAATACTTTAATGACCTTTGCGATCCTGATCTTCTTTTCCTTCCTTTTTATCTGGGAGATCCAGGCAAGCCAGGGCAAGCTTGCTTCGCAGAATGAACAGCTTCACGAAATGGCGCACAAAGATCCGCTGACTCATCTGATGAACCGCCGTAACATGGATCAGATCCTGCGGCAGAGGATGGAACAGCTCAAAAATACGGGTAAGCGCTTCAGTCTGATCCTGGGCGATATCGACGATTTTAAAAAAGTCAACGATACTTACGGGCATGATGCCGGAGATTATGTACTGGTGACGGTTTCCGAGATCATCACCAACAGCGTCAGAGATGGCGATGCAGTCTGCCGCTGGGGCGGCGAGGAGATTCTGATCCTTGTTCACGAGCCTTTAAATTCCGCTGCCAATGCTGCCGAACGCATCCGTAAAAATATTGCCGAATATCCATTTCATTATGAAGGACAGGATCTCAAGGTCACCATGACCTTCGGCGTCTGCGAATCCATCCCCGGCTACCGTGTAGAGGATCTGGTACAACAGGCTGACGAACATCTGTATACCGGTAAAAAAAGCGGGAAAAATATTGTGGTATTCCAGACTTCTGCCAATACGACAATCTAGCAGTGTTTTATACCGGACAGTTACAGAAAATCATCTGATCCATTAAAATACGATCTTAAATAAAGATATCACAAGAAAGGCAAGGTTAATTACATGATCAGCGCTAATGGTGTTACTTACAGAGTTGGAAAGAAAGCACTTTTTGAGGACGTTAATATAAAATTTACCGAAGGCAACTGCTACGGTCTGATCGGCGCCAATGGCGCAGGCAAATCCACTTTCCTGAAGATACTGTCCGGCGCTTTGGATACGACCAACGGCGATATCGTCATCAC
>DLOQ01000135.1:1690-27146 GCA_002479655.1 Lachnospiraceae bacterium UBA7480
CGAATATTCCGTTCTTGATACCGTCATTATGGGCAACAAGCGTCTTTATGATATCATGAAAGAAAAGGACGCCATCTACGCCAAGGAAGATTTTTCCGATGAAGACGGCATCCGCGCCAGCGAGCTGGAGGCGGAATTTGCAGAGATGGACGGCTGGGAAGCGGAATCCAACGCCGCCATGCTCTTAAATGGTCTTGGCATTGATACGGAGCTCCATACCAGCATTATGAAGGATCTAAACGGCAGCGAAAAGGTAAAGGTACTGTTAGCCAAAGCGCTGTTTGGCAATCCGGACATCCTGCTTTTGGACGAGCCCACCAACCATCTGGATCTGGATGCCATCGCATGGCTGGAAGATTTTCAGATCGATTTTGAAAATACGGTCATCGTGGTGAGCCACGACCGCTATTTCCTGAATAAGGTATGCACCCAGATCGCGGACATCGACTACGGCAAGATCCAGCTCTACGCCGGCAACTATGATTTCTGGTATGAATCAAGACAGCTTCTCAACAAACAGATGAAGGAAGCGAACAAGAAAAAGGAAGAAAAGATCAAGGAGCTGCAGGAATTTATCTCCCGCTTCTCAGCCAACGCTTCCAAATCCAAACAGGCAACCTCCAGAAAGCGCGCCTTGGAGAAGATCGAGCTTGACGAGATCAAACCTTCCAGCAGAAAATATCCCTATATTGATTTCCGTCCCGAACGTGAGATCGGCAATGAAGTATTATATGTGGAAGACATTACAAAATCTGTCAACGGTGAAGTTGTATTGAACCATGTCTCCTTTACGTTGGGCAAGGAAGACAAGGTTGCCTTTGTCGGCGGCAATGAACTTGCCAAGACAACATTATTCAAGATACTGAACGGAGAACTGGAGCCGGATGAGGGTTCCTTCAAATGGGGCGTAACCACCTCACGGGCTTATTTCCCGAAAGACAATACGGAAGAATTTGATAATGACCTTACGATCACCGACTGGCTGATGGGGTATTCTCCGGTAAAGGATGTGACTTATGTCCGCGGCTTCTTAGGACGTATGCTTTTCCCCGGAGAAGACGGTGTCAAAAAAGTGAAGATCCTTTCCGGTGGTGAAAAAGTACGCTGTCTTCTCTCCAAGATGATGATCAGCGGCGCCAACTGCCTGATCCTTGACGAGCCGACCAACCATTTGGATATGGAGTCGATCACCTCCCTAAATAACGGTATGATCAAATTCCCCGGCGTTGCTTTATTTGCCTGTCATGACCACCAATTCGTGCAGACGACCGCCAACCGTATCATCGAGATCCTGCCGGACGGCACGATCATTGATAAGATCACCACATACGACGAATACCTTGAGAATGATGAAATGGCAAGAAAGAGAACTGTCTATAAGGCACAGATCGATGAGGACGAAAACTAAGGGAACGCTTTCAACAGCGTTTCCCTAATTATTTTTAAGGATGGTGCTAACATGAATATCGTTGACCTGCATACACATTCTGATAAATCGGATGGCTCCTACGCCCCCTGCGATCTGGTGGATTACGCCATAGAAAAGGGATTGACCGCATTTGCGCTGACAGACCACGATACGACAGACGGTCTGGACGAAGCGATCGCGTATGCTGCGGATAAGCCGGTCGAGGTCATCCCCGGCATTGAGCTTTCCACGGAATATCAGGGGCGTGACATCCACATCGTGGGAATCGATATCGATCATCACTCTCCCGGCTTTTTATCCCATCTGAAATCGTTTCAGGATTCCCGCATCAATAGAAATATCAAAATGTGCAATAATCTCCGCGAAGCAGGGATCGACATTACGTTCGACAAACTGCAGGCGGAATTTCCGGACTCCGTCATCACCAGATCCCATTATGCGAAATATCTGCTGGCGCACGGCTATATTAAAGACTTAAAAGAAGCATTTGACCGCTATGTCGGCGACCACTGTAAATATTATGTTCCCAGAGAAAAGATCACGCCTGCGCAGGCGGTATCCCTGATCCTGGAAGCAGGCGGCATCCCCATCCTTGCGCACCCCGTACTGTATCATATGACAAAGGGACAGTTAGAGACGCTGGTCAGTGAACTCAAGGCTGCCGGTCTCATTGGGATTGAAGCAGTTTACAGAACCTATACGCCCGCTGACGAGCGGGAGATCAAAAGACTCGCCGCAAAATTCGGCTTATGCATCAGCGGCGGCTCGGACTTCCATGGAACGGCAAAACCAAACTTAGATCTTGCCACCGGCTATGGCAAATTATTTATTCCGAAAGAGATCCTGACAAACCTCAGGGCATTTCGGCATAAAACGCCAAAGATCTTTTTTACTGATCTGGACGGCACTTTACTGACCACCGAAAAGAAGATCTCTCCCAAGACCCGGCAGGAGCTTCACCGATTTATGGCGGAGGGCAACTATCTTGCCATTTCTTCCGGCAGACCCCTGAAAAGTATATTGGAAATCATCCGTCTCAATGAACTGGATTATGACAATCAATATGCCATTGCCTTTAACGGTTCTCTGATCTATCACTGTCCTTCCCAAAAGAAGCTTCTTGAACAGACCCTGACCATAGAGCAGGCATGCAGGATCGCTAAGCTCTCCCTCTCACTCGGCATCTTCTGCCAGACTTACGACGATGAGCATATCCTCATACCGTACGAGGGACCGGAGATCGGCAGATATACCGAGACAGTCCTTGTTCCTTATCAGATCCTACCCCGTTTTCCGGAAGGGATCACGCAGCCGCCCTGCAAAGTGCTCTGTATCAGCTTGGATCATCCGGAAAAACTGACAGATCTTGCCTCGCTTTTACAGCAGGAACTACCCGAAGAAATCAATTGTGTCCTCTCGAACCCAAACTATCTGGAAGTATTTCCTATCACATCCGGCAAGGGAAGCGCTGTCACAGCTTTGTGTCAGCTACTGGATATTCCTATCGACCACTCTTATGCGGCGGGCGATGAAGAAAACGATCTTTCCATGCTACAGGCGGCGGGCTGTGGCATCGCTATGCGCAACGGACGGGAAAGTTTAAAAGAGGCGGCGGATATCGTCACCGAAGAAGATAATGACCACGACGGGCTCGCACCCGTTATCCATGGCATGATTTGACAAAACTGCTTTACAGCAACTACATTTCTTCATTTACCTGTTTCAAACAAAGTCTCATAAGTTTTTCGGAAATATAAATATTTTTATCAATCATCTCTTGTATAATGGGTTTTAATTCCCTTATATATCCTTGTTTCTTCGCTCTAATCAAAACACCAATTGTACCCGTCACAGGTAATTTTAGGTATTTTGCATGTTTTTTTGCATTCGCATCATCGATAATAACTATATCAGCATTTTTTTCTTTCGCTAAAATCATAACTTCTACTTCACCATCATGCAATTGCGTTTTAAACATATTTTTTGTCATTTGGTTTTCTATCTTTTCCACGTGAATCCAATCAAGCGAATCATCCACCTGCTTCTTGCATATAGATTCTTTCTTTTCGGATAGTTCTCGATATACTGCCTGAGGGATCAAAATTTCCCCATATATTTTCTTTAATACATCAAGCTGGCCAACATGGCATAACGCAATCAAAGGGGGTAGTATTTACTATCACCTTACGCATTTGCCAGTTCCTCCAAAAATTCTTTTTCATCTTCAAATGAGAATATGGATATCTCATTTTTTCCCAGATATTTTATAAAATCCTCTTTTGTCATGTCCGCTATACTTGCGCAATATCCTAATGATACTTTTTTGTTTTTATACAAATCTACAGCAAGCATACATTTCATATATGCCTCAAAATCATCTTTATTTTCATGCAGATCCAACAAGATTTCTTCCGGAATATTTATTGAAACAACACACATAGCAATCATTACCTCCCTTGCAGATTCTTCCTCTAAATTATATTATATACATTTCCTTTTTATCTTACAAGAAAAAAACGCAGTTGACGGTTGTAAAGAATATTCAGATAAGGAATGTAATCGCATTTGCCATCTGCCCCATATTATTACGCCGCTAAAAGTCTGTCAAAAACAGCTTAGCTATACTGCTCAAATCAAATCTGTCAGTCACATTTTCCAGTCCTAATTTAATTTCTTCTCTACTAAAATCATTTGTTTCTAAAAAATCATCTGTTTTATCATTCAAGTAGGAATAAAATAATAGTGCGATCCCTAAATTGTTCAAATCTGCATCACTGATTAAATCATATACTCTATTTTCTGCTTCATTGATTTTCCCAGCGTCAACCAAATCTAACAGATTTTCCAGCATTTCCTTTTCTTCTTTGTTTTCCAACAATTCTACTGTTGGAGATTCCGTATCTATGTTGAACAATAGTTTTAAAATGGCTCGCACCATTTCTTTAATGAGTCTCATTACGTAATCTTGCTCAAACATAATTATTCTCCTTTCTGCTTTTTATTTGCAGAAAGGAATTAATTATCCATGCGAACTTTTAATGTAATTATGGTATCTCCTCGTGGAATTCTAAATAAAATAGAACAAAAGCTAATGCATACTACTGCTATCAGAACTTCAAACCAAATATTGAAAATGTTTATACCTTTTGCAGTTTGGGCTTTTTCTTGGTCTATGGATTTGATATTAACTGTTTCTTGTTCTTGATCTTCTGCTACTGTGGATGTGACTATTTCACCAAATAAACCATGAACATTTATGATTCCGCAAGGAATTCCGGCAACAGATACGGAAATTGTAAAAAGTACTAAGAATAATTGTATTATCCAATACTTTCTCTTGTCCATACTGCCACCTCATCAACTTCCAATCTAACAGTCAAATTTTAATATTTCATATCATACTATATTTGACTGCATATTTCAAGGCACGAAAATAACAGTTTGGTATTAACAAACGGATAAAGAGATCTGTATCACTGTTCCTTCACCGGGGCTGCTCTGCAGGTCAATCTTACCATTCAAATACTGTACCGCATGTTTTACAATAGAAAGCCCTAAACCCGTTCCGCCAGATTCCTTGGAACGGCTCTTGTCCACACGGTAAAACCGTTCAAATATTCTGGTCTGATGTTCCGGTGGTATGCCAATTCCCGAATCCTTCACAAAAATCACAGCATTGTCTTCCTGTCTTTTTACGGAAACTTCTACCGTACCGCCGTCTTTATTATACTTAATGGCATTATCGCAAAGATTAAATATGATTTCCGTCAAAAGCCGCCGGACACTTTTTATCCTGACCGATTCCCCCGTTACGGTAAATTCAATATTTTTCTTTGCTGCGATATCTTCCAGCCCTGTAGTCACATCAGTTACAACTTCGTATAGATCAACATCTTCAAAAGGTATATCACATCCCTCATCCAATTGGGACAGGCGGATAATATCATCAATCAGTGTTACAAGCCGCCCTGCCTCTGTGCGGATATGCCCTACAAAACGTGTCATATCCTCTGATTTTACAAGACCATTCTCCATTAACTCTGCACTTCCCATAATGGATTGCAGCGGAGTTTTCAATTCATGTGATACATTAGCAGTAAACTCCCGCCTGTTTCTCTCTGCGAAAGCTGCTTCTGTTATGTCAAAAGCAAGTACGACCGCCCCGATCACAGCGCCGTTTGATTCAATACGATTGATATGAAGCTGATATTCCTTTCCCTCACGTTCCATGCAGATCTCACTGTGTCCATTTGAAAAAGCATCCTGTATCGCATGACTTACATCATTGCTTCGCTCTACTGTCAGAAAATCTTTACCCTTGCAGGAATGGCTCGTACGAAACAGCTTCAGTGCGGCAGGATTGATATTCAGAATCACGTTTTTTTCATCCAAAAGCACAAGTCCTTCCGTCATGCCATGCGTGATCTGTGTAAATTCATCATTTTTTCTTTGAAGCTCTGACAGCTGCATATCTATCTGCCTGTGCTGTTTATTGATGCGGCTTAATAAAGGAGCCAATTCCTCATAAGTATCATTCTCCAGCGGTTTTTCCAGATCAAGACTGTTCAGCGGCTCCATGATATGCTTGGAGATCCGGCTTGCCAATATTCCCGATAAGACGAGCGCGGTAACAACCACAATAAATATCGGCTGCATCATTCCCCAGACAAGCACCCACACTGTAACGCTTCTGACCGAGATCCTGAGTACCGTTCCATCATCCATTCTTCTTGCGCAGTAAAGCGTTTTTTCCAAAAGCGTCGTGGAATAACGTGAGCTTCTTCCCTCTTTGCTGTGCAATGCCTGTTGTATTTCCTCCCTGTCCGCATGGTTTTCCATACTTTCCCCGTCAGACTGTGTATCATATATGACATCTCCGTTTTCGGCAACCCATGTGAGACGGTACTCTCTTGATTGTAATCCCTCAAGATATTCCTGACCGTTCTTTTCGACGGCTACAACAGCCAAAGACAGCTCATCCTCTAACTGCTTCATCTGAACATCACTAAAATAACGATAGAGACACCCCATAATGATGACAAGGCTTGCAATCAGGACAGCTCCCGCCACAACCATAATAGACTTAAAAATTTTCTTTGTCATAACATACCTCTCTGCGTGCCCTGCACGCATTCTAATCAATAGAAGAATGCCTGTTCTTTACACACTAATCTCTAATCTGTAACCAACACCCCGCACTGTTTCAATCATTTTTCCATAAGCGCCCAATTTGCCACGCAGTGTACGGATATGCATATCAACCGTTCTTGTTTCACTGACATAATCAGAACCCCATACATCATTAAAAAGCTGATCTCTGGTAAATACAATGCCCGGATGCGATAAAAACAACCGCAGAAGTTCAAACTCTTTTAAAGTAAGTTGTATCCTTTCGTTATTAAGCGTAACCGTATGCTCATCTAAATTGACAACAAGACCGCCTGCTTTCAAAAGATGTTCCGCCTCCGTGGGATTGCATCTGCGAAGCACCGCTTTCACACGGGAAACCATTTCCATCATTCCAAAAGGCTTTACCAGATAATCGTCCGCACCCAGATCAAGGCTCTGGATCTTATCGTACTCCATACCCTTTGCCGTTGCCATGATAATGGGAATCCTGCAGGTGTCAGGATTATCCTTCAAAGATTTCAACAGTTCTACACCATCTTCTCCGGGCAGCATAATATCCAATATGATCAGATCCGGTTTATCCCCTCTTAAAGCCTCCCTAAAAGCCGCTGCGTCCTGAAACCCTTCCGCTTCAAAATCAGTGGAATTAAGCGTATACACCTCAATATCCCGGATACTTTCATCGTCCTCTACGCACCATACAATCTTATTTTTCAACCTAAACCCTCCTATTATCAGAAGAATGCCCGTCCTTGGCATTCTTCCGCGTATAACTTAGAACTTCTTAGCGGGCGTACTTTGACCGCTTAGAAGTCCTTTACACGCTGTCCGGTTACGGAAAAAACCACCCACTCCGCAATATTTACCGCATGATCCCCAATACGCTCAAAATATTTGGCAATCATCAGTAAATCCAGCGCATAACCTCCGTCTGTCGGTTTTTCCGCAATCAGCTTAATTAATGATGACTTGACCTGTAAAAATAAATCATCCACCACATCATCACGGTCAATTGCTGCACCGGCCAATATAACATCCTGCTTTACATAGGCATCAATGCTCTCTGTAACCATTTGGCTTGCCGCATCCGCCATAAATCGGATCTGTTCACACTCCTCGCCGGTCCTTCCGTCAAGAAATGTAATGATCTCCGCAATATCTGCCGCCTGCGTTCCGATACGCTCCATATCGGTAATCATTTTAAGGGCTGCGGAAATCTGCCGCAGATCCCTTGCCACCGGCTTNNACCACTTCACAGGCAAGCTTGTCGTCTTTTCGGACGTAGGCGGTCACCGCGTCCGTCACCATGCTGATGGCCGTCTTGCTCATCTCGTTGATCCGGTCGGCGGCCATCATCTTGTCCGGGTCAATATCCTTTGCGATGCTGGCAAGCTCAAGCGCCTGCGCGCCGATTCTCTCCATGTCCCGGATCAGCTTGAGGGAATAAGAGATCGTGTTCATGTCCCTTGCCACCGGCTGCTGCTGTAACAACAGTTTCAAGCACAAGGTTTCTATGGTACGTTCCATCCGGTCAATTTCACCGTCAAGGGAGAAAACCTTATCCGTCAGCTTCACATCGCCCATAGAGAGTGCCTTTGAAGCAATGGCGATCGCATCTTCACACATCGCCCCCATCATCGTAAGCTCGTTATTAAGCGTAGCAAGCTGTTCATCAAAACGACTTCTCATTATCCAAACCTCCCCGTGATATAATCCTCTGTCCGCTTATCCTTTGGCTGCTCAAACATTTTTTCAGTATTTCCATATTCAATTAAATCACCGAGGAGAAAGAACGCCGTATTATCGGAAATCCGCACAGCTTGCTGCATATTGTGCGTTACGATGATAATAGTATACTTATTCTTAAGCTCCATTGCAAGCTCCTCAATTTTAGATGTGGAAATCGGATCAAGAGCGCTTGTGGGCTCATCCATCAAAAGCACATCCGGCTCGACCGCTAATGCGCGGGCGATGCAAAGCCGCTGCTGCTGTCCGCCTGAGAGTCCCAACGCTGACTTTTTCAGTCTGTCTTTCACTTCCTCCCAGATGGCGGCGCCACGCAGGGAACGTTCCACGATATCATCCAGCTTTGCTTTATTTTTAATGCCATGTGTTCTCGGTCCATAAGCAATATTATCATAGATGCTCATCGGAAACGGATTGGGCTTTTGAAAAACCATGCCAATACTGCGTCGCAGTTCGTTGACATCAACATCCGCATCAAAAATATTATTCTCCCTGTAACGTATTTCTCCCGTGATCCTGACTTCGGGAATAAGGTCGTTCATTCGATTTATGGTTTTAATAAAAGTGGATTTTCCACATCCGGAAGGACCTATTAAAGCTGTTATGCTTTTTTCTTCAATCTCAATATTGATATTTTTCAATGCCTGTGAATTTCCATACCAAAGGCACAGGTCTTTTACTGCCATTACAGGCTCTCCGGAATGATTTACAGCATTACCCATATATTTTCTTCACATCCTTTCGATTAGTTTATAACCTATGTTTCCCGGCTTCCCTGCGCTCTTTTCTGAAAATATTTCCCTACCCATACAGCCGACAAATTGACTATCACGGTCAACAACATAAGAATAGCCGCAATGGCAAAAGCGATCCCAAACTCTCCGTTTTCCTTGGCATAAACATATAATGCGACCGTCAGGGTTGCGCCTGCGCTGCCCAGTCCCTCGAATATCCCGTTCAAAGCATGGGCAAAACCGGCAGTAAAAAGCAGCGCCGCTGATTCTCCCAGGATACGCCCGACTGACAATATACATCCCGTTATTATTCCGTCAATACAACCCGGAAGCACAACGGTATAAATCACGCGCCATTTTCCGGCTCCCAGCCCGAAAGCGCCCTCACGATAACTTGCCGGTACCGTTTTCAGGCTCTCCTGTGTGGTACGCATAACGGTAGGCAGGTTCATGATCACCAGCGTAAACGCCCCCGCCAGCAGGGAAGTTTTCATGCCAAAGAACTGGCAGAAAAACAGCATTCCCACAAGACCATATATAATTGACGGAATACCCGATAAGGTTTCAGCAGCATATTCAATCATGTCAACCAGCTTCTTGTTTTTGGCGTATTCCGTAAGATAAACGGCCGCACCCACTCCGAGCGGGAGAACAAATACCAGAGTCGCCAGAACAATATATACCGTATTGAGGATATCCGGCAGGATCCCTATCCGTCCGGACAGATAACTCGGCTTGGTGCTGAGCAGCTCCCACGATACATTCGGAAGCCCCTTCCACAACACATAACCGATTAAAAATAAAACCAACGCACAGGTAATGCTTACGGAGATCCCCATCAACATGCGCATGACTGTAATATATGTTTTTCTTCTTAGTGAAATAGATTGTATTCGCATTTTTATACCTCATATCCGCTTTAGCAGACTCTGAATCAATAGTTAAAAGTATCTTTATTTAACTTCTTTCCTTATCTTGTTTCAAAAAGAAATTCAATACGGCATTGATCAGCATGATAAAGAAAAACAGCACTAAAGCAATTGAAAACAACGCCTGTTTTTGTAAGCTTCCATCAGCCGCATATGACATTTCACTTGCCACAGCGGTTGTAAGGAAACGGACACTTTGAAAGATCTCCGGCATATTGGGAGCATTCCCTGCCACCATCATAACTGCCATTGCCTCCCCGGTCGCCCTGCCGACACCCAATACTACAGCCGCCGCAATGCCGCTTTTTGCCGCCGGAACAGATACCCTGAAGTATGTTTCAATCGGCGTTGCGCCAAGCGCCAGAGAAGCATCCTCATATTCCTTCGGAACAGCTTCCAATGCGGTAAGCGACACTTTGATAATCGATGGCAAAATCATAATGGCGAGTACTATCATTGCGGCAAAAAGACTTGCTCCGTCCGAGATATGGAAAATAATCCTTATCCCCGGTACAAGCACCATCATTCCCACAAGCCCATAAACTACCGAAGGAATGCCTGCCAGCAGACTGACTGCTGTTTCAATAACGGCTTTTACTTTTGACGGAGCAATCTTGGCAAGGTAAACCGCGCTCATAAAGCCTATCGGCACTCAGATAAAAATCGCGCCCGCCGTACCGTAAATGCTTGTAAGTATAAATGGTAAAATCCCATATAGCGGCTCTGCCGCCGTTGATGCCCATTTTCTACCAAACAAAAACTTGAATATGCCTATTTTACGGATAGCCGGAATACCGGACAGAACAAGATAAATACTGATCAAAAGTACGCATCCTACCGTAATAAACCCCAGAATCAGGAAAATGCCGTGTATGGCATTTTCCATAAACCTCTTTTTGTTCTTCATCTGACTCTGCCTCTCAACTTAATTAACCGGCACTGCGCCTGCCGCGGAGATGATCTCTGCTGCATCAGATGATGTAGCATAATCGAAGAATTGCTGTGCTGTCTCCGAAAGCGCCGTATCGCTTTTTGTTACCAATACAAAGGGTCTCTGAACTACATAGCTGCCGTCTTTTACGGTATCTTCACTTGGCGCAACGCCGCCGATGGAAAGAGGCTTTACAGTGTCCTTTACAGAGGCAAGAGATGCATAGCCTATTGCCCCCGGATTGCCTGCTACTGTCGTAATTACATCTCCGGTAGAGGTAAGCTCCTGACGATACTGACACGCATCCTTTGTGTCCGTAATAGATTCAAAACCATCTCTTGTACCGCTTCCCGCTTCACGCCCAATCAGAACGATCTCCAAATCATCACCACCAAGTTCTTTCCAGTTCGTGATTTCACCCGTATAAATCTTACCAACCGTTTCAAGGTCCAGGTCGTCTACCGGATTATCAGGATTTACAATGATGGCAATACCATCAAGGGCAAGTATCGTTTCCGTCAATCCCTGTGCCTTTTCTTCATCCTTCAGGTTACGGCTGGAAAGTCCGATATCGCAGCGTCCCTCCGCCACCGCCGTAATCCCGGAACCGGAACCGGTCGGATTATATGTAAAGGTTACGCCGGGATTGTCATTTTCAAAAGATTCTCCCAATGCGCCTATTACCTTTTCCATAGAAGTGGAGCCATCCGTAGATACGTTACCGTTGTCCGTCTTCGCTCCTTCAGCAGGTTCCGGTGTGTCCGCATTGCCGTTTTCCGCAGTTCCCGCAGGCATCCGGTTGTTATCAGCAGCTGCCGCGCCGCTCTCTGTTTTCCCACATCCTGTTATGACCACAAGCATGAGCGCCAAAATGATAATAATAGAACTGATACATTTTTTCATAATCGTTTTTCTCCTTTTCTTTCTGTTGTTTTGTTCTATGCTTTTTATGATAGGGACTGTCTGTAAAATCCAAAACACAGCTTTTGTAAAATCTTTGTAAAAATAAATGGCAGTCTCCCTTTCTTTGGAAAACTGCCATTTTATCATCCTTATTTTTTCTAAATTTTAATGGTATAAGATACCTTCCAGTGTTTTCATCATCTTTTCTATGTCAATAGGCTTAGGCACATACCCATTCATCCCGGAATCAATAGCCTCCTTCCGATCCTCCTCAAAAGCGTTGGCTGTCATCGCCACAATAGGGATCGCCGCCTTAACAGCATCATCCAGCGCACGGATCTCCCTTGTAGCCTGATAACCGTTCATGATAGGCATCTGGACATCCATCAGGATCAGATCATAAGTATCCGCAGGATTCTCCTTCATCCGCTCTACCGCTACCGTTCCGTCATCCGCCGTATCAACGATAAACCCGGCTCCTTCCAGGATCTCCTGCGCGATCTCCTGATTCAGCTCATTATCCTCTACGAGCAGGATCTTCTTACCATCAAAGCGCGGCGCCGCAGGCGAGCTTGTTTCTTCCTTACTTTTCTGCTTCTCATAAGGCGCTGCCAGAACACCCCGCAGCTCCGAAAGGAAGATCGGCTTAGAACAGAACGCTGTAACGCCCGCTTCTCTCGCCTCCTCCTCAATGTCCGACCAGTCATAGGCAGTCAATATGATAATGGGCGTCATATCTCCGATTACCCTGCGGATCCGGCGGACAATTTCTATGCCGTTCATATCCGGCATCATCCAGTCAATGATGTATGCGCTGTATGGCTCGTTCTGCTCCAGCGCGAACTCCGAACGGATAACCGCTTCCTTCCCCAAAGTCGTCCAGTCAGGGTGCATACCGATGGTGGAAAGCATCTTACTGACACTGACGCAGGTATTCACATCATCATCTACCACAAGCGCCCTTAGATCCACCAGCTGTTCCAGCCGCTGGGACTTCATGGGGCTGTCGGGAACACGGAAACGGAAAATTACGGAAAACTCTGATCCCTTTCCTTCCTCACTGTTCACCTCGATCGTACCGCCCATCATATCTACAATATTTTTAGTAATGGCAAGCCCTAGACCGGTTCCCTGAATACCGCTTACAGTGGCAGTCTGTTCCCGCTCAAAGGGTTCAAAAACATGCTCCAGGAACTCACTGCTCATGCCGATACCATTATCCTTGATGTGGAATTCATAGGAAGCGCGGCCGTCCTGCGCTTCAGAAGTCTGGATAACGCGGACGCTGACCATGCCGCCGGGTCTTGTGTATTTCATGGCATTGCTCATAATATTCAGAAGCACCTGATTCAGGCGGAGCTTATCACAGATGATCGTCTCATTTACCACATCCAGCGTATCAATGTACAATTCCAGCTGCTTTGCTTTCGCGTCAGCCTGAACGATGGTCTTAAGATCATGCATGACCTCCGGAAGGCTGACCTCTTTTTCCTCGATCTTGACCTTGCCGCTCTCAATGCGGCTCATATCCAGTACATCATTGATCAGGCTCAGCAGATGGTTACCGGAAGTCATGATTTTCCCCAGATAGTCCTGCACCTGCTCTTTATTGTCAATATGCGTCACCGCAAGAGAGGTAAATCCGATGATCGCGTTCATTGGTGTACGGATATCGTGAGACATATTGTTAAGGAAGGTGGTCTTGGCGTTGTTGGCATACTGTGCCTGTGCCAGCGCCTCCGCCAGAACTGCCTTCTGCTCCTGCTCCCTGCTGATCATCTCGTCAATATTCCTAAATCCCGCAAGGATAAATCCATTCTGTCCAAAACTGCTTTCCCCAACTTTTACATATGTATATTGAAAATAATGTGTTTCCCCGTCTGCCAGTATGCGGTAGCTTCCCATATATTCCCTGTCCGCGTCCAGCTTCTCCCTGACCTTGTCCAGAGAAAGAACCTGCGTAAGATACTGCTGATCTTCCGGATGGACACGGTCCCGGATATACCGCTCCAGGATCGGAGCGTATGGATGGTCTTCTTTGGAACCTTCTTTCAATCCCTCCGTCACATAACCTTCCAGTTTTACGATTTTGGCTGTTCCCTGCTCCGCATTGATGGCAAAAATATTCGTATAGTCGCGGCTCAGCGCTTCCACTATGGCAAGCTGCTCTATCATCTTCCTGTTCGATCGTTCTGTGGTATTCAGAAGCCTCCTGCTCCACCGTCCCCGCATATAAAGTATCAAAATAATACTTATAGTCAAGGCAGCCGCCATGACTGCGGCAATCATCACATTGGGGTGTGTCTGCATATATTGCAGAAAGCTCATATCTCCGGCAGTATAGACGGTATATTTTGAAATAAGCTGATTCAGCGTGTCCTCCGGCATCTGTTGGATACATTTATTCAGAATCGTGACCAGCTCATGATCCGCACTGTCACGGACATACATCTGAAATTTTACATTGATATCATTTACGATACTGTAATACAAGGAATTCGTGGCATCACGATTCACAAACATCTGCGCTGAATAAGCATATACGTACGCGGCATCCACCTCCCGATCCAGTACAGCCTGCATCGCAGCGTCTCTGGTGGGATAGTTTATGAACTCTATATCTCCGTGGATCTCCCGCGAGATGAGGGCTCCGCTCGGCGTATTCGATATGGCGGCCGTTCTGATGTCTCCGGTAAAACCCTGCCGGACTACCTTTGCCATACCCGTTGTCATATAAGCATCCGTATCGAACCCACGGTAAGCTGCTCCCTCTATGATATCATTAGCGCCAAACCTGTCAATGACCACATCCACGCCATTGTTATTCACCATATCATAATAGTCATTCTCGTCTTCCGGCACTACGATCTCATAAGGCAGTCCGGCGATCTCCATGACGCAGGCAAAATAATCCGGCAGGATCCCCTTTAATTCTCCGTCCTCCACATAGGAGTAGGGCTCCCTGTCGCCGAAGGCAGTCACGGTAATCGTCTTTTCTCCCGATACCACCTCCTGAATGTACTCCATCTCACGCTCCGTAAAAGCGACTGAGGAGGCATAGACCGGACCATAGTAACGGTAATGCAGTATATTTTTCCAGTCACCTTCATTTCGATCCATCTGTTCAATGGCATAATTGATTTCATTAAGCAGCTCTATGTCGTCCTTTCTGACAATGGCATAGAAATTAGCTTCCGCAATGATATCCAGGGTCTTTTCATTTTCCGTCCTTCTCAGATCGCTGGAAAGGATCGCGTCGATCTCGCCATTCTGCAAAGCGTCCGCAAGAACGTCGGCATCCTCGTATTCCTTTACCTGATAGGTAAATCCCTTCCCCTCCGCAAACTCCACCAGACTCTGATTCTGGCTGCTTCCCGTCAGCTGTCCCACCGTCATTCCATCATAAGTTTTGTAATCACCGCTGTGCAGCTGCATATTATCGGCTCTGGCCGAGAGGATCGTATTGTTTCTGCCGATTGGAAGCGAAAAGGCAAAACGCGCCTCCCGCTCCGGAGTCCTTCGGGCAGAAGTTACCACGTCGATCTCCCCGTTTTCCAGCATAGTGAGCATCTCGCTCCACGAGTTTTCATAGCCTGTATACTGAAAATTCAGATGGGAATATTCGGAAACAAGGTCAAGAAATTCTATGCCATAGCCGGTCAGTCTGCCCTCTTCATCCTTCATGTGATAACCTTCGAAACAAAAGATGCCTGCCTTAACCGTCCGATTATTGGACTGATTATCATCCTCAGCTGCTACTGTTATNNGCCGCTATAAAGTCATATGTCAGGATATTGCATAAGATCAGGATCAAGCATATCATAAATGCAAAGATCCTTTTTCCGTATGCCCTGTTTACCGGATGCATTGTATTCTTTTCCTGACTGCCCACGGTTCTGAAAAACGCCTTTTTATCTTTGTGAATATTTTGTATAACAAATACTCCTTGTACCCATACAACGAATCTTTTAAGGACAAAAACCCGAAATAATTATATCAGAAAAAGCCTGTACATTCAATAAAAACAAGCCAAATCCTTCAAGCAGCCATTTTATCGGACGCCGCTTCACGAACTGCTTTCTCACATTAGCTGACACACTTTTGTGCATTCATTAGCNNTTAGCGTTTTTTCAACTTTTCAATTTTTGCTTTCTTTTTTTAATTATTTTTTTTCAGCTTAATCATCGCTTAATTGTTGTTTTATTATTTCTTAATAATTATTCAATTATTATTAAATCAATGTTTAATTATTTGATTATTTTTTCAAATATTTTAACTTTATTTTATATATTCTTTATAATATAATAATTCTTATTTTATATTTCAATAATTTTTAGAGGATAATTTTGTAGATTTGCTTCTTATTAGTTTATTTTATATTTATATATTTTATTTTTAATTTATAATTCAATGAAATTTTAAGATTTTTAAGATTTATTAAGATTATACCTGTCCATGAATTGACATAATACTCCAAAAATACTATACTGTTTATGTATGTGTTAATAAATAATGTTAATCAAACAAAAGGAAAGGAAAACAAAGATATGAGAAAATGTCCTAAATGTGGCACAGAACTGCCTGATGAAGCGCTGTTCTGTAATGAATGCGGCGAAAAGCTGCCGTCTCCTGTTGCAGAAGAGAAAAAAGAGGAAACGTCTGATAACAAAGCAGCTTCCGAATCTGCTGAGAAAGCGCCGGAAGCTACAGACGCTGCTGCTGAAAAAGCAGCCGATGCTGCTACTGATAAAGCACCGGAAGCTAAAGACACAGTAGCTGAAAAAGAACCGGAAACCGCAGGCGCAGCCTCCGGAATGGCATCTTATACCGCACCTGTTGATAACTCCGTCTTAGCAAAGGCGCAGACAGAATCCAAGAACAGCAATATCGGCATGCTTGTCGTAGCCGGCGGCGGCTTGATCGCTCTTATTGTGATCATTGTTCTGATCTCCTCTTTGCTCGGCGGCGGATACAAGAAACCGCTGAATCAACTTCGCAATAACTTTAACAAGCAAAGCACAAGCGTAGAGAGCTATCTTTCCTGTTTTGCTCCCGGATATGCCGTAACTCTGTATAAGGATGTTTATGGCATCTTTAAGAGTGCAGACAAAGATGCCGTTAAGGATTTTGATGAATTGGTGGCAGATGCATTTGAAGATTTCTATGAGGACGCTGCTGATGAATATGGAGATGATTTTAAGCTGACCTTTGAGTTTAAAAGCGCAGACCATCTTAAAGACAGGGATATCAAAGAAATCGAGGATTTTTACGAGGATCTTTTTGATTCGATCGAAGACGATTTTGATTATGAAGACAAAGACACCTATGAAGATCTTGCGGATGAGTTAGATGATTATTATGATATTTCCTTATCAAAAAGTCAGGTTAGCAAGCTTCAGAGCGCTGTTGAATCCTTTATGGGTAAATTCGAAAATTTTGATATTCAGGATGCTTATGAAGTAAAAGTCAGATTTGAGATCAAGGGCGAGGATGGCAATGACAAAGAGACCGTGAAATTTTATATCATAAAGGTAAACGGTGATTGGTTCATTGAGCCGAATTCATTCCTGTCAGCTATCGGAGCAGGTTCCTTATCAAGCAATATGTCCAGTCTGCTTTGGTCCTTATATTAAAACACAGACGACGGATTAACGTCAAAATAGCTGAAGCTATTGCAGCTTCAGCTATTTTTTTTACTTAATTTTATAATACTCAGACTTCCACGATCAGATATCTTCCATCACCGATCTCAAATACTTCGTCCGCATCCGTAATATTTTCCGGATCCATATCGGAAAGATCCACCCCGGAATCGTCAAAATACTCCCATACTTCCTTTACGCTGTTCACGACAACAGCCATACATTCCCCCAAGAAGTCTTCCGCCTCCTCCGGCGTCTCCGCAACCGGCTCCGGAAACAGCTGGGACTGTTTCTCCAGAAAACACTCCAATACCGCATCATCATACTCCTGCATAACTCTTACCTCCTCTAATGATTGTTAATGATACATTGATTGCCTATTTATTCAACAGCCTTTCTACTATGACAGTATATACTCCCTTCTCCTGATAGCCGGGGCATGTATACTTTGCTTTCTCACGGACTTCTTCCCTTGCATTCTCCACAGCATAGCTTTCCTGACCCGCCGCCAGCAGACCGATATCATTGGCATTGTCACCAAACACCATCGTTTCTTCTTTATTGATCCCAAAATATTCCTGCAGAAACCGCAGTGCCTCCCCTTTATCAACATGGGCATCCATAAAATCGACCCATTCTTCACCCGCCATACAGGTCTTGACTCTGTCTTTCCAACGCGGAATGATCTCCCCTTCGCCCAATGCCCTGATGCTCCCTTTCTGATAGATCGCCATCTTGATACAAGGTACATCTTCCTTCAAAAAATCATCCGTCAGCTGATATTTATTGTGATAGCTTTCCCTGATTAATGTCTCAAAGTCTTCACTTGGATGCTCCAGATAACAGCCTTTCGGCGTACTGATCACCACCCCAAACTGCCCGCCAAACTGCCGAAGCTCCCCAAGAAGTTCCCTGACAATATCACCCTTCATTTCTTTAATATGAAGATCCTGTCCATTATATACCACATGCGCGCCATTTTCACAAAGATATATGATATCGTCCGCCACCTCCTGAAACATGTGCCGGACACTGTAATACTGCCTGCCCGTCGCAATACAGAATAAAATGCCCATTTTACGGAGCTTTCGTATCGCGTCGATCATCTCCGGATAGACTTCCGGACTGGAATCCTTTACCAGCGTACCATCAATATCAGTCACTACCATATGGATCGGCATCGGCGCCGGATAATCCAGCTTTCTAAGCTCCATACTCAGGCGCTTCATCGGAAGACCGACCACATTGTCATAATCTCCCACAAATCCTTGGATATAACCTGAAAAGCTCCCCTGGATCGCATATGCACCCGCCTTATCGTCACATTCCCCGGTCTCCACATATGCGGCGATCTCTTCCTCTGTCATTGAGCGCACGATCACATCCGTTTTTTCAGAAAATGTTACCATATGAGCGGTCCCATCAGAAATCTTCACCAACGTAACCCCTGTATAGACCTGATGCGTCCGCCCCTGTAACAGACGGATCATCCGTACAGCATCCTCCCGATCCTTTGGTTTGCCAAGGATCTCTCCGTCTGCTGCCACCATCGTATCGGCGCAGATGATGATACAGCCATCGCCCGCTGGTTTTTCTTCTCCTGATCCTTCCCGCAGAAATGCTTCTGCCGCCTCCGCCTTCCTCTTAGAAAGCGTCTCAACGATCTTTTGGGGCTCTCCCGCCTCATAACTTTCATCCACATCTGCTTTGAGCAGTTCAAATTCCAGACCGCACCGCTGCATCAGCTCACGGCGGCGGGGCGATCCTGAAGCTAATATTAATTTCATCATTTCTGTTCCATTTCCTTTATTTTTAGGCGTTCCATCAGATTAGAACAAAGCGCATATGCCTTCATAAGTTCTAAAATAATAGATCATATCGTAATCACTTAACTTTCAATATGCGTCTTCGGGATAAATACCCTTTGTTTTTTTGCAGCATCCCGCTTCAACTGTTTTGTTTTCTGCATGACTTCCCTGCGGAAGATCTCCTGACAGTTGACCGGCGCATCCTCATCCGTAATGATCTTATAATTGCCGTCCGGAAGCAGGGTACGCTTTTTCACATTGTCCCTGAACTGCAGATCCAGGATCTGCATCACCCGTTCCTTAAGCTGCGGAGCTTCAATAGGAAACATGATCTCCACCCTCCGTTCCAGATTTCGCGGCATCCAATCCGCACTGCTTAGATAGATCTCCGGCTGCAGATCGTTCTCAAAATAGAAGATGCGGCTGTGCTCCAGATAATCTCCGACAATGGAATACACATGGATATTTTCACTAACATTCTTGATTCCCGTCCTTAAACAACAGATCCCCCTTACCAGCAGATACACTTCCACACCGGCGGAGGACGCCTCATAAAGCGCTGCCATCACATCCGGATCACAGAGGGAATTCATCTTGGCAACGATCCTCGCCACGCGTTTATTTCTGGCATGCTCCGTCTCCCTTCTGATCAATGTCAGCAGCCTTTTCTTCAACCACAGCGGTGCTACGGAGAGTTTATTCCACCCAAGCGGTTCCGAATAACCGGATAACATGTTAAATACTGCCGTCGCATCCTCGCCGACTGCTTCCGAGCAGGTCAGCAGCCCCAGATCCGTATATAATTTTGCCGTTGCGTCATTATAATTACCCGTGCCAAGATGGACATATCTGCGGATGCCGTCTTCCTCACGACGCACGACCAGCGTGATCTTGGAATGTGTCTTTAATCCCACCAGCCCATAAATAACATGGCAGCCTGCTTTCTCTAACATCTTTGCCCAGACGATGTTATTCTCCTCATCAAATCTGGCTTTTAACTCTACCAGTACGGATACCTGTTTCCCGTTTTCCGCCGCCTGCGCCAGCGCTCTGACGATCGGCGAGTTGCCGCTGACCCGGTACAGAGTCTGCTTGATGGCAAGGACATCCGGATCCGCCGCCGCCTGCTCGATAAATCTGACTACCGGCGTAAAGGACTGATACGGATGATGCAGCAGGATATCCTGCTTCTTTACTTCTTCAAATATACTACAGCCTTCCGGCAGCTCCGGCACCGGCTGCGGCGTAAATGATTTTTCCTTATATTCCTCAAAGCCCTCTAACGAGTACATCTTCATCAGGAATGTCAGATCAAGCGGTCCGCCGATCTGATAGATATCCTCTGTCGCAATATGAAGCTCTTTTTTCAGGATCTTCAGGAGGCGTTTATCAATCCCATCCTCCACCTCCAGACGGATCACTTCGCCCCACTGCCGTTTCTTGATCTGCTTCTCTATCTCTTTTAAAAGATCCTCCGCTTCCTCCTCTTCTATCGTCAGATCGGCATTTCTCATGATCCTGAAAGGGGAGGCTCCCAGAACATTATAGTTTAAAAAGAGCTTACTGATATTGCGTTCGATCACCTCTTCCAGCCGGATCAACGTGATCCCTTCACTATCCTTCGTTTCGATCCGCACCATACGGTCTAAGACGCTGGGCACCTGCACCGTGGCAAATTCCGTCTCCTCCTTTTTGGAATCCTTCTTATCCAGTAATGCGCAGATGTTCAGAGATTTATTCTTGATCAATGGAAACGGTCTGGAAGAATCCACCGCCATCGGGGTCAATACCGGATAGACCTGATTTTCAAAATACCGGTCCACATACTCCGCCTGACTTTTTGACAATTCCTCATGATGCTCGATCAGATGGATTCCCAGCTCCTTCATCTGCGGCTGGATCATCTTCTGATAAGTTGCATACTGAAGCTTTACAAACTCATGGATCGCCTCGGAAAGCGCCTTCAGCTGTTCCTCCGGCGTCATACCGGCAAGATCCGGTTTCGTATATTTCGCGTTCACCATATCTTTTAGTGACGCAACTCTGACCATGAAAAATTCATCCAGATTGGAGGAACTGATGCTTAAAAATTTCATACGCTCAAAAAACGGGAGCGCAGCATCTCTTGCCTCGGAAAGCACTCTTTCATTGAACTTCAGCCAGCTGAGTTCGCGGTTAGTATAATATTCCTTATTTGTATAGTCCATGATTTGATCCTCTCTTTTTTAATATCACGCCATCTGCCTCTGCTCGATCACCGGACGCACGCTATAGACTTCTTCAAAGAAATCCGCCACTTTCTTAAACATCTCCTGTTCCAGCAGGATATCCTGCCCTGCCTCCACGGTGATGAGCAGCTGCCGGTCATCCAACTCTCCTTTGATCTTTTTAAATTTCTGCTTATGACTCTTATCCAGACTGTTTGCCAGTCTCAGGATCGCCGCCAGCTTTGCAATGACCAGATACGTCTGCCGGTCGAGCAGCGAGTCGGTCACGATCTCATCATAGTAAAGAAATCTGTCATGATTAAAACGCACGACAAATGCCACGATCTCGCGCTCCATATGGGAAAGACCGATCATCTCCGTATTCATGATGATGTAGTAGGAACATTCCCCCACATTGGTCATATTGATAAATTTACCGCAGTCATGAAGGATCGCGGACAACTGTAGCAGCAGACGCTCCCGTTTCCCCATGCCATGGATTTTCTGCATGCTGTCATAGATCGTTAAGCAGATCTGCTCCATCGTCTCACTGCGTTTGCGGCTGCCCATATAACGCTTGCTGATATTGCGCGCACAGGCAAGGATATCCTTTTCAAAATCATGGGAGATAAACTTACGCTTATTCTTCTCCGCATATTCATAGGCAATACCGTCACAAAGCGTAACGCCCGGCGCCCAGATATAGCTGATCTCCATCAGCTTTACCATGTTGCGGATCAGATGGGCGGAAATGTCAAACAGCTCCACATTCTCTTCCGGAATACCAAGATATTCCGCCCGTTCTTCGGTGCGCATGAGGGAAATCCTGTCTAAGAAATTCAGACATTCCTCCTCCTGCATCAAGCCCTCCTGTCCTTCACTTGGCACCTTTGTCTTAATGATACCGGATACATAATCATCCACCACGATCAGATTGGAAATCTGACGATCCTTGATATATAACTTCTTAAATACGGACAACTGGCTCTGGATCATCTCCTCCAAAAGTTCATCGACCTGCCCCGGACGGGGACGCATGGAAAGCATCCTTTCATGCAGCCTGAGTACGCCCAGTTTCAGATTCTGCGTCATGACCAGCGCGTCATTATCAAATAATGAGATCTGGATATTGCCGCCGCCGATATCCGCGATCGCCGTACCTTTTTCAATAATCTTCTGAAACGGCGCTCCCTGCGAAGCCACAGATTTATAATCTAAAAACCGCTGCTCCGAATTGCTTAAAACGTCAATATTCAGACCGGTTCTGTTTTTGATCTGATCCAGTACGATCGTTGTATTTTCCGTCTCCCGGATCGCGCTGGTTCCATATGCCTTATAATCCGTTACATGATAAGATTTCATGATCTGCGCAAATTCCCGAAGCACGCGGCAAAGCTCATCCATCTTTCTTGGACTGATCTTTTTGGTATTATAAGTGTCTGCACCCAGCGCCAGCCTGTGTCTGATATGTTCGATCTCGCGCATACCGCTCTTAGAGGAGATCTCATAGATCTTCATGGCAAGCTCAAAGGAACCCACATCGATCGCCGCAAATGTTTTAACAGCCATAATAAAAACGCATCCTTTCTTAAATTAGTAATTCCCCAAGATCCTAAGATTGATAGCTTCCTCCCGAAGCCCGCACAATGCATTCCTCACCGCGCTGTCAGAAAGATTGCCTTCAAAATCAATAAAGAAACGATACTCCCAGTTCTTTCCCTCGATCGGGCGGCTCTCGATCTTATCCATATTCAAATCATTATAGATAAAATGAGACAGCATATGATACAGGGAACCGCTTTCATGCGGAATCTCAAAACAAAGGCTGATCTTTTTCGCGTCCTTTAAAAATACCTTTTGGTTGCTGATGATGATAAATCTTGTGGAATTGCCGGTCACATGATTTACACCCTGCTGGATAATCTCCAGGCCATAAATCTGCGCCGCATAAGCGCTGGCAATCGCCGCCTGCGTCACATCCTGCTCTTTTGCTACCTTTTTAGCCGCAAATGCATTATTCTTCATCGATATCTGATTCCAGTCTGCATGAGTCCTGAGAAAATGTTCTGACTGCATCAGCGACTGCGGATGGGAATAGACGCGCTCTATCGTCTCCATCGTCGTCCCTTTGCAGCCCATCAGACAATGCTCGATTTTAATGACCTGCTCCGCCACGATAAAATGTTCAAACTCCGCCAGAAGATCATAGATCTCACTGACAATGCCCGCTGTGGAATTTTCAATCGGAAGGACGGCATAGTCCGCGCTTCCTTCGTCCAGCGCCAGCATCGCATCCCTGAAAGTATCCACATGGAAGTTATCTACATCTTCACCAAAATACTGTTTCATGGCAGCTTCCGAATAAGAGCCTTCCGCGCCCTGAAATACGACTCTGCTGTTTTTTTCGATCTCCGGAATCTGTATAAACGGAAGCCTTATGTTTCCGCCAGTCTCCGCCAGCCGCCGGTACTGCAGCTTTCTGCTGATCGACATCAGCTGCTGGTAAAGCTCCTCCACGCCCTTCGCATTAAACGCATTATGCGTCTGTCCTTTTACCGCGGCAATTTTCTGCATCTCCCGTTCCTTATCAAAGACTTTTTTACCGCTCTCTTTCTTAACTTCCGCAACCTGCTCCGCAAGCTCCATCCGCTGCTCAAACAATGCGACCATCTGCGCATCCACAGCATCCAACTGTTCCCTGATCTGTTGTAAATCCATCTTCGGTTTCTGCTCCTTCCGACCTGCTTTCTTCATAGGATAATTATACATTTACAATTAATGATACGCAATATGAAACATCATACTTTACCTATCTTTTACACTGATTTTTGCGTCTGCTCCCGATATCTGTTGATACAGGCGAATATCTCCTGCCTTCGCGGTCTTGCCGCCGCTTTGACCGTGATCTCGTCCAGTCCCTTTTCATCCAT
The DNA here is from genome assembly GCA_002479655.1 of Lachnospiraceae bacterium UBA7480. GTDB lineage: Bacteria > Bacillota > Clostridia > Lachnospirales > Lachnospiraceae > NK4A136. Next base: position 26,080 of record DLOQ01000135.1, read on the forward strand.
GGTTTTTTCCAACAGTCCCACGATCTCCGTAAGACTTCTCCTGCCATCGACAAAATGAAGATGGGCATATTTCAGAAGTTGCCCCAAAGCGCACAGCTGTTCCTCATCCACAAGCTGCTCCACAAGGCGCAGATCGATACACTCCCTGTCAATAGATATACTGTCCATCCCCAGCGTCTTTATCTTCAGACGCGGTTCCCGAAAAGCCTTAACCGGAAGCGGGATCCGCCTGTGTGTAAACTGCGCAGCCGCCCTGTGACCGGATTCCCCAGCTTGCCCTGAAGCCGTCTCTTCGCCGTCTGTTCCCACCGCGTCTTTCCTATATTCCGCCGCGCCTTTCCTGTATTCCGCCGCTTCTTTCTTTGCCCGCTCCGTAATATCCAATGGATGATAACAGTCCATCTGTATGATGGTGTCCGCCACATAGAAATAAGAACCGGAACTGCCCGCCACCAATATTGTGGAGACTCCCTGTACCTCATATAATTCCCTTACCCTGTCAATAAAGGGAATAATCGGCTCCTGATCCCGCAGCACCACCCTCTGCATCAGCTCGTCCCGAATCATAAAGTTCGTCGCGCTGGTGTCTTCGTCTATCAGCAAAACATCCGCTCCCGCCTCTATACCCTCTGATACGCCGGCTGCCTGAGAAGTGCTTCCGCTGGCATCCTCCGTATCAAAGGAAACCGTATCCTTTCCGTTTGGCAGGTTATCAATAAACATCGAAATATCCACATTCCTTATGCTTCTGCCGTCCTCCGCCCTGGACTTGACCGCGGTATCGTCCGTAATGACAAATTCCCTTCCGTCTCCCGCAATATGATCATAAACGCCCAGTTCCAATGCTTTTAACAGCGTGGATTTCCCATGATAGCCGCCGCCTACGATCAGGGTAATCCCCTTCTTAATTCCCATCCCCTTAAGCTGTCCCCTGTTCGGAAGCTCCATGGTAATCTCCATGGAAGAAGGCGAGACAAATGCAATGGCATCCCTCATCGGTTTGTCAGACGCACCGCTTTCCCTTGGCAGGACGGAACCATTGGCAACAAATGCCACCAGCCCCAGTT
>DLOQ01000135.1:27181-27848 GCA_002479655.1 Lachnospiraceae bacterium UBA7480
TTTATATATTTCATAATACAATGTACTTTCCACGCACTCCGGCAGGAATTCAAACAGTATCCTGATCAGCTCCCTGCTGTTAATGGTCCTGCCATTAGCAGGGAATCCCACATGCAGCCTTACTTTTACACTTCCATCAGAGGCATCCACCACACAGGCGGTACGCTCCAGGATCTCCTGTCCCGGTCTTGTAATGCCCACCGCACCGCTTTTTCCGCTTCCTTTTGCCACATGATTAAAAGCAGCCAGCTGTCTCCCAAACTTCCGAAGCAGATGATCCTCCAAGGCAATCCGCTTCTCCCTTGTATCATAGCTTTCCTTCGGAAATGCGCTTTTTCTTCCTTCCACGTAAACGCTGATATCCGAAGGCGCGGCAAACGGATCTCCCTGTACATGGTCGATGGACAATATATAATCCCCGAAATCATAGCTTCCTTTTGTGTCCTTATATGCCGGATAACTTTTATGGTCTATATTCTGCAATAAAATCCTTAAATCCCTGTCTGTTTTCATTTCCGATAACATTCCTTTCTGTATGATTCAATATTGCGCAACGATTCCTTATGAAAACTACCATCCGTATATTATCCTATCATGTTCCTTTTTGAATATCTACAATTTCTTTTTCTGACAACATCCGATAAAGCAAAATGATAGAAGCATATCA
>DLOQ01000071.1:0-8924 GCA_002479655.1 Lachnospiraceae bacterium UBA7480
TGCCGCTGTCGGCAGATTTGATGCATATTCGATATAATCAGCAAAATTCTCATCATATCCCTGCAATGCGCAGAATGTGTGATACGCCTTCATCATCTCTCCGGAACCCGGATTCATAATTGCGGCATCCAATCCGTTCTGCATCGCCATGGTAAAGAAAGACGCGTTGATGAAATCCCTGTTCGGCAACCCGAAGGAAATATTGGACACCCCCAGACTGGTCCTTCCCTGATACCGTTCTTTAATGCCTTTCAGGGAATCCAGCGTCACCTTCGCAGATTCCTTATCGGCACTGACACTCATTGCCAGCGGATCAATGATGATATCCTTTTTCGCAATGCCATACTCTGCCGCTTTTTTATAGATCTTATCTACGATCGCCAGCCGTCCTTCTGCCGTCTCCGGTATACCATCCTCATCAATCGTCAGCGCCACCACAAGTCCGCCGTATTTTTTGACCAGCGGAAATACCTCCCGCATCACTTCCTCTTTGCCATTGACAGAATTGATCATTGCCTTGCCATTATAACGGCGAAGCGCCTGTTCCATCGCTTTACTATCTGTCGTATCCATCTGCAGCGGAAGGTCGGTCACACCCTGCAGCTCCATGACAACCTCCGTCATCATGGCAGCCTCGTCGATCTCCGGAAGTCCGACATTAACATCCAGAACGTCCGCCTTTTTCTCCTGCTGTGTCAATCCTTCCTGCAGGATATAATCCATATTGTGGTCACGGAGCGCCTGTTTAAACTTGGATTTACCGGTCGGGTTGATCCTCTCACCGATGAGTATCGGCTTCCCTGCAAATTCTACCGCATGCGTATAAGAAGCAATCAGGGTATGTTCTTTCAAAGTCAGAGGCAGCGGCGTCATCTCTTTGACCACAGCGATCATGCTGCTGATATGCTGCGGCGTCGTTCCACAGCAGCNNTTCCGGCGATCTTTACCATCGCGTCCCTGAATCTGTCCGGCGTCACATCATACACCGTCCTTCCATTTTCCGTTCTCGGAATACCGGCATTGGGATTGACAATCACGGGAACGGACGCATATTCCGCCAGTTCCTCTACAATACCCATCATCTGTTCCGGTCCGAGGCTGCAGTTGATTCCCAGCGCATCCACGCCCAGCCCCTCTGCCACCGCTACGACGGCTTTCGCATCCGCGCCGGTCAAAAGCTTTCCGGAGGCATCATAAGCAGTCGTCAGAAACACGGGAAGGTCACAGGTCTCCTTTGCCGCCAGGACCGCCGCCTTCGCCTCATAGATATCGTTCATCGTCTCGATCAGGATCAGATCCACGCCGTAAGTTGCGCCGATGGCGATCGTCTGATGAAAAAGATTGACCGCATCTTCAAAATCCAGATCGCCAAGCGGTTTTAACAGCTTGCCGAGGGGGCCGATATCCAACGCAATATAATGCTCCTCCGCAGAAGATGCATCTGCTCCCACGCTCTTTTGGGCTTCTGCCTCCGCCACTGCCTCCCTTGCATTATCGATCGCCCGTTCCACAACATTCTTCAGGGAATACTCCCCTTCCTCCTGAAACTTCAATGCATTGGCGCCAAAGGTATTGGTCTTTAAGATATTGCTGCCCGCCATGAGATAATCATAATGGATCTTCCTTATCTCATCGGCATGAGTAATATTCCACGTCTCCGGCAGTTCGCCCGCTTTCAGTCCTGCTGCCTGAAGAAGCGTTCCACAGCCTCCGTCAAAAAACACAAAGCCTTCTTTCATTTTTTCCCGTATTGTTTTCATACTATTCCTCCCCCTGTTCTTCCAGACACTTTCTTAAAGCGTCCGCCGCATCCATGATCTGATCCCGTTCACGGCTGTCAAGCGCAATTTCAAACTCCCTCATGCACCGTTCTATGATTGTCCGCTTCTGTCCGGTGCTTTCTTCATAACAGCGTTCCCCGCGAAGCAGAAGCAGCTTGTTCTCCTCCTGATCCCTGGGCGATATCTTCAGATAAGAAAGCTCCTCCAGACGTTTCGTGATCTCCTCGTCCGTCATGGTATTATATTTCCCTTTTATGATCTGTTTTTTCACCCTGCCGGTGGAAACCACCTTTACCTCCACTTCCAGAATGGAATTGATATCATAGGTATAAGTCACATCTACAGATTCCTCGCCACGGGGTTTTTTCGGGATCCGGATGTCCATCGTGCCGATCAGCAGATTATTGGCCGTCAGACGGCTTTCCCCCTGAAATACGTTGATACGTATCTTCTCCTGATCATCATGCAGCGTATAGAGCCGCTCCGTCCTGCTCGCCGGGATCACGGTATTGCGCTCAATGATCGGGCAGTAATGGCCGCTCTCAAAACTCCCGTCAGGCCGTTCCACGGAAACTTCTGTTCCCAGAGTAAATGCACAGACATCCGTCAGAATGATCTCCTTTACGTCTTTATCCCGCGCCTTCATGGCCGCCTGAATCGCAGCGCCCAGCGCCACCGCTTCATCCGGCTGAACCGATGTATCGGGAAACTGTCTGAACAGCTTCACAATAAATTCCCTGATCAGCGGCATCCTTGTAGCTCCGCCCACCAGCACCACCTGATCAATATCTGAAATTTTAATATGGGCATCCGTAATGCTTCGCTGCAAAGGCTTTCTGATACGCTCCAAAAGAGGTTCGCAAAGCTTCTCATACGCCTTTGCGCTAATGCTTACCTCCTTTGTTTCCCCGCCTATCTTACACTTCATTTTGGGATTCTTCTTTTCTCCAAGTTCCCTTTTACAGAGTTCCGCCGCCTTATGAATGGCAGTCAGCGTTTTTGCATCCAGCTTATCAATATCTATCTCATTCTTCCTGATAAACTCCTGCTCGATCACCTCCGTAAAATTCTCACCGCCCAGATAATTATCCCCTGCTACCGCGCGCACCTCCAAAATCGTTCCGTACAGCTCCAGGATCGATACGTCAAACGTGCCGCCGCCCAGATCAAAGACCATAAAGCGGGTATTCTCTTTCTTATCATACAGTCCATAAGTGATCGCTGCCGCCGTCGGTTCGCTGATGATACGCTCCACCTTCAGCCCCGCCAGCTTTCCGGCAAGCTTCGTAGCTTTACGTCGTTCATCATCAAAATACGCCGGAACACTGATCACGGCTTCCGTCACTTTCTTTCCGAGATACTCCTCCGCATCCTCTTTCAGGCATCTTAAAACAAAGGCAGAAAGCTCCTCCGGTTTGAATCTGCGTCCACCCAGATCGTACTCCTTCTTACTTCCCATAAAACGCTTAAAGACGTCCGCCATCCGCTCCGGATGAAGCATACCGTATTCTTTTGCCGTCTCTCCCACCAGAATCTGTCCCTCCTCGTCCACTGCTACCACGGATGGAGTCAGGTTCTTATGAAGCCTGTTCGGTATGATCACTGCTTTTTTATTTTTACAATAAGCTGCAAGACTGTTCGTCGTGCCAAGATCGATCCCTATAATCATGAATCCACCTCATTCTTTATTTATTTTTATCACACAATTGCGAAACTCTTTTTTGCAGAGTATCGTTGTGCATATTGTAATTCCAACGCAGACACGCTCTCGCTCCGTGAAAAACGCAGCGGGCACATAAAATGCCAAAAGACGGCATTTAAGTGCCGGCGTTTTTCAAAGGTCTGCTTATGGAATATACAATATGCGCAACGAAAGCATGTCTGTAATGATTCGATCAGGCTATTTTTTCAATCTGTCGATCATGATCAGCAGCTGCTGCGCCAGTGTATTATTACCGCGGTAGCAGCATCGATTGGATTCCTCGCAGAGGATACGCGCCTTTTCCATATCGCCTTCCTGATAAGCCAGCCGCGCCATGGCTTCTTTCATTTCCGTACAATCCTCTTCGCTGCACCAGTAACACATACAACCCCGCTGCATTTTCTCCACATATGTATATGCCAGTTCTGTCTTGCCGGAATAAAACGCATACAGAAAATAGTTATACAATTTCTGTCTTGCCCCGGTCGTCATCCTGTCGATCAGCTCTTCTTTGGAATATTCCAGATCGGTACACTCCTGAAACGACTTATCCAGATACCTGCGATAGATCCCTGCATATTTTCTGGCATTTTTCATATCGCCCGCATAGTAATAAGCGATCATCATATTCTCCACCAGATCCTCTGTATTATCAAATGTTTTCATTTTTTTCGTCATCTGATAAATCTTCTCATAATGCATGAGCGCAGTTTCATATTCCGCCATGTGAAAATAAATATCAGCCAGCTTGAACCTAAGATCCATCCTGTCTTCCGGCGGATCGTTATCCTGCTCCGATTCCTCCAGTATCCATGCCGCTGTCCGATCCAGATATTTATTAACATACCTGCCGGCCTCTCCGGCGGAAGGATACAAGCTCCAGATCTCATAGATATCCTGAATACGGCTGACCTCGTCAGAAAGCTTCTCACAATGCCTTTGCGTCACATCAATGCTTCCATACTCCTTCTTAATCCAGTTCAGCGCCTCCTTGATATGTCCCTGCTGCGCTTCCACATATGCCAGACTTTCCAGGCATTTTTTATGTTCCTCCTCTTTGATAAGCTCCTTAGCAAGCTTCTTCAGGCAGCGGATACCGTTCTCATAATCTCCTTTACGCAGATAACAGTTCAGGATCTTTCCAATGCAGTACTCATTATCTTCATTAAATCTTTGTTTTGTATGGATGCTTTTCAGATAACATTCGATCGCCTCATCAAGCCGCCCCATTGTGCGAAGGATATCCGCTTTCGTGAACCACAGTCCGCTTTTTCCTTCCCCCTCAAAGCTTTTGTCGATATCCTCCAACGCTGTCTCATACTCCCGCATGTAATAATGGATCTTTGCTTTTCTCCAGTAATTCCAAGGTACGATGCCGTTCTCTTCATCTTCCTGTATGAAGTATTCCAGCACTTTTTTCCCATATTCCGGCTGATAAGCGCGTACAAATTTACGCAGATAGACCCAGCCGATCCGCCAGTAATCCTTTGGACTCTTTGTATCACACTCTACCGACTTTTGAAAATAAGCGATCGCTTCATTATACTTTCCGGCGTTTTCTTTGATCCTTCCAAGATAAATATACACCCATACAAATGTCATACCCCTGTCTTCGCAAGCCTTCAGATAATGATATGCCTTTTTGTCATCATTCTTATGGATATGATATAACCGTCCGATATAATACATCTTGGAAACATCATCCGCAAGGCGTTCTGATTCCAAAATATACCGCAGTGCGGCATCTCTGGTGGATTTCCCGCTGAGATACTCGTCCTCGTTCAGACGGTATCGGTTCATAAGCGCTTCAGCAATCAGCTCCTTCGGCGCCTTTTCCTTCTTCATACGCCGGATTACCTGATCTGCATAATCATCTGCCGCCTGCCACTCCTCAGGCGTTTTTACCAGTCCGTTCTTCGTTTCCATGCGCAGCGCCATAAGCTGATAGCTTTCTACTCCCGCCTCATCCGCCTGCCTGAAGATATTTTCAGCATCCTTGTACTGACGGTAAGCAATAAATACTCTGGCGGCACGCTCATAGATCTCCGGATTGCCGTTATATAGCCGCTTTGCCTGATAAAAGGTATCAATGACTTCCTGTGCCATACGCAGCCCTTCATACGCTTCCTGCAGAAAAAAATAAGCCCAGTAAAAGTTCTGATCCAGCTCCCTTATCTTCTCACAGACAGCCGCCATGCTTTGGTGGTCCTTCGCCTCCTTATACAGCATCACCTTGCTCATATAATGGTTAAGGTTTTCCGGTTCCAGTTCTATAGCATGATCCAGAGACTTTTCCGCCAGTTCAAAATAGCCTTTCCCTTCTTCTTCCTCACGGTGTAAAAAATAAAGATGTGACCATGCGCCGCCCTCCATACGGCAGATATCCGCCATCTGTGTTTGGGCATCCTCCGGTTTCTCCTCTTCCAGACATCCGCGCCAGCTCTTTGTTTCCCGGATCGTCTCATGATATTCCTGACTCAGATAATTTATGGAAGCGGAAAGTTTATGCCACCATACGGTATCCGGGCAGTACTTTGGATGCGCCTCGAAAAACGCCTGCGCATCCTTACTCCTTCCCGCCTGAATATAACTCCATCCCAGATCTTTTGCATCCTCCGGCGAAAGATGATCGGCATCCTTTTCAAATTCCTCAATAGCTTTTGGCAGCACTTCCTCCAGAAACTTTGTCAGCTCCTCCACATTTCTGAGTCCCCTTGCCTTTACCGCCAGCCTGCGCGCCTCCTTCCAATCCTCCTGATCCCTGCGGATCATCGCCATCCCAAAAAGCGCATCAAAACGGTAATAATCGCTTGTCAAATGTTCTTCATTTAGATATTTGTCAAAGATCTCTTCTGCTTCTCCGGACTGTCCCAGTCTGTACAGACCTGTTGCTCCATGGATCTGTATTGCCTCACTATCCGGATAACGCCCTATCAGCTCCCTGTACTGTTTCAGCGCCTCCTCGTTTTTCCCTTCCTCCTGCCAAAGCTTTGCCCATTCAAGCTTCAGCCATGGATGCCCTATCTTATATAATGTAAGACGTTCCAGCTTCTCCCGCCTCTTTTTCAGATCATCCAGCTCATGCTCCGCTACCTGATTGATATACTCATTATAATCCCATATAAACCCATCATAATCTGCATCCCCCGCACCTTCCAGCGCCTCAAACCAGAAATCCGAAGTCCCCTCCTTATCCTCAATCTTCTTCACCATATGCTCCACAAAACCCATGGGAAGATGTTCCTCAAACTCCCGCCTGTTTTCCCGAATCAGGAAGGTATGATCCAGCATCTGCCAGATTGCAGCAGGAAGACGGAATTTCTTTGAAAGCTCCTCAAATAAGCACCATTTAACGGCTTCTCCCTCGTCAAGAGAATCAATCACAGGGTCCGCCAGCAGCGCCTCCCATTCCTTCGGATCGATCCTTCTTAAGATAGACGCATAGAGCTGATCAAACCTTATCATAAAACGGCCAACCGCACTATCTGCTTCCAGACCCGAACGTGTTATGTTGTTTTTTTCATCTGCTTCATCCGGCGTATCGGTATAGGCTGACGCCTCCTCGTAAGCTGCCCTGAGACGTTTGAAGCCTTCCGGATCGTCTTCCGGATTCACAGACGCCAAAAGTCCATGGTAAGCGTTTCTGATCGCCGTCAGATCCTTCGTCCGATCCAGATGCAGGATAGCGAAGCACTCTTTGATACGGATGTCCTGTTCTTGTTCCGAATGACTATGCATAAACGATCTCCTCCAAATTAGTTTTTCTCCAATCCGATCACCGCCGTCACTGACTTCTCCGGCGCCATGATCAGCGTATCCATTAAAGAAAGCCCTATATATCTCGATGGCTGCAATACGTCAAAAATCCCTTTCTGGTTCTCCAGCGCATAATCCCCATATCCCGGACTATACCGCGGATGCACCTGATATCCTCCGGCTTTTGCAGTTTTCCTAAGATCATCATTTAACTTATCACACAGGCTTTCCACTGCCGCCGCTCCTGCTGCCTGTAAAATTGCCGCTTTAGTCATAGATGTAAGCCTTGTTCTTCGAAGCAGACGGTCATATTCCGCCCCTATTGTAGCCGCAAACAAAAAAATCTCCTGACAGCCGCAAAGGTTTCTTGTCAGGTCATGACTGACCACTTCACCATAGGGAAACAGGATCCTCCCATCGCCCTTCACATCAATCGGAAAACGTCCGTAACAGGCTTTGGGATGCATTACAGCTTCCGTCGATGCAACCGCCTCACGAATGTATCCCGTAATGACCTCTGAAGATCCGTCCGCCGGATCATCAGCGGGATCATTTTTCGTATCTGCATCCAGTCCCGCTATCCATCCGGAGTTGTAACCCAGATAACGATATACTTCTTTTTCATCAATCATGAGTTCCTCTTTGGGAGGGACATAGGTAATAATAGGAGCGTCCATTGTTTTAATTACTACGCCTTTTGCCTTTCATCATTTCTTACAGGATGGTATGATCTCCGAAAGATTATCCTGCAGTTTCGCCGCAACGTCCGGTTTGTTCATCGTATAAATATGGATCGCATTGATCCCATTTGCCAGAAGATCTATGATCTGGTCTGTGGCATAAGCGATCCCTGCCTGCTTCATGGCTGCCGGNNGTGCCGGATTGTCTGAAAATTTATCCAGCAAAGAAACAAATCTCCGCGGGATAAATGCCTGCGACAGCTTTAAGATCCTTTCCATCTGTTTTGCATTAGTCACCGGCATGATTCCGGCAACGATCGGGACATTGATCCCCGCCTCACGCATCTTATACATATAATTATAAAAAATGCTGTTGTCAAAAAACATCTGTGTCGTCAGGAAAGAGCAGCCCGCGTCTACCTTCTTCTTCATATTGGCAATGTCCTCCGCGATAGTGGCAGCTTCCGGATGCTTCTCCGGATAGCAGGCGCCTCCGATACAGAAGTCGCCGTATTTCCTGATTTCCTGCACCAGCGCGTCCGCATGACGAAACTCCCAGTCCGAAGTATCCTCCACGCCCTGTGGCAGATCCCCTCTAAGCGCAAGGATATTCTCTATATGATGCTCCTTCAGATCCATAACACGCTCTTTGATATTCTCTGCCGTTGCATTGACACAGGTCAGATGCGCCAGAGAAGGCACTTGAAACTGAAGCACATTAGTTGCGATCGCTGTCGTATATTGACTGGTCCCGCCTCCTGCGCCATAGGTAACGCTCATAAAGTCCGGCTTTAATGCCGCGATCTCATTCGTCGCCTTCTCCACGCTTTCATAGAGATCACTTGTCTTTGGGGGAAATACCTCAAAGGACAGGGTAGGCTGTTTTTTATTAAGTATTTCAGATATTTTCATCTTCTGATAACGCTCCTTTCCTATAAATATCTAAATCTAGGCATTTGCGAAACTCTATTCAAATTCTTTCCTATTGTGCATCATTGACAATTC
>DLOQ01000071.1:9023-33187 GCA_002479655.1 Lachnospiraceae bacterium UBA7480
GAGTTTCGCAATCACCTAATATCTAAATCAATTATTTATCATGCTCTATTCTTTAACATTTTCTGCGTTCTTCCCTTCGGATATATCCTTCATATGCCGAAAACGCGGAAGGAACCGGATAATCTTTCTCCAACTCTTCCGGCGATACGAGATGCCACCGTTCATCTGCCTTCGTAATATCCTTCGTTTCGGAAAGCTCATCCGCCCGGACAAGATATGCCTTCATCAGCCATTCTTTATGCGTGAAAATATGCTTCGCCGATGGCAGCGGTTCTATGTAGATCGGCGCAAATCCAAGTTTCCTGACAAAATCCAGCGCTTCCTCTTTTTTACAATGCCCTTCCATAGAAGGCAGTTCATAAAGTCCCGCCAAAAGTCCCTTGGCCGGTCGTTTATGAAACAGGACACCGCCTTTCAAGCGGATCACAAGCACTGTCTTTTTCTCCACTGTCCTTTGCTTCTTCGGCGGTTTATATGGGATCCTGTCAGTCNNCCATCCCTTCCCGACAGGCAATGCACAGCTCTTTCCACGGGCACTGATCGCATTTTGGCTGCCCGTTCGGAACACATATCATAGCGCCCAGATCCATCAGCGCCTGATTAAATGCGCCGCTCTCGCCCTTCGGAAGAATCTTCAGCAGTTCACCGGAGATTCGCTTCCTGACACCGTCATCGCTGATATCCGATTCATCCCCCGTCACTCTGGTGATCACACGAAGGCCATTGCCATCGACTGCCGGAACATCCTCCCCAAAGGCAATGGAAGCGATCGCGCCCGCCGTATATGCCCCGATCCCCGGCAGCTTCAACAGCTCTTCATAGGCATCCGGCATATTTCCCTGATATTTATCCATGATCATAACAGCAGCTTTCTTCAGATTTCTTGCCCTGTTATAATATCCCAATCCCTCCCACAGCTTTAAAAGGCGTTCCTCCTGTACTGCCGCCAATGAAGCAATATCAGGAAGTTTCTCAAGAAAGCGTCTGTAATATTCTTTTACTGCCTCCACGCGTGTCTGCTGCAGCATGATCTCGGATATCCAGACATGATACGGCACAGGATCCTCCCTCCACGGAAGGGATCTTTTATTATCCCGATACCAATGTAACAGCGGCTGTACAATATGACACAAAATATCTTTTTCCGTATCAGCGCTCTTTTTTTTGCTTTCCATAATACAGTCCCGCCCTTTTCATCCCCCTCTCCTGCATATATGCGCTAAACACATAAGCAATGCTTAGCGCGGGAGACAGCATTGTCATTAAAGCAAAAATCATATACGCTTCTGCTCATATTTCTGCTTTGTGATAATATCATTCTTAATATGCTTATAGCGCTCCTCTATCGACCATGTCTCCTGCGGCTCCATCCCCTGCGACATCTCGATCACTGTCAGCATATCCGGCGTAAGGCGGCTTTTTATCCGAAACAGCGTATCCAGCTTGTCCTCCGGTTCCCTTGCATCCAAAAATAACAGCAGATCCGGATTGACCCCTCCTGCCGCCTCCGTCACATCCGCTTCCGGCGCGCTCTGCGCTGCCGTCCGGTCAGGCAACAGTTCCGCAGTCTCCATATCCGTCACCCGTTCAAAACGGTATTCCTGCGCTGCATTCGGATATTTCACGCGATCCAGCCTTTCCAAAAATTCGGACAACGGTCTTGCATATACCTTGAATGGAGCATATAGCCCCTGATAGACCACAAGCATTTTTCCGGTCCCTTCCTCTTCTGCCAACGTAATGATCTGATACAGATTTCCCTTAAAGTGCCGATATATCTCAAATGCTTTTGGTTCCATCAGCTTCTCTGCCTCCTGTCTGCATGATATCTCTTTTATCCTGCACCCAATATATTATATCAAATGAATCACTAATAGACAAGTCATAGCCCCATTCCTACTACTTTTGCCGAACCCTCTTATATCGTTAAAACCGCTTACCTTATTGGAGCTTCTTACTTTATTGGACCTGCTTACTTTATCGGATCTGCTTACTTTATCGTTCCCTTTATGGCACGATCTCATAAATTATGCTGCAATGATCAGCCGGAAAAGAAATATCCGATAATCGAAACTGCAATTCTTCCCATGCCTCCATTCCGGCGGCAGTAATTTTTCCATGATGGATCCTAACATAATAACAACGGCTGCCATCTGCATACATGATACTGTTCAATGTAAGTCCCGGATCAGAATATCCGTATTCCCGCAGCCTCATATCCAGAACCTCCAGAAAACATAATTCCAAATCATGATACGATTCTTGCTCCGTTATCCCTGCGTCGCTGCCGGAGGCATTCATCGGAAGCATTGCCACCAGGAAAAATATTATCAACACAGTAAACAAAACCGTTCCGGCCTTTTTCTCCAGCCTTTTTACCACTTCATTCATCATAAACCCTTTGTACATTATTTCCATCCTCCCCTAATTTCATTTTTTCATACAGCATTTCCTTACTGTATTTTTATAGTACTGCTTTTCATGTACATTAAAACGGTCATAATGGAAAAGTGGTGATAGTGCATAGCAGATATGGAAGATTAAAAACTGAATTTGATCATCCCGGAATAAAATTTTGCGACGTACTTTTTATTATATCATATGGTTTACATAAAATGAGGTTTTTTTCTTCAATGCCAAGTTTTTTTCTCTCAATGTTTCTTAGCAAATAAAAAAGAGCCTGCAAAAGCCCTTTTTACATATTTCACGTCAAAATTACACATATTCGCTCAATTTTTATCAAAATGGGAATTTATTTGCTATACTAAAGATGGTAAAACTTTATAGAAGCTTACCTGATACAGAAAACATCAAATCTTATTACCTCGAGGCATGGGCAGGGATGCGTCAGCGCCCCTGCTCATATTCTGTGCTGTATCTTACGATCAGCAGCTCCACTCCCAGCTTATCCGCGATCCGTCCCGACTTGATTGCCGCCTCTGTCTCGACGCAGTCTGTCACTATCCTTTTCAGATCCTCTACGCTGTATCCCNNGAGAGGATATTTATCCGCAAGGAACGTCTGATTGGCAGGCAGATTCATCTTTTTAGCAATTCCGCTCTTATCATATCCCTTGATTTTCAACTCCTTTGCCTGCATCATATTATTAAATTGTCTTATCAGCAGATTCAAAACTTCATTCGGTCTTTTCTGCAATGCCAGCAGATCATAATAAAGATGCAATGCTTTCTTCTGCTGCTTCCCGACGATCGCCTCGACCATTTCAAATACCCTGTCTTCCAGACTGCGCGCCGTCAAAGCCTCTACATCCGCCTCCACGATCTGATTCCTGTCTTGGGTATAGCTCAACAGCTTCTCCATTTCATTGCGAATCGTCCACAAGTCAAGTCCGACACGCTGCGTCAGCAGTTCCGCCGCGCCGGCGGAGACCTTCTTTCCCTCTCCTGCTGCCAGCCCCGCCAACCAGCGATGAACCGACAGCTTATCCAGCTCTTTAAAATCAATATCTATTCCTTCCTTACTTACGGTCTTGTACATTTTGCCGCGCTTATCCATCTCCCTCTCCACAAAAAGGAAATGCGCCGTTTCGGAAGGATGCTTTAAATATTCCGCCATTTCCTCACAGGACGACTTAAACCATCCGGAATCTATAATCAATATCGTTCTTCGATCCGCTAAAAACGGCATCGTATCTGCCAGTGAAATTACTTCATCTACATTGATCTTATTTCCTTCAAACCGATGAAAATTCATCGTATCCTCCGGATCTGTCAATGCCTGCAGAAACTTGTCTTTGTACTGACGCTTCAAATATTCTTCTTCCCCATATAACAGATATGCCTGCTTCGGATTTCCGTCTTTGATCTCCTGCAACAGCTTTTCCAGATGCTGCTTGACGTCATTAATACTTTTTATCTCCACTGATATAACCTTGACCTTTCCTTCCGCTTTTCACACGGCTTCCTTGTTTCTCTCGATTTCTTTTCCTACAAAGTTACAGTTTTAACTTCTTCAAAGCTTCCGTTTCAGTTCCAATAAAGCTTCTGTTTCAACTTCTTCAACGCTTTCGGCTTCAAATCCCGAAAAGTTTCGATTTTCATAATGTATATTTTCTCGCCCCATATATGAGGGAACCTACCCGGATCATCGTGCTTCCTTCCAGAATGGCGTTTTCATAATCCTGGCTCATCCCCATCGAAAGGATCTCCATGAAAACATTATCATATTTTAAATCCCTCGCTTTTTCAAACAGCATCCTCATCTTCTCAAAATATTTGCGGTTTTCCAGATCCGAAGTATCCGCAGGCGGGATCGTCATCAGTCCTTTCACTCTGATATGCGGCTGTGCCGCGGAAAGCTCCAGCATCCTCCACAAGTTATCAGCCGCAAGTCCCGTCTTGCTTTCCTCCGCGCCGATATTGACCTCGATCAGGACATCCTGCACCATGTCCCGCTTGGCTGCGGCTTTCTCTAACGCAGTCAGCAGATGCTCACTGTCCATACTCTGGATCAGCTCCGCCCTTCCCAATACATATTTGATCTTATTGGTCTGAAGATGCCCGATCAGATGCGCCGGTTTTCCCAGATACGCATCAGCATCTTTTTTCTCAACCAGCTCCTGCACATGATTCTCCCCAAACAGATCAATCGCAAAACACGCGCTTTCTTTCACTTCTTCTATAGAACGCGTCTTGGATGCGGCAAGAAGCAGGACCTCTTCCGGCTTTCTGCCGGCAGACTGCGCAGCCTTTTCCATTTTTTCCCTGATTGCTTCAATATTTTGTTTCATATCAGCCTGATTGCCGCCCATAATTATCCCTGCCTTTTCTGAAATATCTTTAAAGACACAATATCCCAAAGAAGATTTTCTGTCTCCGGTCAAAGCCCCGCAAATCCTTTAGATTTTAGGGTTCGCTTGACTCTGCGCTTTTCAAATATTATACATCAATAAGTTTATACAGGCAAAGACTATTTGACAATTTTATCCCCTATTGACTTTCTGAACATTGTTCAGTATAATATAATTGAACAATGTTCAGGAGGGGCGCTATGGATCATAAAGAACTCATCATTCAAGCCACGATCGAGCTCATTAATGAAAAAGGCGGGCAAATGGATAGCATTACCGTACGGGAGATATGCAAAAAAGCAAATGTCGGTTTAGGGCTTGTGAATTATCATTTTGGGAGCAAAGACAAACTCATAGAATTATGCGTAGAACGAATTGTAAGCGGTATTATTGATAATTTTCAAACCATCCGGGAAAACACAGAAAAACTAAATCCTTTTGAAAAACTTACGTATCTTGGAGACATGACGTTTACCTTTTTATTTGAACACTATGCCGTGTCACAAATTTCTGTTCTTTCAGATATGCGTATGCCAAAAGAAAACGACAATACGCATAGGACATACCTTGCTTATCTTCCGCTTATGTCTGCCTGCCGCCCGGATTGGGATGAAGAAACGCTTAAACGCAAGACATTTTATCTGATTACTGTGATGCAGCAGGCTTTTTTGCGCCATAAAGTAATTATGCAGCTTTATGGGATAGACTTGACCGTTCCGGAAGAACGGAAAGCATTTCATAAAGCGGTATTACATGACATTTTGGAGGTCTAGCTTATGAAAATAACAGTGATAAACGGAACAGAAAAACAAGGTGTAACCTATCGTTTAAAAGAAATTTTTCTGAAACAATTCCGTGAAAATTCGGATATCAGGGAATTTTATCTTCCAAAGGACTGTCCTGCTTTCTGCTCAGGCTGTATAAATTGTATGTTGAAAGGCGAACATACATGCAAAGATGCGGAGTACATACAAAAAATTGTATCGTCGCTATTAGAATCCGATTTGATTGTCATGACCAGTCCCGCTTATGTGATGCACGCAACAGGTTCCATGAAAGCGCTGCTTGACCATCTTGCATATTTATGGATGCCGCACCGCCCTGCTCCTGAAATGTTTACAAAGCGTGCAGTTATCATTACGCAATGTCTCGGCGCAGGAGCAAAATCCACAGCGAAAGACATAAAACACAGTCTTTCATGGTGGGGCATTTCCAAAATTATGGTGTTTACAGGACAACTTATGAGCGATGTTGTCTGGGAAAGGCTTGCAGAAAAAAAGCGCTTAGAGCTTACGAAAAAAATAAGTCGTTTATCAGACAAAATTTTTCATATCAATTATGAAAAACCTCCAAAGGCAAATGCAATTACAAGGATAAAATTTCTTTTCTGCCGCATGTTGCAGAAATCATTGTACAAAGACAATCCTGACTATCTTGACGCGAAATACTGGGCAGAGATGGGATGGCTTGGAAAAACCAGACCTTGGAGAGCTTAGGAAAAAGAATCTCTTTTTTATCCGCTCACACATTCCCCACATACACCTTTTCCAGATACCGCTTTGCCGTCCCCGCAAGGCGGTAAAGCTGCTCCACGTCCGTAGCTTCCCTGTCCTGCATGCGGTAACAAGGAAAAAAGCGGGTGATATGAAGAGGGATGGACGGACTTAAACCGGAGATCCATTTGGCCTGCGCTTCCATATCTTCAGGGGAATCGTTCTCTCCCGGCACGATCAGCGTGGTCAGTTCCACATGACAGCTTTCCGCCGCCCTAGCGATAAACGCCTTGACTGTCTCCAAATCCCCGCCAAGCTTCCGATAGTACTCCTTGCGAAAGCCCTTTAAGTCAATGTTCATGGCATCTATCCAAGGCAATAGCTCCTCAAGAACCGTAAGCGCAGCGGTGCCGTTTGTCACAAGGACATTCTGCATGCCGTATTCCTTCACCAGTCTTGCCGTATCACGGACAAACTCCCAGCCCACCAAGGGTTCATTATAGGTGTAGGCTATGCCGATATTCCCCGCCTTTTTCTGTTCCTTCCATGTCAGCGCCAGATCCGCGAGCTGTCCGGAAGAGATATACTCCGCGTCAGGGATCCTTCCGTCCGCCATGGAGATCTCGTGATTCTGGCAGAAAGGACATCTCAGGTTACAGCCATAGCTTCCCACAGACAGTATCATGCTTCCCGGATGGAAATCATAAAGAGGCTTCTTTTCAATGGGATCCAGCGCTATGGAAGTGATCCGGCCGTAATTTTCGCAGATGATCTCTCCGCCCTCGTTTTTTCTGGCTCTGCACATTCCCGTCTGTCCGGGTTCCAGCGCGCAGTGATGCATACATACCTGACAAACTGTTTTCATCGCAGCTAAGCTCCTGTTCCTCAATGGTGTCGTATTACAAGTCTCCCATCATTTGACTACGATCCGCTTTCGAGTATGATACTATCACAAAAATTGCTTTTTCTCAACTAAAACCATGCCGGCTTTATAAATTCCATGCTGCATAAATATTTTTAAATATGAGAAACTATGAATATAAAAAAATACGAGAAAAGCAGCGTGGAAACGAGGTGTCATCGCAGCAAGCTGCTCTAACATGGAGGATTAATATGAAAGCCGCAGAATACAAAAAACCTATCAGCACGATCCCCGAGGGCGTTTGGGAAAGCAGCAGACCGAACGGAAAAGCCGAGCAGGATCAGCAGTGCACCCAGACAACCGATCTTCAAGGGAATGGGTATCCCGTATCCAAACAGGCAGCCCATAAGAAAACGTCGGACAAACCAGATCTCCCTTAGCGCCACCGACGCAGAGAACATTTTACAACGATCATTCCGATGAAAAAGCATGAAATGTCAGATATTCCTCTATCCACATCTTCCCATCCCTGACATACACGCTTACCGCCCCGCACTCATCCGTCCGGTATATCATGCAGCCGTACCGTTCCAGCCCTTCCATAACTTCTTCATGCGGATGCCCATAACGGTTATTCCGTCCGCAGGAGATCACGGCTGCCAGCGGACTGCAGGATTCCAAAAAGGCTTCCGAAGTGGAGGTCGAAGATCCATGATGTCCAACCTTTAGCAACTGCACCTGACGGCATCCATATTCTTCCCAATATCGTATGACTTCCCGCTCACCTTCCGTCGTGGCGTCTCCGGTAAAGACTCCGCAGAAATCCTCATATTCCACGGAAACGACCAGTGAACTTTCATTGACATCTTCCGTCCGGTATCCTTCTTTTGGATGCAGCACCGTAAGTTTCAGCTCTCCTGCCTGAATAAACTCTCCGCTTGACAGCAGCAGCACCTGAACGCCATTTTTCTCCGCCAGTGAGATCAGTTCCGCACAGCTTTCCCTGATGCCATAGGCATCCGGAAGCACAAGCGTATGCACGATGATCGCATTTTCCTTCCCCATCTCCATCATTTCCTGATATCCGCTGCAATGATCCACATCCGGATGCGTAATCAGCCAATAATCGATTTCACTGATCCCCTCATGTTTTAAAAACGGCATAAGCTGATACTCTGCCAGATGGCTTTTGGAAGAGCTTCCACCATCGATCATGCAGACGATCCCTTCTGCGCGGATGCAGATCCCGTCACCCTGCCCCACATCGAGCAGCGTTATGCAAAGCCCATCTTCCGCCCGCAGCCCCATCATAAGGATTGCAACAGCGATCAACAGAAACCGGACATACGCTTTCATCCGGGGCAGCCTCTTTCTTCCGACCTTTTTTCCCGACAGCGCAACCAAGATCAAAACGCCATAAAACATTATGATCTTTAAGGCTCCAGGCGCACCGGCGATCCAGCTTCTGCCCGGCAGATTCATGGCTGCGCTGCAGAGCCATTCATAGACGCGCAGGATCACATGAACGATCATTCCCACAGCTTTCCCCAAGGGCAGAAAGATACAGCCTGCCAAGACCGTAAATATCCCTGCCGGGAGCAGCAGGCTCATCAGCGGGATCACCAGCAGATTCAGGAATATGGAATAAACCGGATATTCATAATAACTCAGTAGCAGCACAGGCAGCGTCGCGAGATTGACACACAAGCCTCCAATAGCGGCATTGCAGAGTGTACGCAGCCTTTTGTTTTTGATCTCGATCCCATCCATCAGGGCAGGATACAGGATCGCCACGCCGAAAACCGCCATATAGGACAGCCAGAATCCTGTCTGATACAGCATATATGGTTCCGTGATCGTTGTACACAGCGCCGCCAAGGACAGCGCCGTAGGCAGATCATAACTTCTTCTTACGCAGGCTGCCGTGACCATAAGTCCAAACATGACCACAGCCCGGACCGTTGAGGCGCTCGCGCCGGTCATAACTGCATAAGCGATCATGACCGTCATGGCAAGTCCTCCCGATACATAAAGCGGCACGGAAAGCCGTTTCAGGAGCTGATATAACGCAATTCCGATCATGCTGATATGCAGACCGCTGATCGCCAGGATATGCGCGATCCCATTGGTCTGATAAAGCTTTTTGATGTCACGGTCCATCTGCAGCTTTTCCCCCAGAAGCATTGCCCGCATCACCGAAGCATCCCGCTCATCCAGCGCGGCATCCAAAACGGAAGACAGATAGCAGCGGAACCGGTACAGCCCCTCTCTAAAAGCATCATATTCCTCCGAAACGCTGACGATTTCTGTTACCGATACTTTTCCGCAGTATCCCTGTAACAAATAATAGCTTTTCTGGTCAAATTCGCCCGGATTGGTCGCTGCAGAGTATGCTGTCATTTTTCCCATAAGCAAAATCGTTGCGCCCATTGGCGGCGCCTCCTGCTGCATATAGCAAATCAGTCCATATGTATCAATTGTGTCATTAATTGATTGAAAGGAATCTTCCCCAAACAGTGATTCCATATCGCAGAATGCGATATTACTAAGATATACTACCTGCGTCTCTCCCTTGATCTCTTTTCCGTTGACGGTGCCGCTGATCAAAAGATCACGATCTGTCCATGCGGATATATCCGCTTCCGGCGGGTCCTTAATGCAGAGCCACCAAAAGATCAGGGCGATACAGACAAGAGAGGCTGCGCATAACGGTCTTCGCATCATCTTATCCCCGCCTTTCCCCTAATAAACTCTCTATTTTATTCAATCATATCAAGATTCCGTGTGAACGTATTCTCAAAACTGATATGATCACGATACTGCACCGCTGTTTCCCCATCTATCATAAGCTGGACTTTATTGACATTACTCAGCTCCGCCAAGGAATTTACGATGGAATAAATCGCCACCTCTGATGTGACATTATATGGCTGCGTTAAAAATGCGCTGTCCAGATTCACATAGCATGTACCGTCAGTTATCGTAACCGAATTGATCTTTGCCGCGGGATTGATCGTCGGATAAGATTCCGTATTGCTCGGTCCCGCGATCAGCTGGTCTACGACAACCCTTTCTATCGCTATATTGCTGTTATATATTACCAGCCGGTTGACCTTGATCAATGCATTTCCCTCTTCATTGGCAAAATATAATATGATATTGGCCTGTTCGTAGGCATTGATCTCCGATCCCTGATTATCAATAAACATATCCGCCGTCATTACGCCAACCGGCTTCCCAGCCAGATCCGTCAGCGGATCCTCTCCCACCAGAAAGCTAACGCCGTCAATCCCCTTGATCTGCGTCAATGTCCTTACGATCGCCGCCCGCGCCAGTATCTCCGTGGAGGGTGTCAGCTGCTTATAGGCTTCATCCACTTTCAAGACGATCTGCGTCCCCTCCAGTTGATAAGAGACTACCTGAAATCCCAGATGCATCGGCGCTTTTATATCAATGCTTTCCGGAATCGCCTGCATTTTCTCCAGCAGCTCCCGTATCTGCCCGCTCTGCTCTTCCGCCTCCATTGTATAGGACTGGCTGAGCAGGGCATTTTCATCTTTGTTCAGATAATAAAGCTGTATTTCGGAGGAAGATACCGAAGCTCCATGCTGCCCTTCTGCATGCTCCGTCCTGCTGCAGGATAATAAGGATGCCAAAACAAACAAATACAGCAAAGCAGCCGCCATATTGCTCCCATATCCTTTTATCTTCTTTCTTTTTACAAAGCGCACTTTTTTGACCCTCTTTCTTCCCTGCCTTGATCTCACGCCATAAACCTATCGGAAACGCCTGTTAAAATCAATCTACAGAAATAAAACTCAATGGTATCTTCACCAAAAAGCTGGTTCCCTCTCCCATCACACTATCTACTGTAATCGATCCGCGGTGATATTGTATCGTTCTTTTTACAATGGCAAGTCCCAGACCGTTACCGTCTATCTCATTGGAATGTGATTTATCCACCCGATAAAATCTCTCAAAAATATGATCAATATCCGTCTCCGAGATCCCGATTCCCGAATCCTTCACCTCAACCGTCATATACTGATGATCCGCATCCAGTATGATCTTCACCCAGCCCGGATGCCGGTTATATTTGATGCCGTTTTCAATCAGATTGGTCAAGGCAAGCGTCAGTTTCACCTCATCCACATCCGCCGTAACCTCCCGCTCGCTCTCAAAGATCAGATCTACCTCCTGCTTCCTTGCGATCGGTCCCAAACGCTTTATGATCAGCTCTAGCATTGCATTGATCTTGCAGCTTTCAAAATTCATGCCGGACGCGCCTTTTTCCATCTTCACCAGAGAAAGCAGATCTGTGATGATCTTATTTTCCCGGTCAATCTCCTCCGTAATATCGTGCATGAACTCACGATACATCTCCACCGGTACGTCCTCCTGCATATTCAGGGAATCTGCGAGAACCTTCATGGAAGTAAGCGGTGTCTTTAATTCATGTGATACATTGCTGACGAATTCCTGCCGCGAATCATCCAACGCTTTCGCTCTGGCACGCATCTTATTAAAGGCTTCCACCATCTGCCGCGTCTCGATATAATCCGGCACCGCAGGTATCATCTCATCAAAGGTAACCGCCTCATTAGCCGCCTTAACCACCTCGTCAAAAGGTCGTGTAATAATCGCCGAAATAAAGATCGCGATACCGATGGTGCAGATCATGATCACCGTCTCCAGCACTCTCGCCTGACGATAGAGCGTCGCGTAATTCTGCACAAAATTTTCCGTAGAGACGCTGGTCAGGATCACTCCCTCTACACCGGAGTCCCCCTCACCTTCCCCAGTGCCGAAGATCGGAACGACGACCTCGATAAAATGATTGTTGGCATCATAATTGGTTACTGTCTTACCACCAAACCCATCAATCACTTCCTTGGCGATCATATACCTGCCTTCGCTAAGTCCATACGTATCTTTGATAATACGAAAATTCTGATCTACAACAAGTATCCTCCCGTCGTAGATCGTGGAAAGCTGTGACAATTCCGCATTAATGATTTCTGAAGAATTATCCTGTAGATAATGATAGGATATCAGATGATTGGCAACAATACGCATCTGATTAACAACCTCGCTGGTACGCGTATTAATGTTTTCCTCTTCATAGTGATTAAGGATACCGCGCCACATCATTGCGCTGCCAAACAATCCTGTTAAAATGATAATAAGAAATATACGAAGCTTAAAACTTCGTATAAAAGCGAGCTTACCCCTTATAATAGTATCCAACCCCCCACTTTGTCTGAACGAACCTTGGTTCGCTTGGATTGTCCTCTATCTTTTCCCTCAGACGCCGCACATGAACATCCACTGTCCGCACATCTCCGGGATAATCGGCGCCCCAGACAAGCTTCAGCAGACTGTCTCTGTTATATACTTTACCCGGATTGGTTACAAAGAGTTCTAATAATTCAAATTCCCTGGTCGTCAGATTAATCTCTTTTTGCCCGATCGTCAGACGGCGGTTATCGAGATCGATCATCAATTCTCCATTTTCAATGATATGGGAAACCGGCTTCGCATTTTTACGCGCAGCATTTTCATATCTTCTGATGATCCCCTTGATGCGTGCCTTGACCTCCAGGATATTAAACGGCTTGGTAATATAATCGTCAGCGCCGTTTTCCAATCCCATGATCTTATCCATATCGTCGCCCTTTGCCGTCAGCATCACGATCGGCACATCGGAAAACTCTCTGACCTGCTGGCATACCTCCGTACCGGAAAGCTTTGGAAGCATCAGATCCAATAAGATCAGACTATATTGATTCGCCTTGATCTTTTCCAGCGCTTCTTCCCCGTCATATGCCACATCCACCTGCATCTCATCCTGTTCCAGACTATACCGGATCCCTTTTACAATCAGCTTCTCGTCATCTACGACCAATATTCTCTTACTCATCTCTATGTGAACCAATCCTTATTTTTTTATCATGCGCTCTGCATTGCACATTCACTCCGCTCCGCGCGGCATCAACATTCTTTACCGTACAGTGATATAACTCTCAATCTTCTCATATGTAGCGCCCTTGATCCCCGTCACCTGCATAAGATCCTCCTTACAGGCAAATGCGCCGTGTTCCTCACGAAATGTAATAATCGCATCCGCACGGGTCTGTCCGATCCCGGGAAGCTCCATCAACTCTGCCACAGTAGCAAGATTGATATCCAAAAGTCCCTGAGCGTCATAAGACGACCGATTCTCCTGCCCCGCGTTTGGAAATTCACCGGAAAGCGCCTCTTCTTCCGTCGGAATCTGATACTGCATACCATCACTGACTGTCAGCGCAAGATTGCANNCCCCGCCCGCCGCCTCTATTGCTTCATAGAGCCTGCTGCCTGTCGGCAAAGCATAAACGCCCGGCGACCTGACCGCGCCGCAGACATGGACATAGATCTCCTCCTGCGGTTCCTCTGCCACAGGATCACTTCTTCCCGGATCCGCTGCCTGCTGTTCCTGCAAAACCTGTCCCGAAACAGCATCCTTAAGCGCCACCTGCGGCGATGGTGCTGTGCATGACGACAAAAAAGTGATCTGGAGCAATGCCGTCATCACCATGATCATATATTTTATTTTCATAAAATCTCCTTTCCGGTGTATCTGACACCCGCAAGGAGACCTTTCAGACTAATTTTATTCTATGCTATATTGCATAAAATTACAAGAGTGATTTTGTTAAGATTTAATTAAATATTTTATTTCCATTTAAATAACACGCATCCCACGATCGCAATGATGATCCCGATGATCTTTCGAACCTCCAATGGCTGCTTCTCCACCTGAAATATCCCCAGCAGCTCAATGATATAGGCAACCAGAAGCTGAGATATGACGATGATCATGACCGCTCTTGCCGGTCCCAGCGCATCCACGCTCTTGATTACCGTAATCGTAATAAATGCGCCGATCGCTCCTCCAAGGAGCATATATTTTGGCTGCACTTTAACCACGTCGCTCAAAGGACCGCGCTCCGTAAAAAGCCATGCAGCCAGACATACAACAAGCGCGGAAGCTTGTACATAAGATGCCGCCGCCCAGATACCGGAAGCCTTTGTCACCTGCGTATTAAAAACCCCCTGTACACTCATTAAAGCTCCGGATATGATCGCAATTAAGATCCCCCACATAATACTAACCCTTTCTCTCCGCCTGTACTTCTCAGTGACAGCCTTATTTCATAAGATTAGTATTGCCTTTTTTCCTTCTTTCATACTCTTTTAATACATGGATCTTCTTCAGCAGATACGCCATTTAGAAAAGAAACCTGCCATTACATTTCAAATACCAGATCACAGCGTTCCCGTATCCGGCAAGCGCTAAAATACTGTTCCTCTAAAGGAATCCAACGGTCACGAAAACGGGAAACCGCTTCGCTGCCGTTCCGGCTGCGGATACGCCGGATCTGCTCCTTTGGTCCAATACTCAGAAAAACCCGCAGATCATAAAAATCCCATAAAGAAGGATGACAGCTATAGGAACCCTCCACAATCGTAATATCCTTCTGTTCTATCCGGATCATGGATGACAGTTCCATCTTTTTGCAGTCAAACTGCCGATAGGAAAATGCTATCCCCTGACTGAGGGGCATCATAACTTCCTCAAGAAACCTTTCATAATCTACATTGCCGCCCGGTTCCTGCATACGCTCTTTTGTACGCTGTTCCGGCTGTAAGAAAAAATGATCCATATGGATTACATTACATCCTGTTTCTTCCTGCAGTAAGGCGGCCAATGACGTCTTCCCCGCGCCGCACCTTCCGTCAATGGCAACCAGCAGCGGCTTTTTATCATTACCACGAATCTCCTGTAAAATGGCGGAACATGCAGCTTTTCCTTCTTCCATACTTCAATCCCCCACATTTTGCAGCAAAGCTTTATTCCTGCCAAAACGGACGAGACCTGTACGGTTCAATGCAACCATGATCGCCGGGATCAGAATCAACTGCAGGATAATCCCCGGGATCGCATTCAAAAACGCGCCCGCAATAAACATCTTCCATGTAAAGCCATTGCCGTTAATGCCAAGCAGCAATACCTGAACAACGCCCCATACCAGACGTCCTGCCAGCATTGCAGCGATCATACAGCGATATAATGCAATGACGCACTGCCAACGGGAATGGGAATACAGCCAGCCGATCACCGCTCCATAAGTAGCAAGTTCAAACGCCATTGCAATTCCCGTCGGGAAAAGAATCGGCATCCCAAACAACATAGAACGCAGTATCGGCAATATAAATCCGACGATAAGCCCATACTGCCAGCCACAGATCAAGCCGCACAAAAAAACGGGAATGTGCATGGGCAGAAGCATGCTTCCAATCTGCTTAATCTGTCCGGTCAGGAACGGTAATACCAGTCCTATCGCCATAAACATAGCCGACAATGTTAAATTTATAATAGGTTTCTTTCTTTTTTCATCCATTCTGAAAATCCTCCGCATTGATCTGATAGCCGCTTAATTCACTGTTCATATTTGAGATATCCTGAACGGTTTCCACCGTTGAATCCTCAATATTTTTCATGTCCGTATTCATAGACAGCAGCATCTCCGATACATGGGAGATCTCCGTGCTTGTTTCCTCTGATGCCGCGCTGACAGACTGCATGACGTCATTGATGCTCTTCAATGATTCCTCGTACTGTTCCGTAATCTGCTGAAGCTGTTCCATTGAGGTCCGGATCTCATCCGACTGACCCATAAATTTACGGGAAGAATCACTGAAGCTTTCATAATCCTCGGAAATTTCGTCCCGCATAAAGGAAAGCATTTTCTCCGCCAGCATGTCCAAGCCTTCCACCGCTTCCACCACGCCGCTGCTCATCTCCTGGATCTCATTTGCCGCATTGCTGGTATTGCGGGCCAATGTTTCGATCTCCCGCGCCACGACTTCAAATCCCCTTCCCGCTTCTCCTGCTCTTGCCGCCTCTATGGAAGCATTCAATGCAAGCAGATTGGTCTGGGAGGAAATACTTAAGATGGAATCCGACAGCTCTTTTATCCTAAGGGCCGCATCCGCCTTTTCCTTTTCCTTCTGCATGCCTGCGGACATGCCCGCCACATTTTCCTCTATCCTTTTTACGGAATTTTTCGCCGTTTCATTCAGCTCTCTTGAAGAAGCATGGATCTCTTGCAGATAATTGGTATTCCGGGCGACAATATCCACAATGCTCTGAATATCCCTATATACAAAATCCACCTTCTCCCCAACGGTTCCGGCAGACGCCGCGATCTCCTCCGCGGATGCCACCATGGACTGTATCGTGTCATTGATATCCGTGATCCTGGAAACGGAACCGGATACATGCGTATTGATGCTTTCCATTTTAACCTCAATACTGTCCGTTGCCCCCTTGATCTGACGGATCGTATTGGCGGTCTTCTGCAAGAGCCGGTTCAAACTGTTTCCAATCACTTCCAGTTCATCGCCGGAAGTGATATCCAGCACCTTTGTCAAATCCCCGTCATCCGAAGCCACCTCAAGGATCTTATCATTTACCTTTTTGAAATTACGCTTCATCCTTGCAGAGGTGATCCATGCAGCGGTAACCGCAAAGAAAATGCCGATTGCCACCGCAAGCAGGATCTCGCATATCAACTAATTTAAGGAAGTCTGTATTGATGACGCCTCATAATCTACCGCAACGATTCCCAATGTTTTTCCGTTATGTATGATTGGCGCATAACCGCTGTAAAATGTTCCCCACTCATCGGTAAACGCTTCCCGCGTTACGCTTGCCTTTCCCTCCATCGCCTCAAACATGGCATCCTGCGCCTCATAATCCTCGGCATATTCTCCGGGATCATCCGGATCCGTATCTACAACAAACTGAAAATTGCTTGCATCTTTGGGCATAAGCGTATAGACATAAGTTACCGAATCCCCGGAAAGGAAAAAGCTGAGGGAATCCTTCACCGCCGAAAGGGCGTCTTCGTCTCCTTCCATGGCTTTCGCAAAAGTCTCACCATCCACATTTTCAGCAGCAATCACTGCAATTTCCATCACGCTCCCCATTGTTTTCTGCCTTAAAAACCGCCCCATCGTAGAATACGATACGCCGCCTACGATCAAAGCAACAATGGCGGAAGCTCCTAAAATAAAAAGAAACAATTGCATGGAAATACTTGTTTTTCTGGTCTTCATACCTATATGACTCCTTTTACTTATTCACATCCCCATCGGGATGCCGACACCGTCCTTAAAATTATAACACATACCCCCATGGACGAATCAAGGTTTTTCGTAAATTTTGTCATATATTAGTGAAGATTTACTTCTTCCTTTCCGGAAGCTCCGCCCACATCTCCTTCACCATGATCTGCAGTTTCTCCCGATCTTCTATAATCGTACAGGGAAGCATCTCCTTCGTCCCTTCATAGGGCAGCTCCGGCTCACTGTCCGGCATGTATTTCTTACTCGTTTTGGTGATTTTGATCAACAGTTCGCCTGAGCCGTATATGCCGCCGAATATTCTTTCATTGTAATAAAAGAGATATCCGCCCATCATAGGGATATTCCTCACTCCCGGCAGATCTGACAACTGATCCATCACATATTCCATCATCCTCTTATTCTGATCCTTACCCATATCAATAACCATGCCTTTCCGTAACCTGCGAATTTGGGCCGCAGGCACAAATTTGCGTGTGAAACTTAATATATCTTAGGCAGTGTCTTTTACTGCCTTAGATATATTTTTCACACTAATCCCCCTGCCTCCTTCGACGGCTCAAATAGAAATGAAAAACGCTAAAGCAATTAGAAACACTTTTCACTCTATCATCTTCAAAAACTTCTTCTCTGACAAAATCTCATTAGATACATATTTCCCATCTAAGAACAATGCGTAATTGGTAACCGGTGTAGGTACGTTTTGCGCGGTCTCCCTGTCCTCAATATGAATGGAATGAAATGGCACTCCCTTTTCCTGCGCGATTTTTTCTATCAACGGCACATATTTTGCCGGAAACGGACACTGATTCGTATAGTACAGCACATAACCTTTCTCCTCGGTTCCCGGATGCTTCGCACATTCCTTAAACCTTGGCTGCTCCGCATTTTTCTCAAACGGCAGGAACCATAGCTGGATTCCGTTATCTGATTCATCGCTCACGGAAAACCCTTTATATTCCAAGAACTTAGGGTCTGCCAAAAACGCCCTTTTCTTCGCAGAAGATAAGATGCATAGCCCTCTCTTTCCCTTTTCTTTGCTGTCCTCGATACATGTTTCCAACAGATCGTTGGAATATCCGTGCCCTTTCAGAGACCCGGAAACCCAAAGGCAGTCAATGTACATATACCCCTCTGCAATGATCGGGACCCATGCATTTTCTGCAGGAATATACTCTATGAAGCATTTTCCCCGTTCCATGCTTTTCAGAAAAACAAGTCCTTCCTCAAACCGCTCTGACAACCATGCTTTCTTCGATGACACTTGGACATCTTTATTATTGGATATGGCACAGCAGATGTGCTCCTTTTCCAGATTTTCTTTTGTAACTCTTATATATTCCATAGTTCTTATACCCTCCTTATCGGATGCCGGATCACTGTTTTCAGCCTTTCCGGAGCCACCCTGCGCGCATCGCTCAGATAGATTTCATGATGATATCTCTGATCTGTGATATCCAGTGCATATCCCTGTTCTTCCATAAAGCGATGCATCCCTTCTATGGTTACCGGTTCATCATCATATGCTCCGATATGCATACACTGCACGCAAAGACCTTCCTCATATGTCAGGAATTCCACCTTAGAGAAATCCGCTGCCTTCTTTCTTGACGCTTCTTCCACAGCCCACGCAAAGTCCTTTTGGGTCACAAAATCCGGCAGACGAATGACCGAGATCCATTGGAAGCTGTCCTTACAGCTGTAATCAATTCCAAATATCTTTGATTTTTCAATCTGCCACCAGAACCCCTCCAGCGGCGGTACGACATAA
Source organism: Lachnospiraceae bacterium UBA7480 (assembly GCA_002479655.1). GTDB lineage: Bacteria > Bacillota > Clostridia > Lachnospirales > Lachnospiraceae > NK4A136. The sequence goes on from DLOQ01000071.1 coordinate 28,151, forward strand.
TCAAAATATCCTTCTATCTGGTGGTCGCCCTTCTTACTCATCTTAATCGTAAATGCAATCCCGTACAAAAGTCCAATAGAAGCTTTATACTCTCCGCCTTCCTGATTGGGATCGCCGCTGCCGCGTACCGCCAGAAAATTCATCTTGGGAACCGTCACGATTTCAGGCTTTGCTTTCGGCAGATAAAATTCTTTGTACTCCTTTTTATAGTCAAACGCCATTCCCAGAGCCTCCCTTTAGCCGGTTCACGCGGTCTTCCACTGTCTTCATAAACTCTTCCTCCGACAGATTCGGATCACGTGTCCCAAGAATAATCCCACAGGGAAGGTTCTTACACTCTCCACAGGAAGCAAATCCCTGCTGAATCTTACTGCAATGATAGATCGGGCACTCCTTCCCCTCTGGCGCATGAAATACCCTCCCGCTTGCTTCATTACAGCCTGTACATACATTTCCATAAAAACTGCAGGTGCCGCAATCCGCCCCACAGCAGCTCACATTCTCACTCATCTTAATAACCATGCCTTTCCGTAACCTGCGAATTTGGGCCGCAGGCACAAATTTGCGATTGAAAAATCTTTGATTTTTCAATCTTATTCCTCCTGATATAATTTGATTGTTTCTTCCGCAATGCGCCTGATTGCATCGCGAATGTCTTCCGGTTCCAGCACCTCCGCCTTTGCGCCAAATGTCAGAAGCCATGTAACAAGATTCTCCCTATCCGTATAATCGGCGGAAAAAAGAAGTCTTCCGTCGTCATTCTCCGTAAAACAGTGCGGGCCGAATTCTTCCACCAGCCTCCATTTCACATCAGGTGCAAAAAGCGCCTTCACCTTGATGCCGCCCGGAAAGATTTTCTCATTGGACAGATCCGGTATGGGAGCATCTCTGCTTACAAAGCTCTGATCTGATTCCGCCGCCTGATCCATACGGTTCAGCTTAAACAGTCTGTAATCCTTTCTGTCCCCGCACCATCCCCATACATACCAGTTCGACCACCGGAACACAAGATAGTATGGCTCGATACAACGCTCGCTTTCTCCCGCAGGCGCATAATATCTGAATGTCAGAATGTGCCTGTTTTCAATCGCGCTCTGAATGGTCTCGATCTTAGGTGCCAGAGAGCCCTTGTACCATGACGACAAGTCGATCAGCATGGAATCCCTGCCGCTGATATACTCCGACGACCCCGTCTGCAGCTTCTCCATCAATTGTGCATAATACCGGCTCCCGCTTACGCTGTCCAGACTCCGAAGCCCCGCAAGGATCATCTGCATATCCTTTGATNNGTCCTGTCCATACGGTATCCATCCATAATACTGATACCGCCGCCGGCGCCCTGTGCCGTCCTGATGGGAATCCCTGCCTTGCAAAGATCTTCAATATCCCTGTTGATGGTTCTTCTTGATACTTCAAACCTCTCTGCCAGATCCGGCGCTGTTGTCTTCTCTTCCTGCAGTAAGATGGACAATATCCCGATCAGTCTGTCTATCTTCATCACTTTTCACGCTCCATTTACATCATATCAGGCATAACATGACAACTGTATGTCACGTTTATTATATCAAATAAAATTCTATTTTAACAGGAATTAATCTTTACCCATCTAAATCAGGCAGATTTCTGTTCTGTCGGAAAAAAATTGAACATCAGATAGGAAGCCGGATCTGACATGGATAGGATTCAGACCCGGCTTTTCAAAATTTTATAAACTGCATTTTTATTTCACTAACATTTTACTGACCATCTGACCGGATTGAAATACAGAATCATATTACAATTCCGGTCCCTCAGACGGAATCACTTCTTCCGCGACGCCCTCGCCCGCGATCTGCGTCTTCATCTGTTCGGAAAGCTGTCTGAGTACATCATTGACATTGCTCCCATCCCATATCCTGGTATATGCCAGCTCCAACTGTATCCAGAAATTGCTGATCTCCAAGATCTTAGGCAGCGAAGTAGAATTTTCATAAATAGCAACGATCTCATCCCGGATATCCGTCACAAAATCTTCAATCGGATATGTCGCCTGCATCTTACCCGTCCTGTCGTACAGGGTATCCGCAGTCTCGTAGACAAGATATCTTGCAAAGATATTTGCCATTTCCTTATGCTCACTATAACCGTTCACTGCGATGACATTCGTTACGGACAATCCTTTTGCGGCATGCACTCCATCGATGCTCGGCAGCAACGCGATGCCGTATTCATACGGAAATCCCCCGTTCTCCTTTGCTTCCTCAAGGCTGCTGATGGCATCGATCGTCGCAATCGTAAAGAGTGTCTTGCCATCCAGGAATTCCTGCAATACCTGTGCATAACTGCTTTCCTTGGATTCTATGGAAAAAAACTGGCGTAGTCCCTGATATACGCTCATACACGCAATGGAATCTTCATTATAGATCTCGATCACGGACGCATCATCCCCACAGGGGCCTCCCACATCCATATACGCGCCCGCGAAAAAATAATTATACAAAATATCAGAAACATCCCAGAGAAAGATATTCTCCACCTGTCCCGGAGCATTGTAAGCATCCGCAATGTCAAGGATATCCTCTATGGAAGCCGGAATCAGATCATGCATCTTCTGCGAGACAGCCGCATCCCAGGATGCCTCATCATATCCTTCCGGTATCCCCTGCTCCGTAAGCATGTCATCTCCGTCGTCCATCCCTTCATCAACGTCTCCGTCCCGTCCGGCTTCGCCGCCTAAAAGGATCTCCTCACGCAGCGCGCCGTCCGCGATCTGAGTCAGATAGGTTTTATTATAAAGCAGAAACGATGTCTCATAGTAAAACGGATAGGCATAATATTCGCCCTTATAAGTCACCGCGTCCAGCGCAGTCCGGGGAAAATAAAAATCATTCAGAATCCCATTTGCGTCCTCTACCGGCGACGCCAGTCCCGCCATGATCAGCCTCTCCAGAGAATCCGAACCTGTCAGATAAAGATCCGGTATCTCATTGCCGCTGACGGAAGCGGCATTTAATGCCTGAACATACTCAAGTCCCGACTGCAGCACCGGCACGACGCGCACATCATAATCCTCATAAAATGCCAATGCCGCGCTATTAATATAATCAGTCAGAGCCTCATCCGTATACCAGATATATATGGTATCTTTTTGAAACCCTGACATTGATCCATTGTCTGCGGCGCCGCCGCGCGTCCCCGCGTACCATATTCCCGCCAGCATTGCCAGCAGAAGAACGATTGACGTTATCCTGTTTTTTGAATCCATACTTAACATCCACGCCTTTATAAACTATCATTTAAAATATATCCCGGCACCGCACAAACCTGCGGTCCGAAATCATAAACATTTTTTCAGAATTGCCACCATTTCATCCACATGTTCCCTTGTAATGACCAGAGGCGGCAGAAAACGGATCACATTCGCACCGGCATTGATCAGCACCAGCCCCTCCTCCAAAGCACGTTTGATGATGTCTCCAACCGGATGGTCAAATTCCAATCCCTGCATCAGACCGCGTCCGCGCCGGTCAATAATATCCTTATGTTCCGCTTTCAAGCTGTCAAGCTGTTCTTCCAGATAAGCCGAAACGGAAACCACATTATTCAGCACATCCTTCTTCTCAAAAAGCTCCATCACCTTACATACCGCAGCTCCGGCCAGCGGATTGCCGCCGTAGGTGGTGCCATGATCGCCTGCCACAAGGGAATGATCCGCCACCTTCTGCGTCATCAAAAATGCTCCTACCGGTATACCGCAGCCAAGCGCTTTCGCAGATGTCATAATATCCGGCTTGACGCCATACTGCTGCCATGCGAACATCGTTCCGGTCCTGCCCATTCCGCACTGGATCTCATCTAAGATCAGCAGGATATCCCGTTCGTTACAGATAGCCCTTACCGCCTGCAGGAATTCCTTTTCGGCGGGATGAATACCGCCCTCTCCCTGTACGGTCTCCATCATGATCGCACAGGTCTTGTCCGTCAGCTGCGCCTTGACGCTCTCTATATCATTAAAATCGGCAAATCTCACATTACCGATCATCGGTCGGAACGCCTCCCGGTATTTCGGCGTTCCCGTTACGGACAATGCCCCCATGGTGCGCCCGTGAAAAGAATGTTCCATCGCTATGATCTCATGATCTGTTGTATTATCCTTTAAATACGCGTATTTTCTTGCCGCCTTGATCGCGCCCTCTACCGCCTCTGCACCGCTGTTCGTAAAAAAGATCCGATCCATGCCGGATACCTTCAGAACTGCCTTTGCGGCATTGATCGCAGGTACATTATAATAATAATTGGAGGTGTGCAATATCTTATCCACCTGTGCCTTGACTGCATCATTATATTCCCGATCACCATAGCCCAAAGCAAACACACCGATGCCGGAGCAGAAATCAAGATATCTCTTTCCGTCCGTATCTTTTAAATAAACACCCTCTCCACTCTCAAATACAACCGGATAACGGTTATATGTATGAAGCAGGACACTTTCCGCCTCATCAATATATTGCTGCATACTCATGTTTATCACCCTTTCATTCTTCCGGATCCACTCTATCCTGCATAATTGTCCTTATATTCCTCAGGAGCCGCTCCATCCTTCGTAACTGTCCTTACGTTAATCCAGACTCTCGCCATCCTGTATGATCGCCGTTCCGATACCTTGATTGGTAAAGATCTCCAGCAGCAGGCAGTGCGCGATCCGTCCGTCTAAGATATGCACTCTGTTAACGCCGTTTTCAATCGCATCTATGCAGTTATTCAGCTTCGGAAGCATACCGCCGCCGATCAATCCGCCATTAACCAACTCACGCGCCTGACTGGCATTTAACCTTGAAATAAAAGAAGATCTATCATTGATATCGCGATACAGACCTTCGATATCTGTCAAAAACGCAAGCTTCTCCGCGCCGCTNNGCCTGTGCAATGGCGCATGCCGCGTCATCCGCATTGATGTTATAGCTTTCAAACTGATCATCCATACCGATCGGTGCAACCACCGGCAGGAAATCCTTCTCCAAGAGATCTTGTAATATCTTGACATCCACATGAGTGATC